>NZ_DASUHS010000290.1:0-29860 GCF_036273375.1 Mycobacterium sp. | reverse complement strand
GATCTGCGGCGGGTTTCGGTGCGGGTCGCGAACACCGGTGCACCCGCAGGCGACAAGGGTGACGCGATCGCGCGATCCATGATCGGAACGCACCTCATCGCCGAAGTGGTTGGTGGCCGGTTCATCTCGCTGCTCGAGCCGCCACAGTCCGCGACCGATGCGGTGTCCCGGTGCGGCCGGCACCGCTGCTTCCCGGTACTGGCCGGCCCCCCGGGCACCGACGACACGCTGCTGATCTCACCGATCATCCTCTACGACCACCCCGAGGTCGCCGAACAGAGCGACACCGCCCTGTACGACTGCACGGAGATCGACGAGATCCTCACCCTGCGCGTGATGACCATGACCGATGACGAGAAGACGCAGGCCCGGGCGACCGACCCGCGGGCCGCGCGAATCATCGACGAATGCGATGCCATGTCGCCCGAGGCCATGGCGCGACTGCACGGCGTGCTGCGCGATCCGCACGCGTTCAATGTCCCCGCCGGGTTGGTACCCGAGATCCCCGAAGGAGTGGATTGGTGGGATCCACTGGCCGACAACGCCGTTCGCCCCGAGATCGACGCGGTGCTGGTGAACGGGGTCCGGATAGCGCGGGGCAGCAAGGTCCGGTTACGCCCGCGGCGCAACGCCGACGCCCAGGACATCTTCGTCGCCGGCAAGACTGCCCGCGTCACGTCGGTGCATGAGGACGTCGAGGGCAACAAGCACGTCGGCGTCGTCGTCGACGAGGACCCCGCGGCGGAGCTGCACGACTGGTACGGCCGCTATCTGTACTTCTCCCCCGACGAAATCGAACCGCTGCAGTCGCAGCACAGCACAAACCCCTGAAAGGAGTTCACTATGGAAGTCCTAGGTTGGATCTTCATCGCCATCGTCGCGCTGGTGGCAGCGGTCGGGTTGGCGCTCGGTGCCCTATCGCTGCCGGATGCCCGCCGCTATCTCAAGTTGAGGCGTATGTAACGACCCGGGTGCCACCATGACGACGCGCATCCTGGTAGCCGGGATCGGCAACATCTTTCTGGGCGACGACGGGTTCGGCTCGGAAGTGGTTCGCAACGCCGAGCTGCCCCAGGATGATCCGACGGTCCAGGTCATCGACTACGGAATCCGGGGCATGCACCTGGCGTATGACCTGCTCGAAGAGTGGGACACGCTGGTGCTGGTCGACGCCGTGCCCAGCCGGGGCCATCCCGGCACGTTGCACGTCTTTCAGGCCGACCACGATTCGTCGCCCGAGCCGAACGGTCTGGATGGGCACAGCATGGACCCCGCCGCCGTCTTCGCCAGCCTGCGGGCGCTGGGTGGCCATCCGCCCTACACCGTGGTGGTCGGCTGCGAGGCGGGCAGCGTCCAGGAGGGCATTGGCCTCACCGAACCGGTCGCACAGGCAGTCCCCCGCGCGGCCCGGGCGGTGGAAGAGATCGTCGCGGCGTTGCAGGCCGCGCCTTCGGCGGCCGAAACGGGGTGCTGAGCAATGTGTTTGGGTATACCGGGACAGGTCATCAGAATGCTGGACGGTTTCGAGGGACAGCTCGCACTCGTCAACGTCACCGGTGAGCAACGCAAGGTCAACGTCGGCATGTTGCCGGAAGAGACGTTCGCGCCCGGCGACTGGGTGATCATCCACATGGGCTTCGTCGTCGAGAAGACGGATCAGGCCGGGGCCGAACAGGCCATGGCCGGCCTGGAGCTGATGGGCCGGGGCCGCACCGACCTGACACCGCACCCGGAGGCCGGTTGACATGACCGATACCCCCCTGCTGTTGCGGCCCGGCCCCCCTGACACCCTAGTGCGGCAGCGCGTCATGGTGACCGGCGTGGTGCAGGGCGTCGGCTTCCGCCCGTTCGTGCACCGGATCGCGACCGAACTGGGTCTGGCCGGATTCGTCGGTAACGACTCAGGTGCGGTCTTTCTCGAGGTGCAGGGCCGGCCCGGCCCGGTGGCGGAATTCGGGCGCCGGCTGCGCGCGGAAGCGCCGCCCCTGGCACGCATCACCGACGTGCGCGTCGCCGACGTCGCCGCAGACGCCGCGTGCCCACCCGAATTCCGGATCGTGCCAAGTCAATTAGCCGCCGGCATGACCACCCCGATCCCGCCCGACATCGCGGTGTGCGACGAATGCATCGCCGAATTGTTCGACCCGCTCGACCGGCGCTACCGGCATCCGTTTGTGACCTGCACGAACTGCGGACCTCGGTTCACCATCATCACCCAACTGCCCTACGACCGGCCGGCCACCACGATGTCGGGGTTCGCCATGTGTGCGCGCTGCGCCACCGAATACCACGATCCGGCGGATCGCCGATTCCACGCCCAGCCGATCGCCTGCCCGCACTGCGGGCCGAGCCTGTGGTTCGCATCGCCGGCCGGCCGGGTGAGCGGCTCGGACGCGGCGCTGACCGCAACCCAGGTCGCGCTGGCATCCGGCGCCGTGGTGGCCATCAAGGGAGTCGGCGGCTACCACCTGGCGTGCACGGTCGATGACGCAACGGCGGTCGACGCGTTACGCGCGCGCAAAGCGCGCGGCGCCAAGCCGTTTGCCATGCTGGTTCGCGATCTCGGCGTGGCGCGCCGCTACGCCCACGTCGACGACGCAGAGGCCGCGGTGCTGTCCAGTCCGGCCCGCCCGATCGTGTTACTGCAGCGGCGCGCCGACGCGCCGGTCGCCGCGGCCGTCGCGCCCGGCAGCCCGCTGCTGGGGCTGATGCTGCCGTACTCGCCCATTCATCACCTGCTACTGGCGCCGGTTCCCGGCAACCCCGGGCCGGTGCCCGACGCGCTGGTGCTGACCAGTGCCAACCGCTCCGATGAGCCCATCTGCTTCACGGATAGCGATGTTAGACACCGGCTTTCGGCGCTGTGCGACGCCGTGCTCGATCACGACCGTCCGATCCACGTGCCGTGCGACGACTCGGTGGTGCGCGTCGTCCACGATGAGGAGGGGGCCCACGAGCTGCCGATCCGCAGATCCCGCGGCTACGCGCCGCTGCCGATCGACTTGAAGCTCGAGGCTCCCGCCGTGCTGGCCGTGGGCGGCGAACTGAAGAACACCTTCTGCCTCACCGACGGCCACCGGGCGTACCTGTCCGGCCACATCGGCGACATGGCCACCTGGGAGACGCTGCGCGCGTTCGAGCGGGCGGTGAGCCAGCTCAGCGAGATCCGCGGCCGGCCAGTGCGGTTGGCCGCCGACCTGCATCCCGGCTATCACACCCGAAGCTGGGCCGAGCGCCGGGCGGACGAACGCCCGCTGGATCTGGTCCAGCACCACCACGCCCACGTGGTGTCACTGCTGGCCGAACACGGGCGCCTCGGCGAACCCATCGTCGGGGTCTCCTTCGACGGCACCGGTTACGGCTGCGATGAAACGATTTGGGGTGGTGAGGTTCTCACCCTCGACGCCCGAAGCCACCGTTTCGTTCGGGCGGGGCACCTGTTGGCGGTCCCGCTGCCCGGTGGCGACGCGGCGGTGCGTAATCCGTGGCGGATGGCGCTGTCCCAGTTGTGGATGGCCGGCATCGACTGGACCCCCGACCTGGCACCGGTGGCCGCCGCGACCGCCGACGAGCTGCGCCTGGTCGGTTCGCAATTGGAGACGGGGGCGGGTTGCGTGCCGTGCTCGAGCATGGGCCGCTTGTTCGACGCGGTCGCCTCCCTGCTCGGCGTGCGGCACCGCATCGACTACGAGGGGCAAGCCGCGATCGAGCTCGAGGCGCTGGCGCAGGCGGCCGGCCAAACAGGCACGCAGCCGGCGATGCCGCTGGCGGTGCGCCCCGACGGGGTGATCGATCCGGCCCCGATGGTGCAAACCATGGTCGCGGCGCTGTACGCCGGGACACCACCGGCGGTACTCGCCGCGGCGTTTCACCGCGCGGTCGCCGTCGCCGTCACCGAGGTCGTCACCCAGGTGGCGGGCGGCACTGCGCTGGTGGGTCTCACCGGCGGGGTATTTCAGAACGTCCTGTTGTTGGGCGCCTGCCGTTCGCGTCTGCAGAAGAACGGATTTGAGGTTCTTACCCATCACACCGTGCCACCCAACGACGGGGGGCTGGCCCTGGGCCAGGCCGCGGTCGCGGTGCTGACGGCGCGGGAGGAGGCGTTGACGCAATGATCACCACCGCCATCGATCGCGGGCTGAGTGCCGAACTGGCCGAAGACCTCGCCGCCACCGCTCTGACGCTGGCCAAGCGATTTGCCGCGGGCGCCACGATGTGGTCCATCGCGCCGTCGTGGGAACCCCATGCGCTGCACATCGCGGTCGAATTCGTCCATCCGGTCATCATGGGCAAGCGGGCCCTGCCGGCCGTGGCACTGACCGGACCCGATCTGGTGGATCTGGTGCGGGTTTCGGTTCGGCCCGGCGACATCGTGGTCGCAATCTCCGGTGCGGACAATGCGGACGTGCGCTCGGTGATGCGACGCGGCCCGGCCTGGGGCGCCACCACTATCTGGATCGGCAGCGGCGCGCAACCCACGGCGGGCATGGCCGATCACGTGCTATGGCTCGATGATCCCGACCCGCGCGTGCCCGCCACCGGTGGCTTCGTGCTGTTCTACCACCTGTTGTGGGAGCTGACCCATGTGTGTTTCGAGCATTCCGGGTTGCTCAAGCCCGAGTGCGACGACGGCAACGGGGTATGTGTCACGTGCAGTGACGAAGGCCGACCGGGTGAAGTGGTGAGCGCGTCGGTCGACGGTCAGGCAAGCGTACGCACCGCGCGGGGAATCGAGAATGTGGTCACCACACTCGTCGACCCCGTCGCACTCGGCGAGCTGGTGCTGGTGCATGCCGGCACGGCGATCAGCCGCATCGACGATGACGAAGAGCAAGGAGGTGTTTCATGAGCCCCACCGACGAGCCCACCAACTTCTTGTACCCGTTCATCGACGCCGAAGAGGACGACCCCTCCGCACTGCTCGCCGACCTGGCTGCGTCCGCACAGGCCAAGGCGTCCGAAAGCCTGGCGCTGCGGCGCGCCACGCTGGAAGCCAACGCCGGGCTGCTGGCGGCGGCCGCCAGCGAGTTGGCGCGCCGGTTCGCCGCCGGCGGAAGGATGTTCACGTTCGGCAACGGCGGCAGTTGCACCGACTGCACCACGCTCGCGGGATTGTTCGCGCGGCCGCCGCTCGCCAAGCCGCTTCCGGCGTGGTCGCTGACCGCCGATCAGGCGATCCTGACGGCACTGGGCAACGACGTCGGTTTCGAGCTGGTGTTCGCGCGGCAGCTGATCGCCCGCGCGAGGGACGGCGACATCGCGATCGCGATGTCGACCAGCGGCAATTCACCCAACCTACTGACCGCGCTGGCCGAGGCGCGCAACCGCGGCCTGTACACCATCGGCTTCGCCGGCTACGACGGCGGCGCCTTCGTGAACAACCCGAACGTGGACGCCTGCTTCGTCGTTCGTTCGCAAAGCGTGCACCGGATTCAGGAATCGCAGGCGCTGCTGGGTTATCAGTTGTGGCTGGCAGTTCACGAATGTCTCGGCGACGATCAAGGTTTGGGGGCGGCATGATGAATAAGCCGGCGGGTGACTACCTGTCGTCGGGACCGCGGTTCGGCGAAGGCGACGTGATCGAGCGGATCGAGTCGTTCCGCCGGCGTCGCCCCCGACTCCTCGACGATCATGTGACCCTGGCGCACGGGGCGGGTGGCAAGGCGTCGGCCGCATTGGTGGACGCGGTGTTCTTGGAGGCGTTTCGCAACCCGCTGCTCGAATCGCTGGGCGACGGCGCCGTCCTGGCCCTGCCCAGCGGCGAGCGGGTGGCCATGTCGACGGATTCGTTTGTGGTGCAGCCCCGCCGGTTTCCCGGCGGGTCCATCGGCGAGCTCGCCATCCACGGCACCTGCAACGACCTGGCGGTGGCCGGTGCCGTGCCGTCCTGGATCTCGGCGGCATTCGTGCTCGAAGAGGGTTTCCCCATCGCGGAACTGAGGGAGATCGTCGCCGACATGGCCGCCGCGGCCGCCGCGGCCGGCGTGCAGGTCGTCACCGGCGACACCAAGGTGGTACCCAAGGGCGCGGCCGACGGACTGTTCATCACCACCGCCGGAACCGGTGTCATCCCCGCGGGCCGCACGCTGTCGGCACAGTCGGTGCGCGCCGGAGACAAGGTGCTGCTGTCGGGGTCGATGGGCGATCACGGCATGGCGGTGATGCTCGCCAGGGGCGATCTGGCCATCGAGGCCGACATCGCCTCCGACACCGCGTCGGTCAGCCCGTTGGTGGAGTTGTTGATGGCGGCCGCCCCGTCCACCCGATGGATGCGTGATGCGACGCGGGGCGGCGTGGGAACGGTGTGCAACGAGTTGGCCCAGGCCTGCGGCCTCGGCGTGCTTCTGGAAGAGGAGCGACTTCCGGTGGCGCCCATGGTCAATGGCGCCTGCGAGTTGCTCGGCATCGATCCGCTCTACGTCGCCAACGAGGGCAAATTCGTCGCCGTCGTCGCGCCGCAGGAAGCCCAGGCCGGGCTGGACGCATTACGGTCACATCCGCTGGGCGCCGATGCGGCCCAAGTCGGGGAAATCGTCCCCGAACCCGCCGAAAGCGTGGTGCTGCGCACCGGGTTCGGCGGTACCCGGATCGTCGACATGCTCGTCGGAGATCCGTTGCCGCGAATCTGTTAGAAGACGTGGCGATCGCAAGCGCGGCAAAGCGGGCGCGGCGGTCGCCACGAGAAAGGAGATAACCGAACATGTGTCTGGGAATTCCGGGCCGGATCGTGGAAATCACCGATCCCGCCAACTGTTTGGCCAAGGTCGACGTCAGTGGCGTGCAGCGGGCGATCAGCGTCCGGCTGCTGGAGAACGACATGCCCGCACCGGACGACTGGGTGCTGGTGCACGTCGGGTTCGCGATGGCCAAGATCGACGAAACCGAGGCGCTGCTGACTCTGGCCGCCATCAAGAAACTCGGCGATACCTACACGACCGAAATGCAGGCCTTCGATTCGTCGGCCATCGTTTGACGAGGAGCGGCAATGAAATTCGTTGACGAATTCCGCGACCCGGCGGCGGCGCGCAAGCTGCTGGCGGCCATCGAGCATCTGGCCGGGACGGGCGGTGAGGGCTTCAAGTTCATGGAGGTGTGCGGCGGGCACACGCACACCATCTACCGGCACGGCATCGAACATCTGCTGCCCGACAACGTCGAACTGGTGCACGGCCCGGGCTGCCCGGTCTGCGTGATCCCGATGGGACGCATCGACGACGCGATGTGGCTGGCCGGCCAACCCGACGTCATCTTCACCTGCTTCGGGGACATGATGCGGGTGCCCGGGTCGCACGGCAGCCTGCTGGATGCCAAGGCCCGCGGGGCCGACGTGCGGTTCGTCTACTCGCCGCTGGACGCGCTGAAGATCGCGGTCGACCATCCCGACAAGCACGTGGTGTTCTTCGCCATCGGTTTCGAGACCACCGCGCCGTCGACCGCGGTGACGCTCGTTCGGGCGCGTGAGCTGGGCCTGCCCAATTTCAGCGTCTTCTGCAACCACGTCACGATCGTGCCGCCGATCAGGGCCATCCTGGAGTCGCCGGACCTGCGGCTGTCGGGGTTCATCGGCCCGGGGCACGTGTCCACCGTGGTGGGCAACCGGCCCTACCGGTTCGTCCCTGAAGTGTATCGAAAGCCATTGGTGGTAGCCGGTTTCGAGCCGCTGGACATCCTGGCCTCGGTTGCGATGCTGCTGCGTCAGATCCGCGAGGGCCGCTGCGAAGTGGAGAACCAGTACAAGCGCGTGGTACCCGAGCACGGCAACCCGGCGGCCCTGGCGCTGATGGGCAAGGTGTTCGCGCTGCGCCCGCACTTCGAATGGCGCGGGCTTGGCTTCATCTCGCAAAGTGCGCTGCGACTGCACGACGATTTCGCCGAGTTCGATGCCGAGCTGCGGTTCGCGATGCCCGGCGTGCGGGTCGCCGACCCGAAGGCCTGTCAGTGCGGTGAGGTGCTCAAGGGAGTGCTGAAGCCTTGGGAATGCAAGGTATTCGGCACCGCATGCACACCGGAGACCCCGATCGGGACGTGCATGGTGTCCCCGGAGGGGGCCTGTGCGGCGTACTACAACTTCGGCCGCATGCACCGGGACGCCGTCAAGCTGGTGGGGCGCACTTGACCTCTGACAAGGGCGCAGAGATGTTCGCCCGCTACGCCTATGCGCCCAACGCGCTCGGCTATTGTGGTCCCCCGCTGGGCGCCACCCTGCGCGCCGGTTCGGTCGCCGACGTGCGCGGGGCGGCGACGAGGTTCTCCGGCGCGTGGCCGTATCTGCGGGTGCTCTCGAAGCTGACCGGCATCGCTGACCCGCTGGATTATCGTCTGGTCGAGTCGTATTGGCTCGGCGGCGGTGTCGCCGCCGGCCTGGACCCACAGGAATTCTTTGACGCGTTGCTCGCAATCATCGGCCCACAGGCGGGCCACTACTGGTCGCACCTCACCACGGATCTGGCGCGCGAGGCCGCCGGCAACCACTGCTTCCACGTGTTCGGGGTGTATCCGTGGACGCGGTTCTTAGCCGGCGGAGGCCGCAAAATCAATGTCGAGCAGCCGCTGAACGTGCTCGACAACTGTCGAATCACTTCCGGGACAGTGCTTTCCCGCGATAGCGACCGCGTGGAGGTGTTGTGCCGAAGGCTGGCGTGGGATGGTCAGGCCCTCACGCTCTCGAAGCCGTCGGCGCGCGTGCTCGAGGTGTGGGCTGACGGGTACAGCGCGGTGCCCGACGTGGCCGCCGATGATGTGGTGGCGGTGCACTGGGGCCGGTTGTGCGGCCGGCTGTCGCCGGCGCAGCTTCGCGCGCTGACCGACAGCACGAACCGGCAGCTGCTGGTGACCGGCCGCCGACTGGCGCGCGTCTGACTTCGCCGCCAGACTGGCCCGGTGCCCGGTTCTCTTTGCGATGTGCTGCCCGCCGCGGCCGCCCTGCTCGACGTTGAGGATGCCGTCGACAAGCTGGCGGTGACGGAGTGGGTTGGCGCCGACCGCATCGACCGGGTGCTGGTCGCGCTGGTGGATGGCCTGGGCTGGCACCTGCTTCCGCAGCTGGCCGGCAGCGCGCCGCTGCTGGCGTCCGTGCTGGGCGGCGCCACCGCGCGGCTGACCCAGCTGGACTGCACATTCCCGTCGACCACGCCGACCAGCCTGGTGTCGCTGGGCACCGGTGTGCTGCCGGGTGAGCACGGCATCCTGGGCTTCACGCTCAGGGTGCCCGGCACCGATCGGGTGCTCAGCCACGTCCGGTGGCGTGACGACCCGTCCCCCACCAGGTGGCAACCGGTGCCGACCTGGTTCGAACGGCTCAAAAACGCCGGCGTGAGCGCCCGCGCGGTGCTGCCGGCGGTGTTCATCGGCAGCGGACTGACCGAGGCGGCGTACCGCGGCGCCGAATTTCATCCGGCCAACCCCACCGACGACTACGCGCGGCTGCTGGCCGACGAGCTGCGCGCGGCGCCCGGGCTGGTGTACGGCTACACCGCGGAGCTCGACACCGCCGCCCACGTCTTCGGTATCGACTCCGACCAGTGGCATACCGCGGCGGCGAACGTCGATGCACTGCTGTCCCGCCTGCTCGACGCGCTGCCCGCGAACACGGCGGTGCTGGTGACCGCCGACCACGGCGGCATCAACGTCCCACCCGAGGCCCGCATCGACCTCGACACCGACCCCAGGCTGGCCGAGGGGATCCGGGTGGTGGCCGGCGAGCCGCGGGTGCGGTATCTGCACACCGAGCCGGGCGCCGCCGGCGACGTGCAGGCCGTGTGGGGCGAGCTGCTGGACGGCCGCGCTACCGTGTACGGCCGCGAGCAGGCGATAGTCTCCGGCATGTTCGGGCCGTTCACCGCGCGACACAGCGAGCGGCTCGGCGACGTGGTCGTCATCTGTTCCGGCGACACCGCCGTGCTGGCCAGCGCACATGAGCCACCGGAGACAGCTCGCCTGGTCGGCTTTCACGGCGGAGGCACGGCGGCGGAGATGGAGATTCCGCTCATCGTTTTCCGGCCGTAGCTGCGCAAACACACACCGGACTCGGATCGAGTTCACAGCTCGCTGGAACCGTTCACCGATTTTCACGCGGTACATTCGGTGCACTGTGGTTTTCCGGGGTGTTGGCGAGACTCGGCGATGGCAGCGAGCCATCGCGGTCGCCGCAGCTCTAGGGGTGTTCATCGCCCTGGTCACGGGGTCGGCGCTGCGACCCAGCTTCGCGGCGGCGGCGCCGCCGGAGCCGGCGGCTCGGTCAGCGGCAACCGTCGATGCGCACGCCGGGCCGATGCCCGGCCGTCCCTCCGCCCTCAGCCAGCCCGCCCTGACCGTTTCGCAGCCTTCGGCACCGGCGAACAAGACCAACAAGATGCCGTTCCGCCGCGCGTGGATGACGAAAGAACGACCCCTGACCTGGAACCGCTTGTCAGCGCAATCGGTGCTGACGCCAGCGCCATTGTCGTTCACCCCGATAGGGTTTGCGCCGGGCGGCCCCCAAACCCGCGCGCCCGCGGCCATTGCGTCCGACCGAGATATCTTGACCGAGATCTGCGTCGCCCGCCGCTGATCGTGGCGCCTGGGCCGGGCGTGTCCTGCCGATGCACCGTGTGTTTCCGCGACACGTGAGCGCCCCAAGGCTTGTAACCCTCGTGTCTATCTCGTGAAAGAAGACCCTCATGTTTTCGGGCACCACCGACACCGCCACGGGCAGGCGGAGGCTGTAATGGATTTCGCGACGCTACCTCCGGAGATCAACTCCGGGCTGATGTATTCCGGTCCCGGCGCGGGATCGATGATGCGGGCCGCCGCGGCGTGGGAAACGTTGGCAGCGCGGCTTTTCACCGCGGCGACCGACTACCGGGCGGTGACCGCACAGCTGGGTGCGGCCGGCGAGCGCCCGGCGTTCACCGAAGCCGCGACACGCTACGTGGACTGGCTCGACGCCGTCGCAGCCCGAAGTGAGCATGCGGCCACCCAGCTCAAGGCGGCGGCCGGCGCGCATCAATTGGCCTTCACCGCGATGGTGCCGCCACCGGCGATCGCCGGCAACCGTACGCAACGAATGTCGCTGGTGTCGACGAATTGTCTGGGCCACAACAGCGCGACAATCGCGAACGTCGATGCCGAGTATGACGCGATGTGGGCGCAGAACGCCGCCGCCATGCGCGCCTACGCCCAATCCGCGGCCGGTGCCGTGACAACAATGGCTCCCTTCCCCGCTCCGCCCGGCAACCCCGCTGTGACGAAGCGCAATTGGGCTCTCCAGTCGGCGCCGGACGTGATATCGGCCGGCTGCGAAGTGATGTCGGTTATACCGAAGGCCCTCAGACGCCTGTCGTCGTCGCCGCTGACGACGTTCGAAGCGTCCCTCTCCGCGGTCACCCCGTCGCTGTCGAAACTGAATTCCGTGACCGCGCCGTCGGACTTCGCGATTGGCCACCTCAATTCGATGAACAAGACGGCGGCCCTGCGCTCGCTGTTCCCAAAGCCGGCTGCCACCAACGGCGTGAGCGCGGCCCTGGGTCGCGGGACGCCGGTCGGTGGGCTGTCGGTGCCGGGCAGCTGGGCGGCCGCCGCCCCCGCGATGGAGCGGCTGCACGGGGACCGGGTCGGCGAGCCCATCCACCTGGTCGCGCTCAGCGCGCCGCCCGACTCACATGCGGCCGACAAGTACGGCGGTTAAAGCGGAGTGACATAAGCCGCGCTGATGCCGCCGTCAACCATGAACGTCGAAGCGGTGATGAAAGACGCGTCGTCGCTAGCCAAAAATGCTACCGCCGAGGCGATTTCGCCGGGGTCGGCGAAGCGGCCGACCGGGACGTGCACCAGCCGGCGGGCGGCCCGCTCGGGGTCCTTGGCGAAAAGCTCCTGCAGCAGCGGAGTGTTGACCGGCCCGGGGCACAGCGCGTTCACCCGGATGCCCTGCCGGGCGAACTGCACACCCAGCTCGCGCGACATCGCGAGCACGCCTCCCTTGGAGGCGGTGTAAGAGATCTGCGACGTAGCGGACCCCAGGACGGCCACGAACGACGCCGTGTTGATGATCGAGCCTTTCTGCGCGGGAACCATGTGCCGCAACGCCGCCCGGCAGCACAGGTACACCGACTTCAGGTTGACGTCTTGGACGCGTTGCCACGCCGGCAGTTCGGTGTTCTCGATGAGGTCGTCGTCGGGCGGTGAGATGCCGGCGTTGTTGAACGCGATGTCGATGCGCCCGTGGGCCTGCGCCGCGGTATCGAACAGCTCGTTGACCGCGGCCTCGTCGGACACGTCGGTGGGCACGAACAAGCCGGACAGTTCGTCGGCCGCCGCGGCGCCCGCGTCGCCGTCGATATCGCCGACCACGATTGTGGCGCCCTCGGCATGCATCCGCCGTGCCGCGGCAAGCCCGATGCCGCCACCGGAGCCGGTGACGACGGCCACGCGGCCCGCCAATCGTTGGGTGAGATCCACCGCCGCCACCTACTCCTCTCCGATCGCGATGAACACGTTCTTGGTCTCGGTGAAGTGCAACGGCGCATCCGGGCCCAGCTCGCGGCCCAGCCCCGACTGCTTGAACCCGCCGAACGGCGTGTTGTACCGAACGGACGAGTGCGAATTCACCGATAGATTCCCGGATTCGATCGCCCGGCAGACCCGCAGCGCACGGGACAGGTCGTCGGTCCAGATCGATCCGGACAGTCCGTAGTGGGTGTCGTTGGCCAGCGTGATGGCGTCGTCCTCATCGTCGAAGGCCAGCACCGTGACGACGGGGCCGAAGATCTCGTCGGTGACGCAACGGTCGGTGCGTTGTGGCGTCAGAACGGTTGGCGGGAACCAGAATCCGCGGCCGGCCGGCGCGGTGCCGCGGAACGCGACGGGGGCATCGTCGGGCACATATGACGCCACCTTGTCGCGGTGCGCGGCCGACACCAGCGGACCCATCTCGGTGTCACGGGATGCCGGGTCACCGACGACGACGCTGGTGACGGCGGGCTCGAGCAGCTCCATGAACCGGTCGTAGACGCTGCGCTGCACCAGGATTCGGCTGCGAGCGCAGCAGTCCTGTCCCGCGTTGTCGAACACCCCGGCCGGTGCGGTCGCGGCGGCGCGCTCGAGGTCGCAGCCGGCGAAAACGATGTTGGCGCTCTTGCCGCCCAATTCCAGGGTCACCCGCTTCACCTGAGCGGCCGCACCGGCCATTACCTTCTTGCCGACGTCGGTGGACCCGGTGAACACGACCTTGCGGATGTCGGGATGGGTGACCAACCGCTCCCCGACCACCGCGCCCCGCCCCGGCAGCACCTGCAGCAGGTCTGCGTCGAGTCCGGCTTGCGCCGCCAGCTCACCGAGCCGGATCGTGGTCAGCGGCGTGGCCTCGGCGGGTTTGATCAGCACGGCGTTGCCCGCGGCCAGGGCGGGTGCGAAACCCCACGATGCGATGGGCATCGGAAAGTTCCACGGGGTGATCACGCCCACCACGCCCATCGGTTCGTTGAACGTAACGTCCAGGCCACCCGCAACGGGAATTTGCTTGCCGGACAAGCGTTCCGGGCTTGCCGCGTAGAAGTTCAACACGTCGCGGACGTGACCGGATTCCCATTCGGCCGCCGCAATGGGGTGCCCCGAATTGGCGACTTCGAGTGCGGCCAGCTCGCCGCGATGGGTGTCGACGGCGGCGGCGAAGGCCCGCAAGCCGGCGGCCCGCTCGGCCGGGGACAGCCGCGCCCACCGCCGCTGCGCCGCCCCCGCCCGCCCGACCGCGTCGTCGACCGCGGCTGCGTCGGCGTGCTCGACCGAGCGCAACACCTCCTCGGTGGCCGGGTTGATCAGCTGCGCGGTGGTCAACTCAGCTCACGCGTCCCGCGTACGACCGGGCGGCGTCCACGATCGCGGCAAACAACCGAAGGTCTTCCAGTGACTGTTCCGGATGCCATTGCACCGCAAGCACAAATCTGTCCCCGGGCAGCTCCAGCGCCTCGACGACGCCGTCGGCGTCCCGGGCGCTGATTAGCAGGCCGTCGGCCACCCTGTCGACGGCCTGATGGTGATAGCTCGGTGCATCGGCGGATTCCCCGACCAGCGCGGCCAGCCGGGTGCCCGCCACTGTGCGCACCGGCAGCCTGGTGAACACCCCATTGCCCGCCCGATGCCCGCTGTGCCCGAGCACGTCGGGCAGGTGCTGGTGCAGGGTGCCGCCCAGCGCGACGTTGAGCACCTGCGCGCCGCGGCAGATTCCCAACACCGGCAGGCCCCGCCGCAGCGCGCCCTGCAACAACGCGAACTCCCACGCGTCGCGGTCGGTGCGGGGCAGGTCGGTGGTCGGGTGCGGTTGCTGGCCGTAGCTGGCGGGGTCCAGGTCATACCCCCCGGTAATCACCAACGCATGCAGGCCGTCCAGTACCGCGTTGACGATCTCGGCGTCCACCGGCTGCGGCGGCAGCAACACCGCGATCCCGCCGGCCAGGATGACGCCGTCGAAGTAGTCGGCGGGCAGGAAGCCGGCGCGGATATCCCAGATTCCGGTCTGCACCTGCTCCAGATACGTCGTCAGGCCCACCACCGGGCGCAGCGGGTCGCCACCTTCTGATCTAGAGGCGTTCAAACCCACGCATCCTCTCCCAATCGGTGACCGCCGCGTTGAACGCCGCCAACTCCACCCGGGCGTTGTTCAGGTAGTGGGCGACAACGTCGTCGCCGAACACGTCCCGAGCGAGCGTCGAGCGCTCGAACACCGAGGCCGCCTCGGCGAGCGTGACGGGCAACCGCTCGACGCCGGGAGTTTGGTAGGCATTTCCCGCGCAGGGATCCGGTAGCTCCAGGCCCCGTTCGATACCGTACAGCCCGCCGGCGACCATCGCCGCCACCGCCAGATACGGGTTGACGTCGCCTCCAGGCACCCGGCACTCGACCCGGGTGTTGGGCCCATGACCGACCACCCGCAGCGCGCAGGTGCGATTGTCCAGTCCCCACGCCAGCGCGGTAGGCGCGAAACTACCGTCGGCGAATCGCTTGTAGGAGTTGATGTTCGGAGCGTAGAACAGCGTGAGGTCGCCCAAGGTGGCCAGCAGGCCGCCCAGAAAACTGCAGAACGCCAACGACATGCCGTGCGGGCGGCTGGGATCGGCGAACACCGCGCCGCCCTGCGGGTCACGCAGCGAGAGGTGAACGTGACAGCTGTTCCCCTCTCGCTCATCGTATTTGGCCATGAACGTCAGACTCTTGCCGTGCTGATCGGCGATCTCCTTGGCGCCGTTCTTGTAGATGACGTGGTTGTCACAAGTGACCAACGCGTCGGCGTACCGGAAACCGATTTCCTGCTGCCCCTTATTGCATTCGCCCTTGACAGTTTCGAATTGGAGGCCGGCGCCGATCATTCCCTGCCGGATGTCGCGCAGCAACGGCTCCATGCGCGACGAGGCCGAGATCGCGTAGTCGATGTTGTAGTCGCTGGCCGGGGTCAGACCCCGGTACCCATTGGCCCACGCCTGACGATAGGGCTCGTCGAACACGATGAATTCGAGCTCGGTAGCGACGTCGGCGGCCAGGCCCCGGTCGGCCAGCCGGTCGAGCTGGCGGCGCAGGATCGCCCGCGGCGACACCGTGACGGGGCTGCCGTCGGCCCAGCCCACGTCGGCGATCACCAACGCTGTACCGGGCAGCCACGGGATGCGCCGCAGGGTGGACAGGTCGGGCCTGGCCACCGTGTCGCCGTAACCGGTGTCCCAGCTCGAGATCGCATAGCCGCCGACGGTGTTCATGTCGACGTCGACGGCGAGCAGATAGCCGCAGCACTCGGCGCCGTGGGCAGCCACGTCGTCAACGAACAGCCGCGCGTCGATCCGCTTGCCGACCAGCCGGCCCTGCATGTCGGCGAACGCCACGATGACGGTGTCCACCTCGCCGGTGCCGACCAGTCGTTCGAGCGCGGTCAGCGACAACATCGCGGCGTTCGGCTCGGTCACAGCACTTTCTTCACTGGCCATGACCGTAGTCAACCAGGCGCTACCAGGTACTGGTGCGCAAAATGATCTCGGCGGCCAGCTGGGCCGTCGACTCTTGCACGCTGCGCCGCCCCAGGTGCACCACCCGGTATTCGGCGTAGACGTAACGCTGGCTGGCCTGTGCCACCGCCCGGGCGGCCGGCGAGCTGACCAACACGGTGGTGCCGATCTCGACTGGCGGGCAGTGTCCGTCGGTGATGGCGCCTTCGTAATCGGCGGCCCGCGGATGGCCGCGATCGATTACCACCAGTCCGACGAAACGGCCCAGCCGGGTTGCCGTCAGTTCCCACGCGAGTTCGCCGCCGGCGCGGTCGCCCATCACCACGGCCCACCCAATGCCCAGCGCGTCGAGGATGCCGATCACCGACTTGGGAGTCAGGCGCGAATCGAAGCCGATCACGACCGTCCGCAGCGATGCGGTGTGCAGGCGCTCGCAGACGGCGTCATACGCCGCCGGGATGCGGTCCTCGTCACCCAATATGACAACGACGACGCCGGTCTCCGGGCCGGCTACAACCACCGGCACGGGGAACCCGTCCAGCGTGGTCATCATCGAGGACACCCCAGCACGCTACAGCCAAACGGTATGCGAGCGCGACGATTCTCGGCATTTTATTACGCGGGCCCAGCTTTTTGACCGCGTCGTCAACGGCGACGTTCGCGCCGCCATCACGGCGAATGATCTACGGCCGCAAGCGACTTGCGAGACGCGGCCGCTGCGGCGGTGGACCGTCAAGCAGGCTGAGAATGCCGTCGATGTCGAGATGGGACGCCAGCAGATCGGCGGCGACGTCGAGCTGGGCATCGCGGCGCGCGGCGACGTTGACGTCGCCGACCACGAAGCCGCTGCGGCCGGCCGCGTCGGCGACCCGGGCGAGCCACGCGCGCCGGAAATCGTCGTTGTCGAGCAAGCCGTGCCAATGGGTCCCAAAGACTGCGGCGCGCACCACGCCCTGCGGGTGCGGATCGGCACCGGATGCGAACCAGCATTGTTCGGCGCAGCCGGCGACCCGACCGTGATGGATCTCGTAGCCGGTGAGCGGTTGCTGCCAGCGACGCAAGGTCTTGTCGGGATGGAAGGTGATGTCGACGTCCAGCAGCCCCAGCCCGGGCACGCCCGCGGTCCCGGATTCCACCGGATCGTCTAGGCGAGCGCACAGCATCTGAAATCCACCACAGATTCCCAGCACCGGCTTGCCGGCACGAGCGTGCGCGGTGATTGCTTCGGCGAGGCCATGATCGCGCAGCCAAGACAGGTCGGAGACAGTGGCTTTGCTGCCGGGGATGACGATCAGGTCGGTGTCGGTGAGGTCGGCGGGGTCGGTGACCCAGCGGACCAGGACCCCGGGTTCGCAGGCCAGCGCCTCGACGTCGGTGGAGTTGGAAATCCGGGGCAGTCGAATGGCGGCCACCCGCAACCACTGGTCACCACGCGGGGGCGCGGGTGTGCCGATGACGCGGTGCGCGACCACCGACAGCGAGTCTTCGGCGTCCAACCACAGCTCGTCGGTGTACGGCAGCACCCCGTAGGTCGGGCGGCCGGTCATCTCGTGCAGCTGGCGCAACCCGGGTTCGAGCAGCGCGGGGTCACCGCGAAATTTGTTGACGATGAAGCCGGCAATCAAGGCTTGGTCGTCGGGTTCGAGCACCGCGACCGTCCCGAACAGATGCGCCAGCAGGCCGCCCCGGTCGATGTCCCCAACCAGGAGCACCGGTAAGTTTGCAGCCCGGGCCAGCCCCATGTTGGCCAGATCGGTGGCGCGCAGGTTGATCTCGGCCGGCGAACCCGCCCCCTCACAGATCACCGCATCAAATTCTTCGCGCAGGCAGTTGAGTTCGTCGAATATGATGGAGGCCAGCCGATCACGATGTTGCACATAGCTTTTCGCGCTGACCGAGTCGGCGACTTGACCCAAGATCACCAGCTGCGAGGTGCGGTCACTGCCCGGCTTGAGCAGGATCGGGTTGAATCGCACGCTCGGTTCCAGCCCCGCCGCGCGCGCCTGGATCGCCTGGGCGCGGCCGATCTCACCGCCTTCGACGGTCACCACCGAGTTGTTGGACATGTTCTGCGCCTTGAACGGGGCGACGCGGACCCCGCGGCGGGCCAACAACCGGCACAGGCCCGCCACCACCACCGATTTCCCGGCGTCGGAGCTGGTGCCCGCGACCAGCAACGCTCCGGTCATCCGGGAAACGTCATGGCAAGGTGAGGATTTCGACGCCGGTGTCGGTGACCAGCAGGGTGTGTTCGAACTGCGCGGTCCACTTGCGGTCCCTGGTGACCACCGTCCAGCCGTCGTCCCAGATCTCGTAGTCCAGACCACCGAGGTTGATCATCGGTTCGATGGTGAACGTCATCCCCGGTTGGATGATGGTGGACACCGAAGGCTGGTCGTAGTGCAGGACGACCAAGCCATTGTGAAACGTGGTACCGATGCCGTGACCGGTGAAGTCACGAACAACGTTGTAGCCGAACCGATTTGCGTACGACTCGATGACGCGCCCGACGACCGAGAGCGCACGACCGGGCTTGACGGCGTTGATGGCGCGCATCGTGGCCTCCCGGGTGCGCTCCACCAGCAGCCGGTGTTCCTCGGAGACATCGCCGGCCAGGAAGGTCGCGTTGGTGTCACCGTGCACCCCATCGATGTACGCCGTGACATCGATGTTGACGATGTCGCCGTCGGCGATCACCGTCGAGTCGGGGATCCCGTGACAGATGACCTCGTTGAGCGACGTGCAGCACGACTTCGGGTAGCCCTTGTAACCCAGCGTCGAAGGATAGGCACCGTGGTCGACCATGTACTCGTGGGCGATCCGGTCCAGTTCGTCGCTGGTAACCCCGGGTGCGACGGCTTGGCCTGCCTCCACCAGCGCGCCGGCCGCGATGCGGCCGGCGACGCGCATCTTCTCGATCACCTCGGGGGTCTGCACCCACGGCTCGCTGCCCTCTTGGGCCGTGGACTTGCCGACGTATTCCGGGCGCGGGATACGCGCGGGCACCGGCAGAGTCGGGGACAACTCTCCGGGCGAAAGCGCGGTGCGAGCAGGCATGCGACCAGCTTAGTGGCAGCGTGGCATGGCGTTGAGTGTGCGCCAGCGGCGTTGAGTGTGTCCGTAGGGCGTGAATCCGCCGCGCGGGAATTCCCCCGCCCTCAACGCACACTCGACGAAGCCCAGCTAGGCGATTAGAGCCGTTGGCGGCGCAGCAGCGAGCGGCGCGGCCCCCGGAGGATCACCGAGCCGCACACCACCCGCCCGGTCAGCACCACGTGCGGCCTGCCCTCACCAGGCGGGTCTTTGCGCCGGTCGCTGGCGCTGCCCACGTACACCTCGACGTCGTCGATGGACGCGCTGGCTCCGTCGGGCAATCGAATCTCCACCGAGCCGAATCTCATGTCGAGCTCGATGACCACCACCGGCCCCGCGAACCGGGCCTTGGTGAGGTCGAGTTCCACCGAGCCCAGGCGGCGGACCAGGGCCAGGCGGGTGGGCACCGTCCATTCGCCGCGGCGCTTCAGCGAACCGGCCCAGCCGCGCAGTTCCACCCGGTCGGCAGCGGAGGTGACGATGGCGCCCGGTCCCGGCAGATCGCCGACCAGGCCGTCCAGCTCGCCGCGCGTGCGCGCGTAGGACACCTGCGACGAGCGCTGCTCGAACTCGTCGATATCGATCAACCCGAGCGCGACCGCATTGTGCAGTCGCCGCATCGTGCCGTTGCGGTCGGCGTCGGAGACGCGCAACGCCACCATGTCGCCGCCGGTATCCGTCATGTTTCGCAATTTACCGCTGATGCGGCCCGGGGGCGCTAGGCCAAAAAGTTCGGCGGCAGCGCTTCGAACATGAACTTGGTCATCCGAACCGCCCACTCGGAGCTGCCGCCTCCCACGATCAGCGAGGCGAAGGCCAAGTCGCCGCGGTATCCGGCAAACCAGGAGTGCGATCCGCCCGGGAACTCGGCCTCACCGGTCTTTCCGTAGATCTCGCCGCAACCGGCGATCTCCTTGGCGGTGCCGTTGGTAACCACCAGACGCATCATCGGCCGCAGCGCATCGATCATCTTCGGGCTGATCGGCGTGGTGTCGCCCTGAACGGCCGTCTGGCGGCCCACGATCAGTTGCGGCACGGGCGTCTTGCCGGCGGCGACCGTGGCCGCCACCAGGGCCATGCCGAATGGGCTGGCCAGCACCTTGCCCTGGCCGAAACCGTCCTCCGTGCGTTCGGCCAGGTCCACCGTCGGTGGCACCGACCCGGTCACCGTCGTGATGCCGTCGACCTGATAGTCCAGCCCGATGCCGTAGCGGGTGGCCGCCTGCGTCAGGCCGCGCGGCGGCATCTTGCTGCTGAGCTCGGCGAAGGTGGTGTTGCACGAACTGGCGAACGCGCGCGACATCGGCACCACACCGAGATCAAAACCGCCGTAGTTGGGGATGGTGCGGTGCCCGATGTCGAGACGGCCGGGGCAGCCCAGCATGGTGTTGGGGGTGGCCATGTCGCGGTCGACGGCCGCGCCGGCGGTGATCATCTTGAACGTCGACCCCGGTGGGAACAGGCCGTTGGCGGCGGGCAAACCGTCCGCGTCGGCGCCGCCGTTCTGTGCGATCGCGAGGATCTCCCCGGTCGACGGCTTGATCACGACCATCATCGCCTTGCCACCCTTGTTGTCCACCGCGCGCTGGGCGGCATTCTGTACCACCCGGTCCAGGGTGATCGACACCGACGGCGCAGGCGACCCTTCGACCTCGTGCAGCACCTCGACCTCCACGCCGTTCTGGTTGACGCTCACCACCCGCCAGCCCGCCTCACCGTCGAGTTGGTCAACCACGGCCTTCTTCACCGCGGAAATGACCGCCGGCGCGAAATGCGGATCGGTGGGCAGCATTTCGGGCTGGGGGGTGACCACGACGCCGGGCAGATGGCCGACCAGCGGGGACACCCTGTCGTTGTCGTCGGGGTGCAGCGTCACCCCCAGATCCACCGGGTGGGGCGTCGAGCTGGCTTGCTCGGCGAGCAGCTGGGGGTCGTTGAGGGCCCCGTTGAAGGGGTGCAACACATCGACGATCGCGTGTGCCGTGCCGGAAAGGGCCGATCCGGCCTGGGTGGCGTCCAGCGTGTAGTGGTACAGGTAGCCGGGCGCCAGCACGTCGCTGCCGCCGAGCTCATTCACCGAGGCGCGGTGCGGCCGGTCGGCACGCAACGCGAACGTCTGGTGCTCGCCCAGCTTGGCGTGCAGCGCCGTGGTGGTCCATCGCACCGCCCAGTGCCCCTCGTCGCGCGCCATCTTCAGCTGGCCGTCGTAGGTCCAGGTGCGGTTCTTGGGCAGGTGCCAGGTGAAGCGGTAGCCGACGGTGCCGCTGTCCTCGGCGTACTTGGCGTTGAGGACCTGCGCGTCGAGGTGGGATGCCTGCAGGCCGGACCAGGCCGCGTTGAGTGCCTCGCGTGCCTCGTTGGGGCTGTCGCTGAGCTGTGCGGCGGTCGCGGTGTCGCCGATGGCCAGGGCGCGGAAGAACTTCTCCGCCGCCGGGCCCGGGCCTTCGGGCCGGGGTGTGCATCCGGACAGGACGATGACCGCGACCAGCAGCAGGCCTGAGGCGGATGAGGCCATTGTTGTTCTAGTTGCCATCGGTGCAAATGTTAAGAACTGCAGCCTGCACAGCGGCGCCGACACACCGAGACCCCACCGTTATGCGTGGATTTGCCGCGGCCTCTTAGGGCGAATGTGCGGCCAGCCGCACGCTCGGCCGGGGGTGGTGATCCGAGGCGGACGCTAGTCGAGCAGGACCGTCGCGAAGGAGCCGATCTCGGCGAAGCCCACTGTGGCGTATGCGGCGCGCGCCACGGTGTTGAAGTCGTTGACGTACAGGCTGGCGGTTCGCCCGGTGCCGACGATCACCGCGGCGACCGTGGCGGTGCCGGCGGTGCCCAAGCCGATCCCGCGCCACTCCGGGTGCACCCACACCCCCTGGATCTGGCCCACGCCCGGGGACTGCGAGCCGACCTCGGCCTTGAAGACGACCTGGCCGTGCTCGAACCGCGCCCAGGCGCGCCCGGCCGTGATCAGGCTGGCCACCCGCCGCCGGTAGCCGCGGCCGCCGTCGCCGAGGCGCGGGTCGACGCCCACTTCGCCGATGAACATGTCGACGGCGGCCACCAGGTAGGCGTCCAGCTCTTCGGGCCGGACCTGTCGCACCCCAGGGTCGAGGTCGCAGCTGGGGTGAGTGGACAACGCCAGCAGCGGCTGGTGGTCGCGCACGTCACGGGCCGGGCCCCAGGCCGCCTCGAGCCGCTCCCACATCGGCATCACCAGCTCGGCCCTGCCGACCAACGACGAGCAGCGCCGCGTCCCGCGCATGGCCTCGTCGGCGAACACGCTCAGATCGGCCGGCGCCCCGCGCAGCGGGATCAGGTTGGCGCCGGCGAAGCACAGCGATTCGTCGGCACCGCGCAGCGTCCACAGTTCGCCGCCGATCGAATTGGGATCGATGCCGTGGTCGGCCACCCGGGCCGCGACCATGCATGACGCGACGGGATCGTCGTCGAGCACCCGCCAGACAGCGGCCGCGTCGCGCACCACCGACACCCGTCGCTCACCGACAAGGCGGAACAGGGGCGGAGCCGACATATGGCGAACTCTCTGTGGTGCGAACTCTTTCGGCCGGGCGCTGGCGCTTATCAGCTTACGGTGACAACAGGTGAACCGCTGGACGTTGCTTCCGGTCCGCCATCGCTGTTCACCTCGGTACCCATTTCAGCGGCGATGCGCATTGCCTCTTCGATCAACGTTTCGACAATCTGGGATTCGGGCACGGTCTTGATCACTTCGCCACGAACGAAGATCTGGCCCTTGCCATTTCCCGACGCGACGCCGAGGTCGGCCTCGCGGGCCTCCCCCGGGCCGTTGACGACGCACCCCATCACGGCGACACGTAGCGGCACGTCCAGACCATCCAGGCCGGCGCTGACTGCGTTGGCCAGGGTGTAGACGTCGACCTGCGCACGCCCGCACGACGGGCACGACACGATCTCGAGCCCGCGCGGCCGCAGGTTCAGCGATTCGAGGATCTGGTTGCCCACCTTGACTTCCTCGACCGGCGGTGCCGACAGCGACACCCGGATGGTGTCGCCGATGCCGCGCGACAGCAGTGCGCCGAAAGCGACCGCGGACTTGATGGTGCCCTGGAAGGCGGGCCCGGCCTCGGTGACCCCGAGGTGCAGCGGATAGTCGCATTGTTCGGCCAGCTGCTCGTAGGCGGCGACCATTACCACCGGGTCGTTGTGCTTGACGCTGATCTTGAGTTGGGAGAAGCCGTGCTCCTCGAACAGCGAGGCCTCCCACAGCGCCGACTCGACGAGCGCCTCGGGGGTGGCCTTGCCGTACTTCTCCATGAACCGCTTGTCCAGCGAGCCCGCGTTGACGCCGATGCGGATCGGGATGCCGGCCGCGCCGGCGGCCTTAGCGACCTCGCCCACGCGGCCGTCGAATTCCTTGATGTTGCCAGGGTTTACCCGCACCGCGGCGCACCCCGCGTCGATGGCGGCGAAGATGTACTTGGGCTGGAAGTGGATGTCGGCGATGACCGGGATCTGGCTGTGCCGGGCGATCTCGGCCAGCGCGTCGGCATCCTCCTGACGCGGGCAGGCCACCCGGACGATGTCGCAGCCGGCCGCGGTCAACTCGGCGATCTGCTGCAGCGTCGTGTTGACGTCATGCGTCTTGGTGGTGCACATCGACTGCACTGAAATCGGATAGTCGCTGCCGACCCCGACGTCACGGACCATCAGTTGGCGCGTGGTACGCCGGGGAGCAAGCGTGGGCGCGGGAGTCTGCGGCATGCCCAGGCCAATGGTCACGGTGTTGATTCCTTCGGTTTCGTCATTGGAAGAGCCTGATCGGATTGACCAGATCGGCGGTCACGGTCAGCAGCATGTAGCCGACCACGAACACCAGCACGACGTAGGTCGCGGGCATGAGTTTGAGGTAGTTCACCGGCGCGGCCGCGACCATGCCACGGGCCGACCGGATCAGGTTGCGGATCTTTTCGAACACCGCGATGGCGATGTGGCCACCGTCGAAGGGCAGCAGCGGCACGAGGTTGATCGCGCCCAGGATGAGGTTCAGCTGGGCCAGGAAGAACCAGAACGCCACCCACAACCCGTGGTCGACGGTGTCGCCGCCGACGATGCTGGCCCCGACGACGCTCATCGGCGTCTCCGGGTCGCGCTGCCCGCCGCCGATGGCGTGCACCAGCGCACCGACCTTCGTCGGGATCGCGACGAGCGCCTTGCCCACCTCCCCGGTGAGGTCACCGGTGAAGCCGATGGTGGCCGGGATCGCCGTGAGCGGCCCGTAGTGCGTGGGCCCGACCTTGACGGCGCCGACGCCGATGGCGCCGACCGTGGCGGGGTGCTGTTGACCGCCCTGCGCGTTGGACGCGGTGGTCAGGTAGCGCTGGGTGGTTGTGACGTCGACGTAGGAAGTGATCGTGGTGCCGTTGCGCTCGGCGACGATCGGGACGTTGCCGTGCACCTTGCGGATAGCGGCGGCCATGTCCTCGAAGGTCGACACCGGGGTGTCGCCTACCTTGACGATGACGTCGCCGGGCCGGATTCCGGCGAGCGCCGCCGGACCGGGCCCGGTGCAGTCCGCGATCTTGCCCGGCGCCACTTCCGGTGCCACGCAAGCGGTTTCGCCGACCACCGCGCGAGTCGGCGGATGTAGGTTCGGCAGGCCCCAGATCAGCGCGATGCCGTAGAGCAGCACCAGGCAGATGATGAAGTTCGCGGCGGGACCGGCGAACAGCACCGCCACCCGCTTCCAGACCGCCTGCTTGAACATGGCGCGGTCGGTCTCGTCGGGAGCCAGCTCCTCCACCGAGGTCATGCCGGCGATGTCGCAGAAGCCGCCCAGCGGAACCGCTTTGAGGCCGTACTCGATTTCACCGCGCCGGGTCGACCACAGGGTGGGGCCGAAGCCGACGAAGTAGCGCCGCACCTTCATGCCGGTCGCGCGCGCAACCCACATGTGCCCGCACTCGTGCAGGGCCACCGAGATCAGGATGGCCAGTGCGAACAGCACAATGCCGATAACGAACATCATCAGGTTGCGAGGACCTTTCTCACACCACTCCGGAGGCTTTTGCTGACACCTTGGCGGGCTGGGCTTGTGCGACGGCACGCCGCGCCCGGTCACGTGCCCAGCGC
Source organism: Mycobacterium sp. (assembly GCF_036273375.1). GTDB lineage: Bacteria > Actinomycetota > Actinomycetes > Mycobacteriales > Mycobacteriaceae > Mycobacterium. The sequence goes on along the minus strand of NZ_DASUHS010000290.1, from coordinate 4,691 downwards.
TGCGCGTCGAGTACCTCATCCACGTTAGCGGGTACTTCGCCAAATTTGGGCGCCCATTGGTCGGCGGCGTGCAGCACTTCGGCGATGGTTTTGACGATCGCGGGGAACCCGACCCGGCCCGCGAGGAAGGCCTCCGCCGCCTCCTCGTTGGCCGCGTTGTAGACGGCGGTCATGCAGCCACCGGTCTGCCCGGCGTGCCGGGCCAACTCGACGGCGGGGAAAACGTCATCGTCCAGCGGCTCGAAGTCCCAGCTAGACGCGGTGTTGAAGTCACAGCTCGCGGCCGCGCCGGGGACCCGCTGCGGCCAGCCCAGGGCCAGCGAGATCGGCAGCTTCATGTCCGGGGGGCTGGCCTGGGCGAGGGTCGAGCCGTCGACGAAGGTGACCATCGAATGAACAATCGACTGGGGGTGCACGACCACCTCGATGCGGTCGTAGGGAATGCCGAACAGCAGGTGGGTCTCGATGAGCTCGAGGCCCTTGTTGACCAGCGATGCCGAGTTCAGCGTGTTCATCGGGCCCATCGACCACGTCGGATGGGCGCCCGCCTGTTCCGGGGTGACGTCCTCGAGCTGGGCGGCCGTCCAGCCGCGGAACGGACCGCCGGAGGCGGTCAGTACCAGCTTGGCGACTTCATCGGCGGTCCCGCCGCGCAGGCATTGCGCCAGCGCGGAATGTTCGGAGTCGACGGGCACGATCTGCCCCGGCTTGGCGGCCTGGAGCACCAGCGGACCGCCGGCGATCAGCGATTCCTTGTTGGCCAGCGCCAGTCGGGCGCCCGATTCCAGCGCGGCCAGCGTGGGCCGCAGGCCCAACGCCCCCACCAGCGCGTTGAGGACGACGTCGGCCTCGGTCTCCTGGACCAGCCGGGTTGCCGCTTCGGGCCCGGAAAAGGGGATGTCGCCGGCCCGCTGCGCCGCTTTCTCCTCGGCGACCGCGATGTTGGTCACACCGGTCTCGGCGCGCTGCCGCAACAGCGTGTCCAGGTTGGCGCCTCCCGCGGCCAGGCCGACCACCTCGAAGCGGTCCGGGTTGGCGGCGATGACGTCCAGCGCCTGGGTGCCGATGGAGCCGGTGCTGCCCAGCACCAGCACGCGGAGCCGGTCCCGCGTTTGCCCGTCGGTGGTCGGGTTGGTCACCCATTCATTGTGCCGCCCGGCACCGACCGGGGCCATCTACCGGGCCATGCCCCGCAAGCCCGGTAGGGGGTGTGCCAGAATTTGGGGACAAGCCAATCCGATCCGAAGGGGATTCGCCGTGGCCAGTACCGAGGTGGAGCACTTCACCGGCGTCGACGCCGTCGAGGTGCCGTCGGCAGCGTGGGGTTGGAGCAGGATCAATCACCGGACCTGGCACATCACCGGCCTGTTCGGGTTCGGCTTCCTGCTGGCGATGCTGCGCGGCAACCACGTAGGCCACATCGAGAACTGGTTTCTGATCGGGTTTGCGACGCTGACCCTCGTGGCGTTGATCCGCGACCTGTGGGGGCGCCGCCGCGGCTGGATCAGGTAGCCGCCATCGCGTCTGCCCTAGCGGTGCGCCCGGCGCCGCCAGGCGCCGCCGAGCACGGCGACCGCCAACGCGAGCACCGCGATCACCCACGGCCATATCCCGTGCTGATGTACCCAGCCGGCCACCGCGCCTTGCAGCTGTCCGGCCGCAGTGATCACCGCGTCCTGCGGGTTGCGGTTCGCGGCGAAGAGGCGCACCTCGTAGCTGCCGTAGTAGGCCACGTACAGCCCGACCAGCACCAGCACCGCGCCGGCGATCCGGTTGACGAACGGCAGCATTCGGCGCAGCCGGTCCACCATCGCCGAACTCGCCGTCGCCGCACCGGCCGCGAGCACCCCGACCACCAGGGTCAGCCCCGTGGTGTAGGCGAGGTAGATCGTCACGCCGGTGAGGATCGATCCCCCGCGCAGGCCGGCGGCGGTGACGGCCAGAAACGGCCCGACGGTGCATGACAACGAGGCGATGGCATAGCTGATGCCATACCCGTACATGGACCCCAGCCGGGCGGTGGGAGCCCATCGCGGACCTAGCGACCGCGGGGTCAGGGCCGACAGGGCTCGCCCCGACAGCAGCCACACCCCCAGGCCGATCAGGACCACCCCGACGACCACGGTGGCGTACGGCAGGTACCGCTGCACGGTTGTGGCCGCCGAAACGGTGAGGGCGCCGAACACGCCGAACACCGTCAGAAAGCCCAGCGCCATACCAACGGTGGCCGCCAGCGCCCGACCGGCGGCGACAACCCCGGACGACGCCCCCGAACGCTGGCCGCGCACCACCAGCAGTAGGTAGGCGGGCAACATGGCGAACCCACACGGGTTCAGCGCGGCCACCAGTCCGGCCGCGAAGGCCAGTCCGACCAAACCCTGGTCTACCAAGTCAGGACCTCAGGGCGGAGACCCGATCGGAGAGCTCCTGCTGTGACATCGCCGAGGTCGGGTTGTTGACGAACGTGGAGCTGCCGTCCGCGCGGTAGAACACATAGGCGGGCTGCCAGGGCACGTTGAAGCGGGCCCAGATGGACCCGTCGGCGTCGTTGAGGTTGGTGAAGTTCAGGCCGTACTTGGAGACGAAGTTCTGTTCCGCGCCGACGTCCGAGTGCCCGGCCACGCCGACGAAGGTGACACCGGGATTGGCGGCCGCCACCTGGCTGACGCCCGGCGCTTCGGCATTGCAGAACGGGCAGAACGGCGCCCAGAACCACAGCACCGCGGGCTTGCCCTGCAAACTGGCGCCGTTGAACGGCGCGCCGCTCAGCGTCGTCCCGGTGAATTGCAGCCGGTCGTCGGCGGCTAGCGCCCGTGGGGCGTTGGCCACGCCGACCAGCACAGTGGCGGCGAGGAGCACCGCAGCAAACGCCGTGTTCAGGGCTGACGAGCGAATACTCATGACACACCTCATTTGCTGCAGTTATGCCTTTTAGACGGGACAGCCCGTCGTCCCGTTCATCCGCGCTCGGCGGCCAGCTGTCCACACGCGGCGCTGATCTCGCGGCCGCGAGTGTCGCGCACCGTGCAGGAAACCCCCTTGCCGCGGACCCGCCGGACGAATTCCCGCTCCACGGCCTTGGGGCTGGCGTCCCACTCACTTCCCGGGGTCGGGTTGAGCGGAATCAGGTTCACGTGCACCAGCGGCCCGAGCGCGCGATGCAGTCGCTGCCCCAAAAGGTCTGCGCGCCAAGGCTGGTCGTTGACGTCGCGGATCAACGCGTACTCCACCGACACCCGCCGTCCGGTGATGTCGGCGTAATACCGCGCGGCGTCAAGGGCTTCGGTGATTTTCCACCGGTTGTTGACCGGCACCAGCGTGTCGCGCAGTTCGTCGTCGGGCGCGTGCAGCGACAGCGCCAGCGTGACGCCGAGGCGTTCGTCGGCGAGTTTGCGGATGGCGGGGGCCAGGCCCACCGTGGACACGGTCACCGAACGGGCCGAGATACCGAATCCATGTGGCGGCGCGGCGATGATGCGCCGTACTGCTGCGACCACGCGGGCGTAGTTGGCCAGCGGCTCCCCCATGCCCATGAACACCACGTTCGACAGCCGGTCCCCGAAGTCGTCGCGCAGGGCCGCAGCGCCGGCACGCACCTGCTCGAGGATCTCGGCCGTCGAGAGGTTGCGGGTTAACCCGCCCTGACCGGTCGCGCAGAACGGACACGCCATGCCGCAGCCGGCCTGCGACGAAATGCACACCGTGTTGCGGTGCGGGTAGCGCATCAGCACCGACTCGACGGTGACTCCATCGAGGGCCCGCCACAACGTCTTTCGCGTCTGGCCGGCATCGCAGGTCACGTCGGAGGCCGCGGTGAGCAGAATGGGGAACATTGTCTCGGCGATGGCGTCGCGCAATCCCGCCGGAAGGTCGGTCATCTGCCGTGGATCGGCGATCAGCCGGCCGTAGTACTGATGCGCCAGCTGCTTGGCGCGAAACGCCGGCAGACCCAGCTCCGCGACGGCGGACGCGCGGCCGTCCTCGTCGAGGTCGGCCAGGTGCCGCGGCGGCCTGCCGGGGCGCGGCTCGGAGAAAACCAATTGTTGAACCATGACCTGTCCAGTATCGGTCACGTTCGGGCCGACCTAGGGGACGAGTGTCAGCACCGTCCAGGCCGCGACCGCCGACGGCAGGACGCCGTCGAGCCGATCCATCAGACCACCGTGACCGGGCAGCAGCCGGCCCATGTCCTTGATGCCGAGGTCGCGCTTGACCTGTGATTCCACCAGATCGCCAAGCGTGCTGGTCAGCACCAGGACAACGCCCAGCAACGCGCCGATCCACGGCGGTTTGCCGGCCAGGAACGTCGCCGTCAGCGTCGCCGCGGTGATTCCTAACACCAGGGAACCTGCGAATCCCTCCCAGGACTTCTTGGGGCTGATCGCCGGGACCATCGGGTGCTTGCCGAAGAGCGCCCCCACGGCATATCCGCCGGTGTCGGAGGCGACGACGGTGATCATCAGGCAGAACACCCGCCCGGCGCCGTCGTGGGGATAGACGAGCAGGACGCCGAACGACGCGAACAACGGGACCCAGGCGGCCAGGAAAACGGTGGCCGATGCGTCGCGCAGATAGTTCGACGACAATCCGGCGGCGGGATCGTTGCGGCTGGGATCCCGCATGAACAACCGCCAGACATTGCAGATCACGACGGTGCCGCCGAAGCCTGCCAGCGCGCCGGCGGCATGGAA
>NZ_DASUHS010000289.1:0-2690 GCF_036273375.1 Mycobacterium sp. | reverse complement strand
TCGGCACCCTCCACGTCCGCGACGACGTCGTAATACTTGGGCCGCAGCCCACTAACGGAGTGGAAAGCAGCGCTCGCCCTGCAATGCGCGTCGTAATTCGCTCCCGAACAAAGAGTCTGGCAACCCGCATCCGCTGTCGCGTGCTCCCGGGGAGCCGAAAATCTGGACTCTGATTCGTCCTGTCAGCACCACAGCGGAGAAGGGTCTGATTAGCGGACGCCGGGTGGGCACTTTCGGACCCGGAAAGGCGTTTCCGAACGCCAACCTCGGGTATCCCGTTCCTCAGTGACGCCTTAGCGGACCCCTCCGGCCACGGTGGCTCGAGAGGAGGGAGCCGAGTCTGGCCGCTCCAACATGAACGATGAATCGCACAGCCCGGCACAGGGCACCCGGCCTGACGAACAGGCTTCATCAGGGGGTCTGGCTGCCCTGTCGCGTCTCACTTTCGATGACTCCGACGTCGGCGAGATTCTCCGCGAAGCGACCGCCGCCGTCGACGGACTCGCATCCTGCCGGGTCGAGGCCAGTTACCGGTCGGTGAACGGCGGATTCGTTCGCTTTCCACCGTCCGTGCCAGCACACCCCGACATCGAACGGCACCACAAGTCCGGCTGGGATGGCCACGTGGACACAAGAGACGGCCGGTGGGGGTGGGCGTTCCCGCTGAGTCACCGAAGCATCGTCAACGGGTGTTTGGTGGTCAGTGCCGCCAGTGCACCGTCGAAAGACGCTACGCAGTTGCTGACCATCCTGGCCCAGCAGACCGGCGCCGCCCTGGCACATGCCGCACTGCATGAAAGCGACTCCGGTGATACGGCGAAGCTGACAAAATCGAACGCCGACCTGAAGGTAGCGAACGCCGATCTGAAGGTAGCGAACCGTGCACTCGGCACCACGGTGACGCGGCTACAGCGGCAGACGAACGTGCACGAAGTATTGAGCGCGGCGGTGGCCGCGGGTATGGGCGAGCAAGGTATTGCGGATGCACTGAATGACCTGACGGGGCATTCGGTGGGTATCGAGGATCGGTTCGGCAACCTGCGCTGCTGGGCCGGTTCCGGACAGCCCCACCCCTACCCCAAACAGCTCACGGACGAGCGCGAACTCCTGCTGCACGAGTTGGCCGCACAGACCGGTCAGGCACGAATCAGAGGGCGAGTACTCACACTTGTCCAGCCCCGGGCCGAGATCCTCGGTGTCCTGGCGGTGAACGACCCGGACGGCACGGTGACTGAGGACGACTTGTTTGCCCTGCGCTATGGCAGCGTCGTTTTGGCGCTGGAGCTTTCCCACCAGCGAACCGTCGCTGAGATCGAACTCAATCTGCGCCGCGATCTTGTCGACGATCTGTTGGCCGGCACCGACCGAGACGGGGCCTACGCTCGTGCCGACGCCCTGGGCCATGACCTACGACGGCCCCACCATGTGGTGGTGATGCAAAGTACCGGTCGCACCGAGAGCACGCCGCTAATCGCCGTCGGGCGGGCCGCGACCGCGTTGCATCTGAACTACCTGCTCGGGCGTCATGCCGGTCTGGTTGTTCTGCTCACCGACGGCCGCCCGGACCCGCGGGCGTTTCACCACGCGATCAGTGAAATCCTTGGCAGGACGTCCAGCGTGATCGGTATCGGCTCTCGATGCGCGGTGCCCGACGATTTTCCGCAATCCTTCATCGAAGCGCGTCGCGCCCTGAGCATCCGGCTGCGCTCAGTCAGTCCACAAGGCGCAGCGGCGTTCGACGAACTCGGTTTCTATCGCCTCATCGACGCCGCCCATGGCGGCGGCGAGGTCGAAAGTTTCGTGCGCGAATGGCTGGGCACACTCCTGGATTACGACGACCGCAAGAACTCCGAACTGGTGATGACGCTGAGCGATTACCTGGAGTGCGGTGGAAATTATGACGAATCCGCGGCTGCACTGCACATCCATCGCAGCACGCTGCGCTACCGGCTGGCGCGCATCGCTGAACTCACCGGCCACGACCTCCGCAACGTCGATACCCGGTTCAACCTGCACGCCGCGACGCGGGCGTGGCGATTCCTGAACCCCGATGGCTTACCGGAAACCCGCTGCAACGGGGCGTCTAGGGCGAGCCGTCGCCCGACTCACTCACCGTGATCTTGCTTGACTTGGTGCTCTCGGCCTTCGGTACATAAACGTTGAGCACGCCATAGGCCAACGACGCCTCGATGTCGCCTTCCCGAAGGTGACCCGGCAGCGTGACACGAAACTCGAACTCACCGACCCGCCGGGTCCGGCGGCGGAACAAGCCCTCGCGCTTGCGCTCCTTCACCTCACCGGTTACCACCAACTCGTTGCCGTTCAGCTTGACATCGACGTCCTCGCGCCGCACACCAGGAAGCTCGACCTCGATGACATACGCGCTGTCGGTCTCGACGATGTCGGTCGCCGGCGACCAGGCGCCATCACCGGTGAGGTCACCGAACACCGACTGCGCCAGCCGATCCATCTGCGCATAGAGATTCTCGAACTCGCGCAACGGGCGCCACTGCGCCTGACCAGCAGAACCTTTCACGGACAGAGTCATGTCAGCTCCTCTTCTAACTCATCAGCGTTGTTGTCAAAGACTGCCCCGTCGAAGCGGCCGGGCGCCTCGCACTGTCGGGACGATTTCAGGCCCGCGATTTCGCTCGCCGGGGTCAGTCAGGATAAGTGGCGACGGTCGGCAT
>NZ_DASUHS010000288.1:0-5478 GCF_036273375.1 Mycobacterium sp. | reverse complement strand
ACTGCCGGCACACCTCACCCGGATCGGCCATGTTCGTGACCGACCTGGCCCACACGTCGGCGCTGGGTGACTTGGCGCTGCGGGCCTGGGACACGCTCGGCGGCATCGACGTGCTGATCAACAATGCCGCGATGCCCAAGCGGCGCAGCGTCATCGCACTGGACCCGGGCGAGGCCGAAGACGTCATGAGGGTCAACTTCTTCGCCCCGATGCGCCTGACGCTGGCGCTGTTGCCGCGGATGCTGGCGCGCGGGTCGGGCATGATCGTCAACGTGTCCAGCGTCGGCGGCCGGCTCGGAATAATTCACGAAAGTGCATACTGTGCCAGCAAATTCGCGCTGTGCGGGTGGAGTGAGGCGATGGCCGTGGATCTGCATGACACGCCGATCTCGGTGAAGCTGATCGAGCCGGGCCCGGTCGACACCGAGATCTGGGACCACCCGGGCAGCGAGGAACCGCTCTACCAGGGACCCAAGGTGGCCGCGGACGTGGTGGCCGACGGCATCATCGCGGCCATGGGCAGTGAGCGCTTCGAGCACTACCTGCCCGACATGAAGGCCGTCATCGACGCCAAAAACGCTGACCTGGATGCGTTCATCGCCGGGGCGGCGGGGATGGCGTCCCGATGAAGGCACTCGTCTACGGCGTGCCGCCGGAGCCTTTCGATGTTCCCGACGACGCCAACCCGTTGACCCAGAACCTGGCGCACACCCCGACCGCCCTGTGCGAATTGCCGGACCCAGAACTGCCGCATGAGGACTGGGTGATCACCCGGCCGCGGCTGACCGGCATCTGCGGGTCGGATTCCAAGCAGATCCTGATGGATTTCGGCGAGGGCGACACCGACAACGCCATGGCGGCGTTCTGTTCGTTCCCGCAAGTCATGGGCCACGAGGTGATCGCCGACGTGGTGGCGCTGGGCCCCAAGGCCCGGGGGCTGCAGGTGGGGGAGCGGGTGGTGCTCAACCCGTGGCTGTCCTGCGGGCCGCGTGGCATCCAACCGCCCTGTCCCGCATGCGAAGCCGGTGACTACAGCCTGTGCTGGAGCTTCACCGACGGCGACATCAAGCCGGGCATCCACACCGGGGTATCGGCCGACGTGACTGGCGGCTACGCCGAACTGATGCCCGCCCACGACAGCATGCTGTTCGCCGTACCGGACTCGATTCCCGACGAGATGGCCGTGTTCGCCGACCCGTTCTCGGTGTCGCTGCACGCGATCACCCGCCACCCGCCGCCCCGCTCCGGCGCCGCACTCGTGTATGGGGCCGGCTCGCTGGGGTTGTGTGCCGTCGCGATCCTGCGGGCGCTGCATCCCGAGGTGGCCGTCGCGGTGGTGGCGCGCTTTGCTGCGCAGGCCGAGCTGGCCCGTCGGTTCGGTGCCGCGAAAATCCTTGCGCACGAACCGCGAAGGGCCATCATCGACGAGATCGTCGCCTGGGGCGGTGGCCGGCTACGCCAGCCGCTGCAGGGGCTGCCGATGGCTCACCCCGGCGCCGTCGACGTCGTCTACGACACCGTCGGCAAGCCCGAGACTTTCGAAGTCGGCGTCCGGGTCCTGCGGTCGCGAGGGACGTTGGTGAAGGCCGGTGTTCACGCCCCCGGGCGGTGGGAGGACAGCCCGCTCTACTTCAAGGAGATCTCGTTCGTCGGCTCGAATGCCTTCGGCGTCGAAGAGGTGGACGGGCAGCGCAAGCACGCCATCGCCCACTACCTTGACCTTGCCGCCGCTCACCGGGTGGACCTGCGTCCCATGCTCACCCATACCTTCGGGCTAGAGCAGTGGCGGGACGCCTTTGTGGCGATCGCCAACCAGGGCGACAGCGGCGCGGTGAAGGTGGGGATCGACCAGCGCTAGGCGAGTGCCCCTGGGGATCCGGTGATCGGCAAGTCGATCGGGGTGATGACACCCGGTCGTGCGTCACAAAGGAACGGTATGGCGTTGACCGCCGCGACAGCGGTGCTGTCCATCAACACGGTCATCGCGTCCTGTCCCGGCAGGCCGAACCGGATCGTCGCGTCGACGTGTGGTTCACCTTCGATCACCACGCTGAAACCCTCGGGGTCGGTCCAATGCGGGTCGAGCGCATCGTTACTCATGGTCCAGCAGATGGCCAGCTCGACCACTGGGCGGCCGCCACGATAGCCGCGATAGGTGCGCCGCTGGCCCCCGGCGGTGCCGGCGGCATAGTCCACCCAGCCCAGATTCAGATCCCTTGTCAGCACGGCGGGCTCGACGAATGCCTCCTTGGAGTCGAGCTCGGTGCCCAGCATGGTGGCGATCATGTCCAGCGTCTCGAAGTAGCCGAGGCCGTATCGTTGCGTCTCCGGCTCGAGGCGCGTCACCCGCTCACGGGGTGGTGTGCCGAATCCGAGCACCTTCCACACGTCCTGTACGGGATAGGTTGTGCAGTCCAATGTCTCGACGAGCTTGACGCTGTGCACCTGTCGGCAGGCGCCGGTGAGGAACCCGGCAACGACGTTGATGAAGCCTGGCTCGAACCCCGTGCCCAGGAAGGTCGCGCGCCCCTGTTGCGCCGCCTCCTCGAGCGCCGGGAGTTCGACCGGGTGATGGGTGCCGGTCACGAAATCTCCCGTCGTGACGACATTGATGCCGGAGCGCAGCATCCTGATCACCAGCTCGTAGTCGATGACACGGGGCATGTAGTTCACACAGTCCGGCGCAAGCTCGATCAACGCGTCGGCGTCGGCGGTTGCGGCCACACCGACTGGGGGGCGGTCGGCCAGCACACCCGCATCGCGGCCCGCCTTATCCGAACCGAATGCGTGAACGCCCACCACGTCGAAGTCGTCACGGTCCAGCAGGATGCCGAGCGCTCGACTGCCGATGTTGCCGGTTGACCACTGGACTACGCGGTATGGCGCCATGCCTCACACCGTAGACCCCACCGCCTGGACGCGTGTGTCAATCGCTGGCCACTCTATTGTCCTGCCGAGAGTTGTTGTCCGTCAGAGCGATTCGATGTCCAGCCACTGGCCAACGTCGAATCGGTCCGCGCGGATCGTTGCGCCGCCGCGACCGGGGTAGTGCGCAGGGATCATGGCGGCCTTCGCTTGGACGGCCTCGGCGAATATCCGCTGGCGCGTGACCGCCGCGGCGGGCGCGTCGACGTCGAAGGCGCAGCTTTGGATCGCGATGTGCCACTGATCGGTCGAGGGATAGAAGAAGTCCGGCACCAGCAGATCGGCATTGTCCCGCCAACCGGACGGCGGCGTCTGCGGGAAAAGGCGCGTTCCCAGGTCGAACCGGACCGGGCGCATCAGGTGTTGGCGCGCAGATAGCTGTAAACCGATGCGAAGTTGCGGTTGACGTCCTCGGGGATCGGCACCGGGCCACCGAGTGCGCGTGCGCCCCAAACGATCTGGGCGGTCCGCTCGACCAGGGCGGTGATATGCAGGACCTTGTCGGGCCGCGGTCCCACCGCCACCAGGCCATGGTTGGCGATCAGCGCTGCGCCGCGGCCGTCGAGCGCCTGCACCGCGTTGACACCGACGTCGGGCGTGCCCGATGCGGCATAGTCGGCGCATCGGACGTCGCCGCCGCAGTACACCGCGAACTCGTCGATACACGCCGGGATCGATTCGCGGGCGATGGCGAACATGGTCGCCCACACCGGATGACTGTGAATGACGCTGCCGACGTCGTCGAAGGCCCGATAGCAGGCCAGGTGGAGCTGCATCTCCGACGACGGTGACCGACCCTCGGCCGCCTGCAACACCGCGCCGTCCGCGTCGATGAGCACCAGATCGTCGAGCTGCATGTCGCGGTAGTCCACCGATGACGGGGTGATGACGACGTTGCCGTCGGCACGTCGCGCCGAGATATTTCCTGCCGTCCCCTCCACCAGGCCGCGGCGCAGCATGTCCTTGGCGGCGTCCAGCACCGCGGTTTCCGGGTCGTCGACGTACTTCATGGCCCCAGCACCTCCGGGTTGACGATATGAACGGGCGCCTCGCCGGCCAGCAGCGCCTCCAAGTCGTCGGCCACCATCTGCGCCTGCCGCGCCTCGGTGTCGAACGTGGCACCCCCGATATGTGGCGTCAGCACGACGTTTCCCATCCCCACCAGCGGGTGGTCGACCGGCAGCCATTCGCCGGCGAAGTGGTCGAGCCCCGCGGCGCCCACCTTGCCCGCGGCCAGGGCGTCGACCAGGGCGTCGGTGTCGTGCAGCTGCGCACGCGCCGTGTTGAGGAAGATCACGCCGTCGCGCATGGCGGCGAACTCCCGCGCACCGATCATGCCGGCGGTGTCGTCGGTGACCGGCGCGTGCAGCGAGACCACGTCGGCCTTGCTCAGCAGCTCGTCGAGGCTGTGCTTGGCGTCGGGGTTGTACGGGTCGTGCGCGATGACCCGCAGGCCCAGTCCGGACAACCGCCATTGCGTCGCGCGGCCGACGGCGCCGAGGCCCACCAGCCCGGCGGTCAGTCCTGCGATCTCGGCGGCGCGGAACCGCTGATACGGGATGGTGCCGTCACGAAAGATGTTGCCGCTGCGTACATCCGCGTCCGCGGTCAGCACGTGACGGGTGGCGGCCAGCAGCAGGGCCACCGTCATCTCGGCGACGGCATCGGCGTTGCGGGCCGGGGTATTGAGCACCGGGATGCCGGCCGCGGTGGCACCCGCGATGTCGACATTGTTGGGGTCGCCGCGGGTGGACGCGATCACGCGCACGCCCTGCTCGAACACCGGGCCGCGCACCGAATCGCTTTCCACCACCACGATTTCGGCGGATTCGCCGGTGATCCGCTCGGCCAATTGTTCGGGACTGTAGATGCGCAGCGGCGTCTGCTCGATCCAGGGGTCGTACACCACGTCGGCCAGCTCGCGCAGTTTGGCGAAGCCCGGCCCCCGCATGGGGGCGGTCACCAAGGCGCGCGGTTTAGACGTCACGAGTGCCAATGCTGGCGTACGGTGACGCCCGTGTCACGCAAAGACGTCACAATCGGCATCGACGTCGGCAGCACCGCGGTCAAGGCGATAGCCGCCGACGCCGACGGCAACGTGACGGGCCGCGTGCGCATCCCGCATCAGCTGCGCGTACCGGCACCCGACCGGCTGGAGCACGACGCCGAGGCGGCGTGGCGGCGTGGACCGTCGGCGGCGCTGAGCGAACTGGTGCACCAACCCGGCATCGCGGCGGCGGCCGTCTCGGCGATGGTGCCGTCGATGACCGCAGTCGACGACAGCGGCACGCCTATCACGCCGGGACTTCTCTACGGGGACGGCCGGGGCCGCACCCCCGGCGGCGACGCGCAGCCGCTGCCCGCGCTCGGTGAGGCCGCGGAGTTCTTGCGCTGGACGGCTGAGCAGGCGCCGGGCGCCGCCGGCTATTGGCCCGCGCCGGCGGTGGCCAACTACGCGCTGTCGGGCCAGCCGGTGATCGACATTGCCACCGCCGCCACCGCGTTCCCCTTGTTCGACGGGACCGGCTGGAGTCCCGAAGCCTGCGCCGAGCG
>NZ_DASUHS010000287.1:0-2182 GCF_036273375.1 Mycobacterium sp. | reverse complement strand
CGACCCGCCGGCGTTCACCGTAGGCGACGAGTTTCAGGGCAGCTACCCGACCGTAGGCGCCGCGATCGATGCTGCCCTGGCGCTGCGGCTGGCCGTCGGCCCCGAAGTCGATGTCCGGTTCGGCATCGGCTGGGGCACGGTCAACATCCTCGATGCCGACGCGGGAATCCAGGACGGACCGGGCTGGTGGGCCGCGCGAGAAGCCATTCAGCAGACCGCGGAGGCTCAGCGGCAGCCCGGCTTCACGCTGGTACGCACCGCGTTCCGGGCGGACGGCGACACACGCAGCGACGCCGCCGCGGTCAACGCGGCCCTGATCTGTCGGGACCATCTGCTTGGATCCCTCGATGAAAGATCATTGCGGATTGTGAGGGGGTTGATGACAGGCCGAACCAAAAAAGAGCTCGCCACCGACGAGGGCATCAGCCCGTCGGCGGTGTCCCAGCGCGCCAGCCGCGACGGCTTGGACCTGATTGTCCTTGCCAGCCAATACCTTCGGAGTCTGCCGTGAGCGCCGTCGCGGTCTTCCTCATCGCGCTCGGAATCGCCGATCTCTGTCGGCGCGCGATCCGTGCGGTATGGCCGGCGCTGGCGATCGGACCGGTCGTGGTCATGGTGTGCGCGGCGGCGAGTGCCCTGTGGCATGCCGGCGACATCGGGTTGCTGGTGCTGGCCGCCGCGGCGGTGGTCGCCTGGGAGTCGCTATGCGTGCGAAGCGAACGCAGCGGCAGCCGGCACGTCGCCGCCTTGGCGGTGTTCGGCGTCGCGCTTGCGCTGCTGACCGTGCTCTCCGGATGGTCTTCGCCTGCCAGCGGCGCAATCACCCGGTGGTCGGCCTGGGTACACCTGCCGCTCACGCCCGTCACGCCCACCCGGTTGTTGATGGTCGTCGGCGTAGTCCTCGCCCAGTTCGCGACCGCAAATCAGCTGGTGCGCTTGGTGCTTGGCTCAGTGGGTGCGGTGCGGCCGGCTGGTCAGCCGCAGCCGTCGGACCGGCTCAAGGGCGGCAGGCTGCTGGGACCGATGGAACGGCTGCTGATCCTGAGCCTCGGCGTCGGCGGGCAGGTCGCTGCGGCCAGCGCCGTCGTCGCCGCCAAGGGCATCATCCGGTTCCCGGAATTGAGCGCCCAATCAAGCCGCGACGGTGGGGTCGGCATCGACGAGGTGACCGAGTACTTCCTGGTCGGCAGCTTCACCAGCTGGCTGCTCGCTTTGGGCGGCATCGGCCTTGTGCTGGCCACCAGGTAAGGGGTTGCACGCGTGTGATCGTGTCGGGAAACCGCGTTGCGGCATTCACAACCCGCAAGAGCAGCCGTTGGTCCGGCACACTATGAAAGTGGCAGCTGCACCAATAGCCCGGCATCTTTTGCGTGCCAAAGACCTCGTCGACGCGCGTTATCACGAGCCGCTCTCCGTCGCCGACCTGGCAACGGCCGCAGGCCTATCACCAGCCCACTTCAGTCGACGCTTCAAGCAGACGTTCGGCGAGTCGCCGCACCAGTATCTACTGACGCGGCGGCTCGAACGAGCCGCAGCGCTGCTGCGCACAACCGACTGGACGGTCGCCGCTGTTTGCTTCGCCGTCGGTTGGGAAAGCGTCGGCTCATTCACCACCAGCTTTCGCCGCATGTTCGGCGGCACGCCGCAGGCCTACCGGAACAACTTCCCGCCGGCCGACCGCTACGTGCGGATTCCACGCTGTGTCGCGCTGGCCTACGGGCGTCCACAAAACCGCACGTTTCGAGAAGACGGCGAACCCGCGACCTCCGTAGCTTCAAAACGACACATCGAAGTCAGGAGAACCGATGCTCAAGATCGCTAACGCGCAGTTCTGGGTGCATGACCAAGACGCGGCCCTGGAGTTCTACACCAAGACGCTCGGCTGGGAGATCCGCGCGGATGTGACGATGGAGGCGTGGAACTTCCGGTGGCTGTGCGTCGGACCCGTCGGGCAAGACGACGTCGGGCTGGTGCTGATGCCCGTTCCAAAACCACCAATGCTCGACGCTGGGGCCAGCGCGCAACTGGCTGAACTGGTGGCCAAGGGAGCAGGCGGCACCTTGTTTCTGGAGACCGACGATTGCCAGGCCCGCTACGACGAATTGTCCACTCGCGGCGTTACATTCAACGATCCTCCCACCCGGCAGGCGTACGGCATCGACACTTCCTTCCGTGACCCGTC
>NZ_DASUHS010000286.1:0-12728 GCF_036273375.1 Mycobacterium sp. | reverse complement strand
AGGCCTGCGCGGCGCCCTCGGCCTCGCTTGCCAAGGCCAGCAACAGCTCCAACACGCCGGCCTGGCGAAGGCGCTTGACAGGAATGGATCCGACCACCCGCTGAATCTCGGCTTCGCCCGGTACGGCTGCCACCGCGGGCTGGCCCGACGATCCGACCAATTCGCGATACATGTAGCCGGCCAGCGCGGCGGAGTTCGGGTAGTCGAAGATCAGTGTAGGCGAAAGCGCCAGTCCCGTCGCGGCTTTGAGCCGGTTACGCATTTCGACTGCGGTCAGCGAGTCGAAGCCGAGTTCCTGGAACGCCCGATCCGGGTGGATCGCCTCCGGGCTGGCGCTGCCCAGCACGGTGGCGATGTTGGCACGCACCAAGTCCAGCAAGACCGCTTGTTGCTCATCCTCGGGCAGCCCTTCGAGGCGCTGCAGCAGAGCGGATTTCGACTTGGCGGCGGCCAGCGAGTCATCGACCTGGCGCCGCGTCGGCGCGTTGATCAGATCGACGAACATCGGCGGCAACGTGCCCCCGTCGAACTTGACCCGCAGCGCCGCGAGGTCGATGTGGGCGGGCAGCATGAACGGCTCATCGACAATCAGGGCGATGTCCATCAGATCCAGCGCCTGGTCCGAGGACATGGCGACGATCCCGTCCCGACCGAACCGGGCACGGTCGGCGGTGCCCAACCCACCGGTCATGGCGCTGGCCTGATCCCACAGCCCCCAGCCCAGCGAAATCGCCGGCAACCCGTGCGCCCGTCGATGCGCGGCCAACCCGTCCAGGAACGAGTTGCCGGCCGCGTAGTTGGCCTGACCCGACGCACCCGCGAGCCCGGCGATCGACGAGAACATCACGAACGCCGACACATCGAGCTCGCGGGTCAATTCGTGCAGGTTCCACGCCGTGTCGACCTTGGACCGCAGGACGGATTCGATGCGGTCGGGGGTCAAAGATGTCACCACCGCGTCGTGCAAGACCCCGGCGGCATGGATCACCCCGGTCAGCGGATGCTGCATCGGGATTTCGGCGATCACCTTGGCCAAGGCCTCGCGATCGGCGGCATCGCAGGCCACCGCCTCCACGTGCGCACCGGCCGCGCTCAGTTCGGCGACCAGCTCGGCCGCGCCCGGTGCATCCAGGCCGCGACGGCTGACCAACACCAGATTGCGTGCACCGTGGCGGGATACGACGTGACGGGCGACCGCCGAGCCCGCCATGCCGGTGGCGCCGGTGATCAATACCGTGCCGGCCGTCCACGCGTCGGGCATCGTCATCACGACCTTGCCGACGTGGCGCGCCTGGCTCAGGTAGCGCAGCGCTGCGGGTGCGCGTCGCACATCGAACCTGGTGACCGGCAACGGCCGTAGCACGTCTTCGCCGAACATGGCGGCCAACTCGTCGAGCATCTGTGCGATGCGATCCGGGCCGGCTTCGAAGAGGTCGAAGGCGCGGTAGCGCACACCGGAGTGGTCCCGTGCGACGACTTCGGGGTCGCGGATATCGGTCTTGCCCATCTCCAGGAAGACCCCGCCGGGGGCCGTCAGGCGCAGGGAAGCATCGACGAAATCACCGGACAGCGAGTCGAGGATCACATCCATGCCGCGCCCACCGGTGACCGCCCGGAACTTGTCCTCGAATTCCAGGCTACGCGAGTCGGCGATGTGATCGTCGTCAAAGCCCATGTCCCGCAGGGTGTCCCACTTGCCGCGGCTGGCGGTCGCGAACACCTCCAGGCCGATATAACGGGCCAGTTGGACCGCGGCCATCCCCACCCCACCGGCCGCGGCGTGCACCAGCACCCGCTGACCGGGCTTCGCCCCGGCCAGGTCCACCAGCGCGTAGTTCGCCGTGGCGAACACCACCGACGCCGTCGCGGCGGCGGTGTGTGACCAACCGGTGGGCACCTTGACGAGCAGGCGCTGGTCGGTCTTGGCAATGGTTCCGGTGCCGTCCGGGAACAGCCCCATGACGCGGTCGCCGACGGCGAAACGCCCGTCCTGCGAGGCGGTTTCGATGACCACACCGGAGGCCTCGATGCCCATGATCGCCTCGGGGTCGGGATAGAGACCCAACGCGATCATGACGTCCCGGAAATTGGCCGCGATGGCCGACAGCGCAACCCGCACCTGGCCGGGACCCAACGGCGCGTCGGCGTCGGAAATGCGCTCTATCCGGAGATTCTCGATTGTGCCGTAGCTGCTCATGCCGAGTCGCCACGGTCCGTCGTCGGGTGGCGGCAACAGACCGCCGACGGCGCGGCTGCCGAGCACTCGGGCGGTGTAGACCGTTGCATTGCGCAGTATCGCCTGCGGCTCGCCGAGCGCCAGGACAGCGGCGATCGCGTCGGAGTCCAGGGGCGCATCCGTGTCGACGAGCACGATTCGTCCCGGGTGCTCGGTCTGCGCCGACCGCACCAATCCCCAGACCGCCGCGCCGGCCAAATCGGTGACGTCCTCCCCCGGCAGCGTCATCGCGCTCCGGGTCGCTACCACCAGGGTTCCGGCGCCGTCGCGGGACAACCACGACTGCAGCACGGGCAGCACCGCCCGCGTCGCCGCGTATACCTCGGTGACGACGTCTCCGGACACCGGCTGCGATTCGAACAACACCGCCGACCGATCGGCCTCGGCGTCCTCCAATTCTGGTGCGCCCCAGGCGGACACCGATACCGGCTGCACCGCCGCTGACGGCTGAGCGGACCAGATGACCTCGAAGAGCCGGTCCGGTCCCGAATTCGACACCGCGGCCAGGAGCTGCTGATCGGTGACCGGGCGGGCCACCATCGACGCCACCGAGAGCACCGGCAGTCCCAGCCCGTCCGCCAATTCGATCGACACCGTCGAGGGGCTGACCGGCACGATCCGCGCGCGCACCGCCCCCGCCCCCGCGGCGTGCAACGACACCTGCTGCCAGGAGAACGGGACCAACATCGAGCCTTCGGGCAGTTCCTCGCTGTCGGAGGCCAACATGACCGCGTGCAATGCCGCGTCGAGCATCGCCGGATGAACGCCGAACCCGGCCGGCGACACCCCGGCGTCGGCGGGCAGCGACACTTCGGCGAAAATTTCGTCACCGCGGCGCCACATCGACGTCAGGCCGCGGAACGCGGGGCCGTACCCGTAACCACGCTCGGCCAATTGCTCGTATCCGTCGCCCACATCTACCGCAACCGCACCGACCGGCGGCCACGCCGACAGGTCCGCGCTCGGCTGCACCGACCCCGCCCGCAGCACACCTTCGGCATGCAGCGACCATCCCGAGCCCGCCTGGGCCCGCGAAAACACCGACACCGCCCGGGCACCCGAATCGTCCGGGCCGCCAACCACGACCTGAACGGCGACCGAGCCACCGGCCGGCAACACCAGCGGTGCCGCCAGATTCAGCTCGTCGACGACTCCGCAGCCCACCTCGTCGCCGGCGCGGATCGCCAACTCGACAAATCCCGCGCCGGGGAACAGCACGACACCGCCGACGGCATGATCGGTCAACCAGCCCTGCACGCCGGGCGACAACCTGCCGGTGAGCACCACACCGCCGGTGGCCGGCAGTTCCACCACCGCACCCAGCAGGGCATGTTCACTGGCCGCCAGGCCCAGGCCCGCGGCGTCGGCCGGGGCACCGTCGGCGGCAAGCCAAAAGCGCCGCCGGTCAAAGGCATACGTCGGCAGCTGGACGAGATTGGCGTTCCCCAGGGCACTGCGCCAGTCCACATCCATCCCCGCGACGAACCCCTGCGCGACAGCGTGGATTAGGGCGACCGGCTCCGGGCGGTCCTTGCGCAGGGCGGACATCGTGGTCACCGCGGCTGTGATCGGATCAGAAGCCAGTGTTTCTTCGATCGATGCCGTCAGGCCGCTGCTCGGCCCGACTTCGAGGAAGCGGTTTGCGCCGACCGAGTGCGCGAAACGCACGCTGTCGGCGAATCGCACCGCCTCGCGCACGTGGCGCTTCCAGTACGCCGCCGAGGCGAAGTCGTCTCCGGCCAGCTGTCCGGTCACGTTGGACACGATCGGAATGGTGGGCTTGCCGATGGCCAGTCCGGCCGCGACCGTTCCGAATTCGTCGATCATGGGATCCATCAACGGGGAGTGGAAGGCGTGCGACACGGAAAGCTGGTGCACACGGTGGCCGTCGGCGCGGAGGCGGTCCGCGATCGCGATCACCGCGTCTTCGGCGCCCGAAATCACCACGGAGGTCGGCGCGTTGATCGCGGCGATGCCCACGCTGGCTTGTTCGGACGGCACCAGCAGAGGCCGCACCTCTTCTTCGGTAGCCTGCACCGCGACCATCGCGCCGCCCTCGGGCAGCGCCTGCATGAATCGGCCTCGGGCCGCCACCAGCACCGCGGCGTTCTCCAGGGACAGCACACCGGCGGCGTGTGCGGCCGCCAACTCCCCGATCGAGTGGCCCATCACGAAGTCGGGCCGCACACCCCAGGATTCGAGCAGCCGGAACAACGCGACTTCCATCGCGAACAGCGCTGGCTGCGCGAATTCGGTGCTGTTCAACAGGTTTTCGTCGTGCCCCCACATCACCTCGCGCAGCGGGCGAAGCAGGTGCCGATCCAGTTCGGCCACGACCGTGTTGAACGCCTCGGCGAACACCGGATATCCGGCGTGCAATCCCATTCCCATGCCCAATATTTGGGATCCCTGGCCCGGGAACACGAAGACCGTCTTGCCGGCGGTAGCCGCGCCGCGAATGACCGAGCCGCTCAGGTCGTCACCGGCAAGCTCGTCCAACCCGGCCAGCAGCCGGTCGCGGTCGCTCCCGACGATGACGGCCCGCTGTTCGAAGGCCGACCGGCCCGCCAGCGACCACCCCACGTCGGCGATGTCCAAGTCCGGGTGGGCGCGCAGGTGGCCCGCCAGCCGGGTGGCCTGAGAGTTCAGCGCCGACAGCGATTTCGCCGAGACCGGCCACGACACCACCGGCACCGTGGGACCGTCCACGACGCGCGGCGCCTCGGCCGGCGCGGCCTCGACGATGACATGCGCGTTGGTGCCGCTGATGCCGAAGGACGACACACCCGCGCGGCGCGGACGGTTGCCGGGCCACGCCCGCGCCTCGGCCAGCAGCGACACCGAGCCCGTCGACCAGTCGACGTGCGGGCTGGGCTCATCGACATGCAATGTCGCCGGCAATATCTCGTGGCGCATCGCCAGGACCATCTTGATCACGCCGGCCACCCCGGCGGCGGCCTGCGTGTGGCCCATGTTTGATTTGATCGACCCCAACCAGAGCGGCTCGCTGCGATCCTGGCCGTAGGTGGCCAGCAGGGCCTGTGCCTCGATGGGGTCGCCCAATGTGGTTCCGGTGCCGTGGCCCTCGACGACGTCGACCTCCGCCGCCGCCAATCCGGCGCTGGCCAGCGCGGCACGCACCACCCGCTGCTGCGAGGGACCGTTGGGCGCGGTCAGCCCGTTGGAGGCGCCGTCCTGATTGATGGCGGAGCCCCGCACCATAGCCAGCACCGGATGTCCCAGGCGCTGAGCGTCGGACAGGCGTTCCACCACGAGCATGCCGCCGCCTTCGGAGAAGCCGGTGCCGTCGGCCGCGCCGGCGTAGGCCTTGCAGCGGCCGTCCTCGGACAACCCGCGCATGCGGCTGAACTCCACGAAGATGTCGGGGGTGGCGTTGACGGTGACACCGCCGGCCAAAGCCAGGTCGCACTCCCCTGAGCGCAGCGACTGCGCGGCCATGTGCAGCGCCACCAACGACGACGAACACGCCGTGTCCACCGACACCGCCGGGCCTTCCAGGCCCAGCACATAGGACACCCGGCCCGACGCTACACTCGAGGACTGTCCGGTCAGCCGGAAGCCCTCCGCGGTCGGTGCTGCGCCCATGCCGTAGCCCTGCGTGTACACCCCGGCGAACATTCCGGTGGCGCTGCCGCGCAGCTTGCCGGGCTCAATTCCCGCCCGCTCCAAGGCCTCCCAGGATAGCTCAAGGAACACGCGCTGCTGCGGGTCCATGGACAGCGCCTCGCTGGGCGCGATGCCGAAGAAGGCCGGATCGAAGTCCGCGACACCGTCCACGAAGCCGCCGGTGCGGGTGTAGCAGGTGCCCGGAACGTCGGGGTCCGGGTTGTACACGCCGGCCAGGTCCCAGCCGCGATCGGTCGGGAATTCGGAGAGCACGTCGCGGCCTTCGGTCAGCATGTCCCATAGATCGTCGGGGGAATTCACCCCGCCCGGATAGCGGCACGCCATGCCGACGATCACGATCGGATCGTCGTCGGTGGCGCGAGCGAGCGGGGCGTGCTTGATCTCTTGCGGAACCCCGGCGAGTTGGGTGCGGATGTAGCCGGCCAGGCCGTTGGGCGTCGGGTAGTCGAAGATCAGGGTGGGCGAAAGCGCCAGTCCGGTCGCGGTTTTGAGCCGGTTGCGCATTTCGACCGCGGTCAGCGAGTCGAAACCCAACTCCTGGAACGCCTTGTCCGGGTCGATCGCGTCGGCGGTGGTGTTGCCCAGCACCGTGGCGATGTGCGAACGCACCAGGTCCAGGAGCACAGCGTGCTGCTCCGCTTCGGATAGCCCGTCGAGGCGATGCGCCAGCGCCGACTTCGATTTCGCCGCCGCCAACGAGTCGTCGACCCGGCGGCGCGTCGGGGCGTTGACCAGATCGGTGAACATCGGCGGGACCGCGACCGCGTGGGCCCGCAGCGCGCCGAGATCGATGCGGGCCGGCGCCAGGAACGGCGCATCGACGATCAATGCGGTGTCGAAGAGTTCCATGGCCTCGTCCGAGGACAGCGCCAGGATCCCGTCGCGGCCCAGCCGGGCGAGGTCGGTGGCGTCCAAGCCTCCGGTCATGGCGCTGGCCTGATCCCACAGCCCCCAGGCCAGCGAGATCGCCGGCAACCCGTGCGCCCGTCGGTGCGCAGCCAACCCGTCCAGGAACGAGTTCGCCGCCCCGTAGTTGCCCTGGCCAGACGAGCCAACCAGCCCGGCCATCGACGAAAACATCACGAAGGCAGACAGATTCAGCTCGCGGGTCAGCTCGTGCAGGTTCCAAGCGGCGTCGACCTTGGCCCGCAACACCGCGTCGACACGCTCGGGGGTCAGCGAGGTGACCATCGCGTCGTCCAGCACGCCGGTCGCGTGAACGACGCCCGACAGCGGCCGCCGCGCCGCAATGTCGTCGATTACCCGCGCCAGTGCTGCCCGGTCGGCCGCGTCGCACGCCACCACGCGCGCCTGGGCACCCGCGGTGTGCAGCTCGGCGATCAACTCGGTAGACCCGGGCGCGTCCGGACCGCGCCGGCTCAGCAACACCAAGTCCTCGACACCGTGGTTTGCCACCAGGTGACGAGCCAACGTTGAACCGGCCATGCCCGTTCCGCCGGTGATCAGCACCGTGCCCGAACTCAGCCCGGACGGCAAAGTCATGACGACCTTGCCGATGTGGCGCGCCTGGCTCAAGTACCGCAGCGCGGTGCGGGCGCGTCGTACGTCAAAGGTCGTCACCGGCAACGGTTCCAGCACCCCGGCATCGAACAGCCCGGCGAGATCTAGCATCCACTGATGCATCCGGGGACGGCCGGGCTCGAACAGGTCGAAGGCGCGGTAGCGGACACCCGGGTACTCCTGGGACACCACGCCCGGGTCGCGGATGTCAGTCTTGCCCATCTCCAGGAACACGCCGCCGGGAGCCACCAGTCGCAGTGAGGCGTCGACGAATTCGCCGGCCAGCGAGTCCAGCACTACGTCCATGCCGCGGCCGCCGGTGACGGCCCGGAACTTCTCCTCGAACTCGAGGCTGCGTGAATCCGAGATGTGATCCTCGTCGAAACCCATGGCCCGCAACGTGTCCCACTTACCACGGCTGGCGGTCGCGAACACCTCCAGGCCCAGATGCCTGCCCAGCTGAACCGCGGCCATCCCGACACCGCCAGCCGCGGCGTGCACCAGCACCCGCTGCCCCGGCTTGACGTCGGCCAGGTGGATGAACGCCATATAGGCGGTGGTGAAAACCGCCGAGATGCCGGCGGCTTCGGCGTAGGACCAGTGGGCGGGCTTGTGTTGCAGCAAGCGGACGTCACCGGGCACCAGCGTGCCGCTTCCGTCGGGGAAGAAGCCGTACACCGAATCGCCTACGGCGAACTCGGTGATCCCCGGCCCGACTTCGACCACCACGCCGGCGCCTTCGCCGCCGAGCAGGGCGTCGTGGGTGAACATGCCGAGAGTGATCATGACATCACGGAAGTTGGTGGCGATGGCGCGCAGGGCCACCCGAACCTGACCCGGCTCCAGCGCAGCGCCCGGGTTGGGAACCGGCTCCAATTGCAGGTTTTCGAACGTGCCCGCGCTGCTGATTCCGAGCCGCCAGGGCCCGTCGGCCGGAGGCGTCATGATGCCGTCGACCGCGCGGCTGCCGTGCACCCGCGCGATGTAGGCCGTGCCGTCGCGCAGCAACACCGCAGGCTCGCCGACCGCCAGAACGGTCGCGATCGCGCTATCATCAAGCGCCGCATCGGAATCCACCAGGACGATCCGGCCGGGATTCTCGGTCTGCGCCGACCGCACCAGCCCCCATACCGCCGCGCCGGCCAGATCGGGGACGTCCTCCCCCGCCAACCCCATCGCGCCCCGGGTCGCGACGATCAGCACTCCGGAGTCGTGCTCGGTCAGCCACGACTGCACGGTCGCCAGCGCCCGATGCGTACGCTCATACGTCTCGGAGACCGGATCTTGGCCGGCCGCTGCGGATTCGAACACCTGGTGGGCAGCCGACTCGGTGCCGGCCGCCGTCGCCGCAGCCGGTGACCACACCACCTCGAACAGCCGGTCCGGACCCGAGGCCGACACCGCCGCGCGCAGCTGCCGCTCGCTCACCGGGCGCGCCAACATCGTGCGCACCGACAGCACCGGCAATCCGAGTCCGTCGGCCAGCTCGATCGACACCGCCCTGGAGAGTGCCCCGGCGGCCTCCGACACCGATGCCGGTGCGATGCGTGCACGTACCGCCGACGCGCCCGCCGCGTGCAACGACACGCCCTGCCACGAGAACGGCAGCACCACTTCGTCGGTCTGGCCGGCGATGTGGTGGCTGACGATCAGTGCGTGCATGGCCGCATCCAGCAACGCCGGGTGGACGCCGAATCCGTTGACGCCGCCGGCGGCGTCGGGCAGCCGCACCTCGGCGAACACCTCGTCGTCGCGCACCCACGTCGCGGTCAGGCCCTTGAATGCCGGGCCGTAGCCGTAGCCACGCGCCGCCAACTGCTCGTAGCCGTCGGCCGCGTCGACCTTGACGGCTCCCGCCGGCGGCCATGCCGACAGATCCGCTGCCGGCTCGACGGAGCCGGTGCTCAGCGTGCCTTCGGCGTGGCACACCCAGCCGGAGCCGGTGTCGGGGCGCGAGAAGATCGACACCCCGCGCTGGCTGGATTCTCCCCCGCAAGCGGGAGGTGCCCCCACGGCGGGGCCGACAACCACTTGCACGGCAACCGATGCCGACCCGGAATCCTTGGCCGGCAACATCAACGGCGCCTGCAGCGTCAGCTCGTCGACCGTCGAGCAACCGACTTCGTCGCCGGCGCGGATCGCCAGCTCCACGAAGCCGGATCCGGGGAACACGACCGTACCGGACACGGCGTGATCGGTCAGCCAGCCCTGCCGGCTCGGCGACAAGCGGCCCGTCAGCACCACCCCGCCCGAAGCCGGCAGCTCGACGACCGCGCTCAGCAGCGGGTGCTCGCTGGCGCCCAGGCCAAGTCCCGACGCGTCGGCCGCGATGCCCTCCCCGGACAGCCAAAACCGGCGCCGGTCAAAGGCATACGTCGGCAACTCGACGAAGCCGGCGCCGTCCAGCGCACCGCGCCAACGCACGCTCACTCCCGCGGCGAACGCGGTGGCGGCCGAAGTCAGGAATCTGTCAAGTCCGCCGTCATCGCGGCCCAGCGTGGGGATGACGATGGCCTCGGTGTCGCCGCCGCCGTGGTCATTGGCGCTGTCCTCGATGCCCGCGACCAAAGCCGGGTGGGGGCTGGATTCGATGAACGTCCGGTACCCGTGCTCGCAGGCGCTGCGCACCGCCTGGTCGAACTGCACGGTCTGCCGGATGTTGCGATACCAGTAGTCGGCGTCCAATCCTGCTGTATCCAAGCGGTTTCCGGTCACCGTAGAAAAGAACGCGATGCGCGAGGAGCGCGGCTCGATACCGGACAGCACCTCCGCGAGGTCAGCGCGGATCGCCTCGACCTCCACCGAGTGCGAGGCGTAGTCCACGTCGATCCGCCGGGTCCGCAGCTCAAGGTCGGCGCAGAAGCCGACGAGCTCGTCGAGCGCGGCCACCTCACCCGACACCACGACAGCCGACCGGCCGTTGACGGCGGCGATGCTGGCTCGATTGCCGTAGGGCGCCAACAACTCCCGGGCCCGTTCGGTGCTGCAGGCGATGGACAGCATCCCGCCGGGGCCGGCCAGTGACGTCAGCAGCTTGCTGCGCAACGTGACCACCCGGGCGGCGTCGTGCAACGACAGCGCACCGGCGACGTAAGCGGCGGCGATTTCACCCTGCGAATGCCCGATCACCGCATCCGGGTTCACCCCGACCGACTTCCACAGTTCGGCCAGCGAGACCATCACGGCGAAGAGCACCGGCTGCACGACGTCGACCCGGTCCAGGCCGGGCGCATCGGGTGCGCCGCGCAGCACGTCTATCAGCGACCAGTCGACGAATTCGGCGAAGGCCTCTTCGCATTCGTGGATCTGTTGTGCGAATACCGGTGCGGTATCCAGCAATTCGATGGCCATGCCCAGCCATTGGGAGCCCTGGCCGGGGAAGACGAACACGGTTTTGCCCGCCGGTGTCGCGGTGCCCCGAATGACCGATCCGGTGGGGTCGTCGTTGGCCAGCTCGTCCAGCCCGGCCAGCAGCCGGTCGCGGTCACCGCCGACGACGACGGCCCGATACTCAAACGTCGCGCGGCCCGCCAACGACCACCCGACGTCGGCGACGTCGAGATCGCTGTGCGCGCGAACGTATTCGGCCAACCGCGCCGCCTGCGCCGCCAACGCCGACGGCGACTTCGCCGACACCGCCCACGGCACCACCGGCCGCGCCGGTCCGGCCTCCCGTGCAGGCTTCGTCGGAGCGGCCTCGACGATGACGTGCGCGTTGGTGCCGCTGATGCCGAACGACGACACGCCCGCGCGGCGCGGTCGCTCGGCCCGCTCCACCTTCCAAGGCTGAGCTTCCGTCAGCAGCGACACCGAGCCCGCCGACCAGTCGACGTGCGGGCTCGGCGCGTCCACGTGCAGCGTCGCCGGCAGCGCCTCGTGACGCATCGCCTGCACCATCTTGATGACGCCGGCCGCCCCGGCGGCCGCCTGCGTGTGGCCCATGTTCGACTTGATCGACCCCAGCCACAGCGGCTCGCTGCGGTCCTGCCCGTAGGTGGCCAGCAAGGCCTGTGCCTCGATCGGGTCACCCAGGGTGGTTCCGGTGCCATGGCCCTCGACGGCGTCCACGTCGGCCGCGGACAACCCGGCATTGGCCAGCGCCGCACGCACCACCCGTTGCTGCGAGGGACCATTCGGCGCGGTCAGCCCGTTGGAGGCGCCGTCCTGATTGACCGCCGAGCCGCGCACCACGGCCAGTACCGGATGCCCCAGCCGCTGCGCGTCCGACAGGCGCTCCACCACCAGGATGGCCCCACCCTCGGACCAGCCGACGCCGTCTGCCGCGCCCGCATAAGCCTTGCACCGTCCGTCCGGCGCCAATCCGCGGTGCCGGCTGAACTCGACGAAGACCGTCGGCGTGGCGTTCACGGTCGCGCCGCCGGCCAGAGCCAGGTCACACTCCCCCGTGCGCAGCGACTGGACGGCCATGTGCAAGGCCACCAACGACGACGAACACGCCGTGTCCACCGACACCGCCGGGCCCTCCAGCCCCAGCACATAGGACACCCGCCCCGAGGCGACGCTGGAGGTCATGCCGGTCAGCCGGTAGCCCTCGATCTCCTCGGCGAGCATGCCGTAACCCTGAACGATGAGCCCGGCGAACACGCCGGTGGCACTGCCGCGCAACCCACTGGGGTCAATCCCGGCCCGCTCCAACGCTTCCCACGACAGTTCGAGCAGCATCCGGTGCTGGGGATCCATCGCCAGCGCCTCGCTCGGCGCGATGCCGAAGAAGGCCGGGTCGAAGTCCGCGACGCCGTCGACGAAACCCCCGGTGTTCACGTAGCACTTGTGACGCGCGTCGGGGTCCGGGTCGTACAGGCTCGCCACGTCCCAACCACGGTCGGTGGGAAACTCCGAGATCACGTCTCGGCCATCGGCGACCATCTCCCACAGCGCCTCCGGGCTGTCCACCCCACCCGGGAAGCGGCACGACATACCGACGATCGCGATCGGCTCGTTGGACCGCTCCAGCAGCGCACGGTTGGTGCGCTTCAGGCGCTCAACCTGGACCAGCGCTTTACGCAGCGCTTCGGTCGCATGCTGGAGTTGATCAACCATCACAAACCTCGCCTAACCCTCACCTAACGACATGCGGCCGTCTTTCACCGCCGGATGCGGTTTTCGCCGAGTGACGGAATTTGCTGCACGAGGCGACGCCGTTTTCCCCGTTCGACCAGCGTCGTGCTGCTCTCCGACCCAAGAATATTGCAGGTGAGTATGTCCAACTCCGACTGAATTTCAAAACGTCCGCTGCTCCCGGCTGCTACGGGAGGACCGGCATGGACAGGTGCGCGACGCCGCGCAAAGAAAGTGTGACCCA
>NZ_DASUHS010000285.1:0-3596 GCF_036273375.1 Mycobacterium sp. | reverse complement strand
ATGTTCGTCACCCCGGGCGTGGTGGTCGACGGCAAGCTGGTCACCCACTCGCTGGTGGACATCAACCTCGGCATCCGAATCCTCTTGGGCAGTTCATATTACGACGACTGGACCGACCAGGAGATGTTCGTCAAGACCGATCCGCTGGGCAACGCGGTGGACCGGCGCCACCCGTGGAACCAGCACACCAACCCGCACCCGCAGAAGCGGGACATGGAGGGCGGCAAGTACAGCTGGGTGATGTCACCGCGCTGGTTCGACGGCAAGGACCACCTGGCGCTCGACACCGGCGGCGGCCCGCTGGCCCGGCTGTGGTCGACGGCGCTGGCCGGCCTGGTCGACATCGGATACGTCAAGGCGACCGGCGACAGCGTCAAGATCAACCTGCCTAAGACGGTGCTGAAGGGACCCGTCGAGCTGGAGTGGAAGATCCCCAAGTACGGCAGCAACACGATCGAACGCGACCGGGCCCGCACCTACTTCCAGGCCTACGCGGCGGCGTGCGCTTTGCACTTCGCGGAGAAGGCGCTCGAGGAAATCCGCGCCGGACGCACGAAGACGTGGGAGCGCTTCGAGGTGCCCGACGAGGCCATCGGATGCGGCTTCACCGAGGCGGTGCGCGGTGTGCTCAGCCACCACATGGTGATCCGGGACGGCAAAATCGCCAACTATCACCCGTACCCGCCCACGCCGTGGAATGCCAACCCGCGCGACAGTTACGGCACACCGGGTCCGTACGAGGATGCGGTGCAGGGGCAGCCGATCTTCGAGGAGAACGGTCGGGACAACTTCAAGGGAATCGACGTCATGCGCACGGTGCGCAGCTTCGATCCATGCCTGCCGTGTGGCGTGCACATGTACCTGGGGAAGGGCAAATCCCTGGACAGACTGCACACGCCAACCCAGTCACCCGTCGGGGAGTGACGCATGGCGGATCGCCCGGAGAAGTCCGCGAATGACGTGCAGTGGCGTGAGGCGGGCGATCGGATCCAGACACTGCTCGATTCCTGCGCGGCAGGTGGGACCGCCGCGTATGACCGTGCGCAGCAACTGGTTCGGGAGGTAGTCGGGCTTTACGGCGCCGGGCTGGAGCGGATCGTGCGGATGGCCGGCGATCCCGGACCGGAAGGGGGGCTGGTCGAGCGGCTGGCCACCGACGACCTGGTGGCCAGCCTGCTCCTCGTGCACGGCCTGCATCCGCACGACGTGCACCGCAGGGTGTCCGACGCGCTGGAACGGGTGCGGCCCTACCTGGGTTCGCACGGCGGTGACGTCGACCTGCTCGAGGTCGTTGCGGGCGGACGCCCGGACGAATTCACCGTGCGGCTGGCCTTCAAGGGCAGCTGCAAGAGCTGCCCGTCCTCGGCGGTGACACTGGAGCTGGCCGTGCAGGATGCGGTCCGCGCGGCCGCACCGGAGATCGCTTCGATCGAGGTGGTGACTGCCGAAGCCACGACCGCTTCGGCAAGCGTCATTCCCGCCGAATCGCTCCTGGCGCACCTGCACTCCAACGGCCACGGGCCGACCGCCTGGCACTCGGCGCCCGAGCTGGCCGAGTTGATTGCCGGCGAAGTCGCGGGATACGCGATCGACGGGATAACCGTGCTGGCCTGCCGTGTCGGTGACCAGACCTTCGCCTACCGGGATCACTGCCCGGTGTGTGACGACTCGCTGGCCGGTTCGCAACTGCACGGTCGAATGCTGCGCTGTGCGGGCTGTGGGACGGATTTCGACGTCGTCGGTGCGGGCGCCGCCGCGACCGGTGGCTCGGCGGCCCATCTCGATCCGATTCCACTGCTAACCCGCGACGGCCTGCTGTCAGTGGCGTTGCGCGCCGACGTGATGGGCGCACCGGCATGACCGCCGGCGACGATGCAGAACGAAGTAATGTGCAGGAGCGGCGCATATGACAAGCCCGTTCGAGGTCCTGGCCCGCATCAGGAGCGACCGGCGCGCCCCCGAGCCCGCGGGCGAGCGCTGCGAGATGTGCGCGGAGTCAATCGCCGACGAGCACCAGCACGTGGTCAATGCGGCCGGGCGCCAACTCCTGTGCGTCTGCCGCGCCTGCTATCTGCTGTTCACCGACACCGAAGCCGACCTGCGTTATCGCGCGGTGCCGGACCGGTATCTGTCGTTTCCCGACTTCGCGCTGGATCGCCTGGTGTGGGAGGCACTGCAGATCCCGGTCGGTGTCGCCTTCTTCTTCACCAACTCC
Source organism: Mycobacterium sp. (assembly GCF_036273375.1). GTDB lineage: Bacteria > Actinomycetota > Actinomycetes > Mycobacteriales > Mycobacteriaceae > Mycobacterium. The sequence goes on along the minus strand of NZ_DASUHS010000285.1, from coordinate 1,381 downwards.
GCCCTGGGGCACACCGTCGCCTTTTACCCGGGGCCTGCCGGGGCAACCGAATCCGAGCTGGATATGGAGGTCTGGGACACCATCCGCGCCGCCGACCCGCGGGTGAGCCTGCTGGCCGACGACGTGGAGGCGCTGCTCGTCCGGGTAGCCGACGGCGCTCAGGATCGCGAATTGTCGCAGCCACAAACGTATCTGGTACCCATCGATGCCTGCTACGAATTCGTCGGACGCCTCCGCTTGGTGTGGCGCGGCTTCGACGGCGGCCAGCAGGCCCGCGAATTCATCGACGGCTTCTTCGACCGGCTCGCCGCCCGTGCCACGAAGACACCGCGATGAACGGCCCGCCGATGAACGTGAGCTTCGCGGTCCTGGACGTGACCGCCGAACCCTACAGCGTCAGCCCGGTCCTCACCGCCCGCGTCGGCGTCACCGCCAGCGGCGACGACCCGGTGCACGCCATCGCCCTGCGGTGCCAGGTCCGGATCGAGCCGCTGCGCCGTTCCTACACCGACGACGAAGCGGCCGGGCTGATGGATCTGTTCGGCGGCCGCGAACGCTGGGCCAGCACCCAACGCACCTTCCTTTGGCAGCATTGCGTCACGATGGTGCCGGGGTTCACCGGTCACACGACCGCGGCCCTGCCCCTGGAATGCACGTACGACTTCGAGGTGGCCGCCGCCAAATACCTGCACGCGCTGCGCGACGGCGCGGTCCCGCTGCAGTTCCTGTTCAGCGGAACGATTTTCGTCAACTCCGAGCGCGGATTCTCGGTCCAGCAGGTGTCGTGGGACTGCGAGGACAACTACGCCATGCCGGTCACGGTCTGGCGTGACCTGGTCGCACAGCACTATCCCAACAGCGGATGGATTCGGCTGAGCCACGAGACCGTCACGCAACTGGCCGGTTACAAGTCAGCCCACGGAATGATCGACTTCGACCACGCGGTCACCTCGTTGCTGGATGCCGCCGACCGCGAGGTGACGCGATGACCTCGAGCTGGGATAGGGCCCGCGCCGTCGCCGACGCGGTGCTCTACGAAGGCTATCTGCTCTACCCGTACCGAGGGACATCCAGCAAGAATCAATCACGCTGGCAATTCGGGGTTTTGGGGACCCCCGGCGCGGCCGAATCCGGTCTGGGCGAAGACGACACCCTGTCCGCGGATTTCCTGGTCGACGGCGCTCGCGCTCTGACGCTGGTGGTGAGGTTCCTGCAGTTGCAGCACCGGCGGGCCGAACGAGCCACCAGTGCGGACGATTTCGCGGCCGTCGACGAACTGCGGACGCCGGACGGGTCGTGGCTGACCTGGGACGAAGCGGTGGAATGCGAAATCTCCTTCGGCCCCCTTGCGTTCGGCGATCAGCCCTGGTCGCTGCCGGTG
>NZ_DASUHS010000284.1:0-8035 GCF_036273375.1 Mycobacterium sp. | reverse complement strand
CGTCGCAGTTAACCTTTGGCGCCCTTGATGTCGGACACATCCGATAGCCGATCGTTGATCGGTCCCGGGCTCGGGGGTCTCATTGCAGTGGTTTCATGAAGGACCACAGCCCGCCTTCGGGGTCGCGGGCGCTGTATTCGCGGTAGCCGTAGGGCATGTCGGTGGGTGGACAGAGAATCTCCGCACCTTCGGCTAGCGCGTGCTGGTGGTGCGTGTCGACGTCGGCGACCATCACCGCCGTGGTGCCGGTGGCCGCGCCGAGGGTCTTGGGAGACGCCAGGCCGAATTGGGGTGAGACCTGGTGCAGCCATATCGTGCCGTCTCCGGCTTGCACCTCGCCGTGCACGCAGGTGCCGTGTTCGTCATGTTCCAGGCGTCCGGCGCCGAGACCGAACACGCGCACGAGGTAGTCGTGGATGGTGGGGATGTCGTCGTAGACGAGAATGGAGATCCGTCGTTGTACCGGGTCGTCGACCATGGTCATGTCCTCTATGATTTGTAGGAATTCGGCGGTGGTTGGGGGTTTTTCGCGTACGAGTGCGGTCAGCATCTGGGACAGGCGTCGGCGCAATGCGGAACTGACGCCGATGTGGTGATCGAGCAGGTCCCGGTGATGCAGCATGGCGTGATACAGATCCCAGTCAGGCTCATCGAGTGCGCGCGCGATGTCGGCCAGCGGCAGGCCCGCGCGGCGCAGCAGGCAGATCCGGTAGAGCCGACGAACGTCGTCATCGTCATACACGCGGTGACCGCCCTCGCTGCGGCGGGACGGCCGCAGCAAAGCGATTTGGTCGTAGTAGCGCACGGTGCGGATCGAGAGTCCGGACGCCCGCGCGAGTTCACCGACCTTGAATCCGCCGCCGCCAGTTGTCATGACTGAGACAATAAGGCGTGACGTCACGTCACCTTCAAGCCGAAGCACTCCGACCAGACCTGCTAACCGGAGCAACGCTGCCTCTCATTCGAAAAGGGCGTCGAGCAGGTCCTGTCCCGTTTGATGGCGCGCTGCCCATGCCTTGCTTATGCAGGCGGACACCATGCTTGTCCGGCGGGGTCTTGCCGACGTGGTTGCCGACGAAGAGTTGCTCATAGAGGATTCAAGACATGGTGGTTCGTCGAGTGGTGCCGGATCTCAGTGCCCACTCACTGGAGACGGCCAAGAGCTTCTACAGCGACGTGTTAGGAATGCTCCCCGTGATGGACCATGGCTGGATCGCTACTCTGGCCCATCCTGAGCAGCCAAGTGCGCAGCTGAGCCTGATGACCCATGACGCTACCGCGGCCGTCATCCCGGATGTCTCGATCGAGGTCGACGATGTCGACGCCTGCCACGCTGCGGCGCTCCGAATAGGTGCCGAGATCGTCCGACCGTTAACTGACGAGCCGTGGGGCGTGCGCCGCTTCTTCGTCCTCGATCCCGACGGGCATGTGATCAACGTGCTCACTCACACTGGGCCTTAGTCCTGAAACTAAAAATTTCAGGAGAGATAGAGCCCCGTCGCGCATGGTGCAGCCCGTCCCACGGGCTGTCACCGCAACGACCATCCCGTTCGCAAGCGAAGTTCACAGAGTCAACCGCGGCGGTCAACCGAGCGCCGTTCGAAAAGGCCGCAACCTCATCGAGACCGGCATTATCGTCATCGGGACAGCCGATCCTTCCGGAGCCCGCGGGCAGCGACTTGCGAAGTCACGGGTTTCGTGTGACGAAATAGCCTGCGCCACAAAGGCTATGGCATCGGCGGAGCGCATGTTGGATGAGGACCTACAAATTTACTGGAATCTGTTGGTTCTTGTTCCGATGGCCTCTCCCTAGGGGCCGGGGGCCATCACGTTGCAGTCCTATCGGCTGGATCAGCGCGGTGTCGGCAGCTTTCCGGCGATTAATCGTCCGATGCTGGGTCGGTCAGGTAACGCTTAAGGATAGGTCCGATCCAAACGAGTGACCATCGCCCACTGGTACACCGAAGGCATTCGACGCTGGACTACCGCACCCTGAACCGCGACGTGCCAGATGCAGCCACCGCTGAGCGACCCATCTCACCACCGGGCTGACGCACGAAGTCGAGACACGCATGTGCGAGATAAGAACTGAGACAGCGCCACTGGGAAAACTAGCTGGCTGTGCCGGACACGCCGGTCAGGATCGCGTCCAGGAGTCCATCGAATCGGGTGCCACGTTTATCGCCTGTCGTGTAGTTCAACACCTGTAACAGCAAGGTGCCGATAAGCGCGGTAGCGATTGCATCGAGATCAGCGTCGCCGCGAAGTTCCGCTCTCTCGGTGGCGTGGCGCAGACGTGTCATCAGCCCGGCGTGCTGCGGGGCAGTCAGTCGTTCGTAGAGAGCGTTGTTGTCCGACGGATTCGACGCCGCCGCAGCAATGAGTGCTCGGATCAATGCCGCGTTCGGAGGGTCCGCGGCGAACTCGGCGTGCTCGATCAGCCACGATTGCAGGTCGGTACGGATGTCGCCTGTGTCGGGAACGCCGAACGAACCGCCGCGTCCGTATGCGTCCAACACCGCATCAGCCACCAAAGGCGCTTTGGACGGCCATCGCCGGTAGAGGGTCTTCTTTCCGACCTGCGCGCGTGCGGCCACGCTTTCCATGGACAGTTGTGCGTAGCTGTCGACCGCTAGAAGTTCTCGGGCGGCCTCGAGGATCGCCTGGTCCAATTGGGCGTCTCGTGGTCTGCCGCCGCGATCGTCGGACATCCGGCGAGCTTAGGCGGTACAGCCCTGCCTGGCCGCAAAGGGCGTCGGGCCGAGGTCGCTGCCGAGTCGATATTCGCGACCGAGCGCCCCATGGGGTAACTTGGTTTGACTTACGACACGAATCGTGTCGTATCACTAGAGACATGCGCTTCGCGAAGAAAGGACCCGTCGGTGACCACGCTCTCTTTGCAGGTGCCCAAGGGTTGGGACGAGATCACGCCGGACTGGATGTCCACGGCGCTAGCGGAGCGCCATCCGGGTGCCACGGTTAAAGACGTGACAGTCGCATTGCGCGACGACGGCACGAATCGGCGTGCCCGGTTGGGGTTGACGTATTCGGCTGGCAGCGGTCCGGCAACAGTTTTTGTGAAGGCCGCCGACCCTGCGCACAAGGAACTCATCCGCATGACCAGCGGCATGTTCCATGAGCCACGGCTATTCAACTCGGGTGTGGACCTGCCGCTGGAGCACCCGATGGTCTACACCGCTTTGATCGATGAAGACGCTTATGACTTCTTCGTGGTCATGGAGGACCTCAACGCGCGCCAAGCCGATCCACGCGACTCCACCAGACCGTTGTCGGTGCAGCAGGCCGCATCGGGTGTGCGCGGGCTGGGTCGTATGCACGGTCAGTATTGGGGTGAGCGAGTCCTCAACCATCGCGCGCTCGGTTGGCTTGAACCGTTTGTTCCATGGGACGGAATGCAGTACGCGCCGCTTCCGTCGGCCCTTGAGCGGCTCGGCGACGATGCTCCTGATGAGGTGATGGCGCTGAGCATCGAGGATCTCATTGAGTCGATTTGGAAGCCCTACATCGCGACGTTGACCGCATCGCCTCAGACTCTGCTCCACGGTGACCCTCACATCGGCAACACCTACGTACTGCCCGGCGGCGAGGTCGGTTTCCTTGACTGGCAGGTGGCTCGGCGGGGCAACTTTTCGCTCGACGTGGGGTATTTCTTGCAGGGCGCTTTGACTATTGCCGATCGCCGCGACCACGAACGCGAGCTGCTTGCCGAGTATCGCGATGCACTCGCGTTACCTACTGACGAGATGCCGACGATGGATGAGGTTTGGTTGCGTTATCGCGCCTCGGTGGCTCACGGCCTGACTCTGTGGCTGTGTACGGCCAGCGGCGACGGTGGCCTATGGCAGCGCGCCGAGGTCGCGGTCACGTTGGCTCAGCGATACGCGGCCGCCTACGCCGACCTGGACACCAAATCCGCGCTCGCCGACATCGCGACCTAGACAAATCATCTCGTATCGGAAGGGTGGTTGATGAGTTCAGACGTGCTCGTCGTGATCGGAGTCGGCGGTATGGGTCGTGCTATCGCACGACGCCTCGGAGCCGGCAAGGCAGTGATACTCGCCGACTTTAACGAGTCGACCTTGCATGCGAGCGCCACTGCACTTTCCGATGACGGGTATGACGTGCACGCCCACACCGTCGACGTGGCCTCAGCGGCGTCGGTGGCGAACCTTATCCACGCGGCGCAATTGCGTGGTCCGGTGCGACAACTGGCCCACACTGCTGGCCTGTCGCCATCGCAAGCGACCACTGAAAAGATTTTGGCTGTCGACCTTCTCGGCGTTGCGCAGATCGTCGATGCCTTCGGCGAAGAAATCAGCACGGGCGGGGCTGGCGTGGTTATTGCGAGCATGGCCGGGCATATGGTCCCACCGTTGCCCGCCGAGCACGCGCACGCTCTCGCCACCGCTTCGCCGAAAGACTTGTTGACGCTGCCGTTTATCACCGCCATCGACAATCCCGGCTCGGCCTACGTTATTGCCAAGCAGGCCAATCTTCTTCGCGTGCAGGCCGCCAGCCGTATGTGGGGAAAACGCAACGCTCGTATCAACTCCATCAGCCCAGGCATCATCTCCACGCCGATGGGCCGCTCGGAGCTGGCCTCCCCGTTGGGCGAAGGCATGCGAGCCATGGTTACCGCTTCGCCTGCCAAACGCCTGGGAACACCCGAGGATATCGCCGCGGCCGCAACCTACTTGCTGGGACCCGAGGCATCATTCATCACCGGAACCGACCTGCTCGTCGACGGCGGCGTAGTGGCCGCAACATAAAACGCGTCTAAGTGCTTGTAGGCCACGCATCACGCAGGCCTCCGACGGTTACCTGCACACGCTCGTCAATGGCGTCGAAATATTGGACGGCGAAACAGTCATCGGAAGATCGCACGCAAGGGTCGTTGCTCCTGCGATGCTGTCTGGGGCCTCCTTCGGAGATCTTGCACGCGCGCAACCGCGGCGACGGGACTGGACATCCTCGACGTCCGGCAAGCTGTCGAGATTCAGCGAAGATTGACAGGAATCGCCGGGCTACTTTGACAAGATCTCGGCGTGTCGCGAGAGCTTGTTAATCTTCGTTGCAAAAGCCCAGGTGGGGCGGCTCATGCGCTGCGTCATGCTCGTCAGCGAGACATCAACAGGCGCCAGTTTCACCCGGTCAGTAGACATGCTTTTGTGGATCGGCGCGGCCGTCTTCGACTCTGTGGGCGCATTTCTATCACCGATCGACCCAAGCTCTGACCGGTCAATCATCATGTGCGGAGCTGTGAAGGGCGCCGTATCGAGCAGTACCTCGACGGCCGTGTCGTAGCCGTAAACATGGTCGCCATCGTTCTCACAGAAAGATCCGAACCAAACCCTGTGGCGGTTTAACCCCTAGGCCTCGGTTTTAGAGATCCGGGAGTGGCCGTCGGATCGTGTCTTTGAGCCAATAGCTACAGCGAAGGCACCGGTGCGGGGACGAATGAGTTTCATTCGATTACTGCCTTAATTCGTTCAAGGGTCGTTGTCATGTCACGAATGTTGCGTCTGCGACGTAATTCGCCAAAAAGAAACTGAATGACCCGCGGCATTCCATAGTTTTTCACCCAGAATGACTCAGTGACATCCGTGCCGGACGGGGTGGGGGTAAACCGGTAATGCCAGTTATTCACGGGCTTGTCGCCAAGAAGCACCTGAAAGCCGAACTCGCGGCCTGGCTCACAGGCGGTGATGCGGCAGGTTGTCCAGTACACGGGCCCGATTTCATTTCGTTTCACGTGCCCTCTGAAGCGAACCCCCACGGCAGGGCCAGTTGCTCCGTCTAACCACTCAGCCTCAAACGTCTCCGGGGAGAACCGGCCCGTGTTGCGTACATCGGCTACTAGATTCCAAATGTCGTCGGCCGGTGCCTTCATGTGCACCGTCACGGATTCATGCATCCGGGAAGCATAGCCATGCCTCGACAACTCACAATAGATCGCCGGCATATCAGCCACGGATGCAGTCGCACACTCAACGAGAACGGTCTCATTTCCAGAGAAACGAGAGCGACCAGATCCTGTCTTCGCGTCGGGTGCATTTGGCGGCGGTCGTTTATGCACGCTCATTCCGCTGAGTGCTGCAGTCCAGGCTGCGTTCAGTGGCTCGATGCTTGACAGCATCCTTTTAGGGGAATTGGCCGGTGAATGCGCGCATCGCTTGCACGTGGTCATCGGGGCCGGTCATGGCGATTCGGGTTGGTAGGGCACGGCCGCCCGGCCACGGCACAAGGTCATCGGACCGGGCCGCCATCAGTCACCTGTGTGCCGGCTTTGGAACCCAGCCGTTCCCTCTAAGGTCGGACAAGTCCCCGAGGGCTAAGCGGGAACAGTCCTCCACACCCGATCCCAACTCCAGATAACCCTCTCGCGCATTCTCAGTAATCTCGGTCAGCCACAATTCATTTGGGTGCAGACCGATGAAACTTGGGGCTCGGCCAGGCGTTTGACGAGCCACGGGGGCGGCCGTCTCAGCAGCGGTAGATGCGCTCGGCGTTGGCCGAGAAGAGCTTGTCCCGGGCGCCGGCGCTGAGGCCAGCAGTGATCGCCGAGTAGGAGGAGTAAAGCTCATCGAAGGTACCGTGCATCGCATCAACGGGAAAGTTGCTCGCGAACAGGCAGCGGTCGACGCCGAAAGCGTCGATGGCGTACTCAAGCCACGGAGCCAGCGCATCGACCGACACCGATCCCAGCGGCATGGCCAGGCCGGAGAGCTTGCACAGAACGTTATCGCCGAGGCTTGCGAGCGCGTCGATGCCCTCAGTCCACAGGGCACGCTCGTCATCAGATCCGTTGCGCGGCCAGCCCGCATGCTCGATGACCACGACGAATCGCGGTGCCCCTCCAGTCCCCGGGCCGCAGCGAGCAGTTGATCCGGATGAGTCATCACTTCGAACAAAAGATCGCGCTCGGCCAGCGCGCGCAGCACCTCGTCCGAGGGCAGCGGGCCCTCGAAAGCCCCCATCGGACGGACGCCGCGGAAGCGGGACGCCGTCGACTGCTCGTCAAGGAACGCCACCGCCTCGGCAACCGAGTCGGTCGGCGGCAGGCCGCCGATGATCGCATCAGGGTGCCCCGTGGATGCCGCGGTGGTGTTCGACCCGGACTTCTTCGCCTCGCACGGGGCGCCATATGAGGCGATGGCACGGCTTCGCGCGAACACGCCCGTGCACCCGGTGGACCTCCCCGGCATCGACCCCACGGTGTGGCTGTGCACCGGCTACGACGACGTCCGCGCTATCAGCCGCGACGACAAGACGTTTTCGTCCCGCTTCGGCAACACCCTGGTCGCGGTGGAGATGGTGGAGACCTCGGCAATGCTGCCCGGCATCGACCCGCCCCGCCACACTCACTTCCGCAAGCTCATCAACCGGGGATTCACCCCGCGCAACGTGCTCCGCCTAGAAGACAGCATCCGGCAGACCGCCCGGGCCATCGTCGACGAGGTAGTGGAGAAGGGTGAATTCGACGCTGTCCCGGACATCTCCGCAGCGATCTCGTTGAGCGTGATCGCAGAGGTCATGGGCGTGCCCCAAGCTGACCGTCACCAAATCTTCCACTGGAGCAACGCCATCGGAAGCCTGGGTATCGAAGATGAGGACTATGCGCCGGACCAGGGCGCGATCGGCACCGCCGTGCACCAAATGTTCGGGTACTGCCACGATCTGGTGGCGCGGCGGCGCGCCGAGGGCTTGACCGACGATATCCTCTCGGCCCTGCTGGCCGCCGAGGTCGACGGAGTCGGGCTCAACGAAGACCAGCTGAACGAATTCTTCCTGCTGCTCTCCGTCGCCGGCAACGAAACCACCCGCAACACCCTCAGCCATGCCATTCTGGCGCTTTCCGAGCATCCCGACCAGCGTGCAGCATTGGCCGCGGACCCATCGCTGATACCGGGTGCAGTCGACGAGATGTTGCGTTGGGCCACACCTGTTTTGCACTTCCGGCGTACGGTGATGGCGCCGACGCAGCTGTCTGGTCAACAGCTGGATGAAGGCGACT
>NZ_DASUHS010000283.1:0-9397 GCF_036273375.1 Mycobacterium sp. | reverse complement strand
TATCGCTGGTTTTCATCAACAGTTTTGTTGACGTATATCGACGTGCCCAAAAGTAACGGGCGTGTCCGACTTCCCGACACAAATGAAGTATCTGCAGGCCTCGCGGGGCCGCCGCGCGTCGCACCACTCCGGTGACAACCGCGAGCAGGCGATACTTGCCACCGCCGAGCGGCTGTTGCAGGAAAGGCCGCTGGCCGACTTTTCCGTCGACGACCTAGCAAAAGGCGCCGGGATATCGCGGCCCACCTTCTACTTCTATTTCCGGTCGAAGAACGCGGTGCTGCTGTCGCTGCTCGACCAGATGAACAGCAAGGCGCAGGCGGCGCTGGGGGCCCTCGACGTCGTGTCCTCCGGTGACCCCGAGGCGATCTGGCGGGCGCGCATCGAATCGTTCTTTGAGGTGTCCGGATCGCACCGGGCGGTCGCCGTCGCGGGTGCGGCGGCCAAAGGGACCAACCCCGAGGTGCGGCAGCTGTGGTCCGCACTCATGAACAAATGGATCTCCTACACCACCATCGCGATCAAGGCCGAGCGCGGTCGCGGCGCCGCCCCCGACACCATCCCGGTCGCGGAGCTGTCCGTGGCGCTCAACATGCTGAGCGAGCGGATGATGGCCGCGACGTTCACCGCCGACGATCAGGCGATCCCGGAAGACCGGGTGATCGACACGCTGCTGCACATCTGGCTGGCGAGCATCTATCAGCGCTGAGCGAGCACCCGCGCCGCGCGACCCAGACTCTCATCGATCAAATTCTCGGCGGCACCGAGGTAAGCGGATGACGGCTCTTTGTCCACCAGCTCGGCGATCGCCGACTGCTCTCCGGAAACGTCTGCGGCAGTCAAGTTTTCGGCCATCCGCTGCGCGTGCACGGTCAACCCGGCCAGCAGCTCGCTACTTTCCGATCCCGCGACCACGGTGCGGCGGGCCAGCGTGCGCAGCGTATCCCACTCGGCGTGCCATGCCCCGTCGGGCCGTTCGTCGTTGGCCAGCGCCGCCGCCGTGTGCAGCGTCGAGGCCAATGGCGGTGCCGCGATGGCGGCACGGCGGATCAGGATGGACAGCACCGGGTTTCGCTTGTGCGGCATCGACGACGAGCCGCCCCGGTCGCCGGTGGCCGGCTCGTTGAGTTCGTCGATCTCCGGGCGGGCCAGGGTGACGATGTCGGAGGCGATGCGGCCCCAGGCGTCGGTGCAGCCGACGAAGGTGTCGGCGGCTGCGGTGATGGGTGCGCGGGCGGTATGCCACGCGGGCCGGTCATGCAAGCCCAACGTGGTCGCGGCGCTGTGCACGAGGTGCAGGGAGACGCCGGCCGCGTCGGTCGTGCCGGTGAGCAACGCCGCCAGCTCCGTCGTGGCAGCCAATGTGCCTGCGGCGCCGCCTATTTGGATCGGTGTGGTCAGCGCCGTCACCCGCTCGAACGCGTCGACGATGCCGTTCAGCCAGCTGGCGGCCTTGACGCCGAAGGTGGTGGGTGCGGCGTGCTGGGTGAGGGTGCGGGCCACCATCGGCGTGCCCCGGTGTTCGGCGGCGAGTTCGGACAGTGTGGAAATCTGCTGCCTCAGCTCGGTTGTCACGTCATCGGCGACTGCCCGCACCGCCAGCATCAGGCTGGTGTCCAAGACGTCCTGGCTGGTGAGCCCGCGGTGAATCCAGGGCGCGATGCCCGACTCGGCCCGCTGCCGCAGCAGCGTCACCAGCGCAATGACCGGATTGCCACCGTCCTCGGCGGTAACCGCAATCGACTCACAGTCGTTGTGGGTGACCAGATTCCACAGTTTCGCTTCGGCGCAGTCGGCGGGCGCCAGACCCGCGGCGGCCAGCGCGTCCAGCCACGCGCACTCCACGGCGATCATCGATCCCAGCAGCGCCTCATCGGTCATGTGCTCGCCGGCGCGATGGTCGCCGGGCCACAACAGGTTGCTCATCGCGTGTCTTTCGAGTACGCCAGGAAGACGGTCTCGGCCGGGCCCTGCAGGTGGACGTCGAAACGGTAGGCGGCGCCGTCGTTTTCGGCGGCGCAGAGCAATGTGGGTAGCCGCTCGGCGGCGAGGGCCGCCAGCAGTGGATCGGAGTGCGACTCGGCGCCGGGCAGGTAGGCCCGGGTGAACAGCCGGTCCAGCAGTCCCCGGGCGAACACGGTGAGCGCGAAGAACGGCGGCCGCCCCGCGATCGCCGATCCGGGCGTCAGGGTGGTGAAGGAGTAGCTTCCGGCGGCGTCGGTCGCGCAGCGCCCCCAGCCAGTGAACACCGTGGGGTCGCGGCGCAGCGAACCGGCTTGTCGCGGAACGTCTCCCGCGCTATCGGGTTGCCAGAGTTCTATCAGTGCGTCCTGGACGGCGGCGCCGGCGCCGTCGTACACCGTGCCGTGCAGCCGGATCGCCTGCGGATGGCAGGGGTCGGCCATCGCGTTGTCACCGGGATACGGCAGTCCGAGGTCGAGGAAGGGCCCGACAGTTTGCCCTGGCGTGCACGCTGATTCAGTCATGTTCATGCTCGGTCGGGGTTCGCGCGCCGCCGGCCAGCACGATGTCCCACCGGTACCCAATCGCGTACTCCGGCTCGGAGAGGTCGTGGTCGTAGCGGGCGATCAGCCGTTGGCGTGCGGCGGGATCGAGGATCGACTGAAAGATCGGGTCCAGCTCGAACATCGGATCACCCGGAAAGTACATCTGGGTGACCAGTCGCTGGGTGAAAGCGGTTCCGAAGACGGAGAAATGGATGTGCGCCGGGCGCCACGCATTGTGGTGATTGCGCCACGGGTAGGGGCCGGGCTTGATGGTCAGGAAGCGGTAGGTACCGTCCGCCCCGGTCAGACAGCGGCCCGCGCCGGTGAAGTTCGGGTCGAGCGGCGCGGGGTGCTGGTCGCGCTGGTGACGATAGCGCCCGCCGGCGTTGGCTTGCCAGATCTCCACCAGCTGGCCCGCGACCGGCCGGCCGGATTCGTCGAGGACACGCCCTGTCACGACGACGCGCTCCCCGATCGGCTCGCCTGCATTACCGGCCGTCAGGTCGGCGTCGAGTGGGTCGACCTCCTGGTGCCCGAAGCACGGCGCCCACCGTTCGACGCCCTCGGGGTCGACGGCGACCAGCGGCTGTTTTGGGTGGCGCAGAATCGTGCTGCGGTACGGCGGATAGTCGAGCCGCGGCCGCTCAAGGTGCCCGACTCCCCCAACGGCGCCCCGGTATTGCGCTGCGATGCGGGCGATCTCCGCCGTGATATCACCCTGAGAAGCAACACACTCGGGGTTCATGTGCCGTGAGGCTACTCTCGGTGGTCCACCGAATCTCGCAAGCGAGCGGTGTCGTCGGAATTAGAGAGAGCGCACCAGCGCCGCCCGCCCCTTGGTGCGCATCTTGTAGGTTGCCGAGCCGCGGTATTGCTCCATCTTCGCGGCCATCTTGTTGCCCAGCTCCTCGAGTTCCGCGTCGGTGATCTTCACTTCCGGCGGAGCGGGAATCATGTCGCGTTCTTCTTCGTCGGCGTGGGCCTCGAGCACCGTCTTGAAGGAGTTCCACTCGTCCTCGTAGCCGGGCGCGCTCTGCGGGGTTCTCAGCAGCACGGAAAGCTGGTCGACCACCTGGCGATGCTCGGCGTGGGCGACCGCGATCAGCTTGCTGGCATCTTTGAGCGCCGGGTAGTAGAGGTCGTCCTCGATGCGGAAGTGGATGTCGAGTTCAATCAGCAAATCGTCGAAAAGGGCATGCCGCTCTTCGGAATTCACTGGTGCGTCGCTGATCTTGCGGCCCAGGCCCTTGATCACGATGTGGTGATCTTTGAGCACGTCATAGGCGTTCAATTGGCTCCTCCTTTTGCGATTCCAACCGCGCCGCCGGGAGCGGACTGCCGCTCACCGCGGACTTCGACCATTCCGTCGACCAATCGGGCCTCGTAGCACGGCAGCGGCGCTGCCGCCGGACCGCGCACAACCTCTCCGGATTCGGCCGCGAACCACGAACCGTGCCAGGGGCAAACCAGCCGGCCCCGGTCCATCCAGCCGTCGGCCATCGGTGCGGCCAGGTGCGGGCAGAATTCCCCGTACGCCGCGACCTCACCGGGCTTGGTTTGGCAGACCACCAGGCCCACTCCGTCGACCTCGGCGCGTACCGGCTTGCCGTTCAACGAACTAGCCGGCAGCACCGGCGTCCAGGTGGAGGTGCGCAAGCGCGGACCCGATTGGTCGATGCCGATTCCGGACTCGAAGACCAGCGCGCCACCGAGATAGCTGCCGGCGACGGTGATGCCGTAGCCGAGCGCGGTCAGCAGGATGCCCCGCCCGTGGCGGCCCTTGCGCCGGTCCCACCAGGACTGCATGTACAGCGCGGTGGCGGCCGCGTTCAGCAGGCCGTGCACCGCGCCGACTCGGCGGTCCTCCTCGTGAGTGTGCTGCCAGTCGGTGACGCCGGTGACGGCCGAGCCGAGGCTCGCCAGGATGCCCACCCCGAGCGCGCGCGACGCGAATCGCGATGCGTCGACGACCTCGGCTGCCGGCTGTCCGGGCAGGATGCTGAGCGCGTCCAGCGCGACCGTGGTCCCGAGGGCGCCACTGGTCAGTGACGCCAGCGGCGGGTGCACCGGGTGACCTAGCCAGACCCCGTTGAGCGCATTGGTGACCGTGTTGCGGGCGCCACCGAGTCCGTTGTAGGCGAAGCTGAGCAGGTGTTCGAACCGATAGCTCGGCCGATCGATCCACTCCTGGCGCCCGATAATGGCCAGAACCTGCGATCCGACCTGCTGCAATCGACCCCCTCGTGGCCGACCCACCATGGCACCAGTTCCTTCCTCAGATCAGTGGAAATCAACGGTTAGTTACCGCAAAACCGAACATTTACCTCTTGTTTACGCCGCGCTCACGGATGCGGGACGGCTGTTGTGACCCACCGTAGCCGGGCGCTTCCAGCTTTTAATTGTGAGCAACCTGTGAATTAGCACCAAGCATTCTTGTAGAAACCTGGCGATGCGGCTGCCAGGTGGTTGACCGGCGCAGTAGACTGCGAGATTCTACTGAGTAGAGAGCATTTCTGTAGGACAGAGAACTCGCGGAGGCGCCATGGCAGACGGTCGCGGCGAATTGGTCGAGGTCTTCGAGAACGTGCGCCGGGGCATGATCCCCGCGCACATCTACAACGACCAGGAACTGTTCGAGTTGGAGAAGCAACGGCTGTTCAGTCGGGCGTGGACCTTCGTGGGGCACGAGTGCGAGATCGGCCAGGACGGCGACTACGTGGTGCGTCGCGTGCTCGACGACTCGTTCATCATCACCCGCGACTCGCAGGGCACCGTGCGGGCACTGTTCAATATGTGCCTGCATCGCGGAATGCAGGTCTGTCGCGCCGAGATGGGAAATGCCTCCAATTTCCGCTGCCCCTATCACGGCTGGACCTACCGCAACGACGGCCGGCTGACCGGGTTGCCGTTTCACCGGGAGGCCTACGGTGGCGACAAGGGGTTCGCCAAGGCCCAAACCCTGTTGTCCGCACCGAATTTCGCGAGCTACAACGGCCTGCTGTTCATCAGCATGGACCCAAAAGCCGAACCGCTGGAAGACTTTCTCGGCGACTTCAAGTTCTATCTGGACTACTACACCAAGCAAAGCGCCGGCGGTGTCGAGCTGCGCGGGCCGCAGCGCTGGCGGATCAAGGCGAACTGGAAGATCGGCGCCGAGAACTTCGCCGGAGACATGTACCACACCCCGCACACGCATGCATCAATCGTCGACATCGGTCTCTTCCGCGAGCCGAAAGCCCAGAAGCGCAAGGACGGCGCCACCTATTGGGCCCACCGCGGTGGTGGAACCACCTACAAACTTCCGCCGGGCAACTTCGACGAGCGGATGCGCTACGTCGGCTACCCCGACGAGATGATCGGCCGGATCAAAGACTCCTGGACGCCGCAACAGCAGCGGGTGGTCGGCGAGGACGGATTCATGATCTCTGCCGCGACGTGCTTTCCCAACCTCAGCTTCGTGCACAACTGGCCCAAGGTGCGTGACCGCGGCGACGGCCGGCAGGCAGAGGTTTTGCCGTTCATTTCGATCCGGTTGTGGCAACCGATCAGCGAGAACGAGACGGAAGTGTGCTCGTGGTTCGCGGTGGATTCCGCAGCTCCCGCGCAGTACAAACAAGACTCGTACAAGGCGTATTTGATGTGCTTCGGATCGACCGGCATGTTCGAACAAGACGACGTGGAGAACTGGGTGTCGCTGACCACCACCGCGGGTGGTTCCATGGCGCGACGGCTGCTGCTGAACAGCCGGATGGGCCTGCTCGCCGACGACCGTCCCGTCGTCGAGGCGTTGCCGCCCAGCGCTTTCCACGGGCCGGGACGCGCACAAGTCGGCTACAACGAGCACAACCAGCGAGCGCTGCTGAACATGTGGGCCGATTACCTGCAGCGAGTGCCCGCATGAGAACGCCCCCGCGGTCACTGCCGTTTGATGACGCTCGGCACCTCGAGGCGCATCGATTCCTGGTGGACGAGGCGTACCTACTTGACGCCCAGCAGTATGAGGCGTGGCTGGACACGCTGACCGACGACATCCGCTACGCCATGCCGGTGCGCGTCACGACCGCGCGCGGCGCCGGTTTCGACGCCTCGCCACAAAGGGGGCCCGGCATGGACCATTTTGACGAGGACAAATACTCGCTGTCCCAGCGGGTCGCACGGATGGGCACCGAGCACGTGTGGGCCGAGGACCCGCCGTCGCGGTTGCGTCATTTCATCACCAACGTGCGCACCTTCACCGGCGACGACGATGCTCACTTGCTGGTCGAATCGGCCGAACTGCTGTTCCGCAGCCGGGGGGACGTCAACGACAGCGCCCTGATGTCATGCGGGCGCGAGGACGTGTTGCGCTGGTGTGATGATCGCTGGAAGCTGGCCCGCCGCACGATCATTGCCGACGAGTCGGTGCTACGGATGCAGAACCTGGCGGTGTTCCTGTGAATGATGAACTGCGGCAGCTGCTCGACGGCGCGGTCGGCGAACCGATCAGCGTCGCAAACGAATTCACCGAGGTCGTGGTGCGCCGGGTCAACACCCGCAACGGATCGCGCCTGTTGATCAGCGCGCCCAGATCCGGGCAGTGGATCACCCTGGACGCGCTCGAGGTCGAGGCATTGACCTGGCAGAACCCCCGTACGCTGGCCGCCATGGTCGGCAACTCCCATGCGCCTCTGCTGCCCGACGAGATCGAACCCCAACCATGACAGGCTGGCTGGAGGGCAAGCGCGCCCTGGTGGTGGGTGCCGGTTCGGGGATCGGCCGTGCAGTGGTGGCGGCCTTCGGCGCGGAGGGTGCGAATATTGCTGTGCTGGAACGTGATCCACGTAAGTGCGATGCGTTGCGCCAACAGCTGCCTCAGGTGCCGGTGGTCGAGGGCGACGCCACCACCCGCGAGGCCAACGACCGCGCCGTCGCTGCGGCGGTGGACGCCTTCGGTGGATTGGACACCCTGGTCAACTGCGTCGGGGTCTTCGACTTCTACCGAGGTGTGGGCGACATCGACGCCGACGCCCTCCCCGACGCGTTCGACGAGATGTTTCACATCAACGTGCTCAGCCATCTGCAGTCGGTCAAGGCCGCGATCCCGGCGCTGCGGAGCGCGAGCGGTTCCTCGATCGTGCTGACCGAGTCCGCGTCGTCGTTTTATCCCGGACGCGGTGGTGTGCTCTACGTGTCCTCGAAATTCGCGGTGCGCGGCCTTGTTTCGGCGTTGGCGCACGAACTGGCGCCGGACATCCGGGTCAACGGGGTGGCACCCGGCGGCACGCTCAACACCGACCTGCGCGGCCTGTCCAGCCTGGGGCTCGACGAGACCCGCCTGGACGACAGCCCGGACCGGGCGCGGGATGTCGCCGCGCGCACTCCCCTGAATGTCGCGCTTACCGGCGAGGACCACGCGTGGAGTTACGTGTTCCTGGCGTCGCACCGGTCCCGCGGGATCACCGGCGAAACCGTGCGGCCCGACGGCGGATTCGGGTTGGGCGCACCGCGATGACGGACCTGGATCAGCAGCGCGCTCTGGTGGCGCAGGGTTGTCGCGTCGCGGCGGCCCGCGGCCTGGTCGACGGAATCCTCGGCCACCTGAGCCTGCGAGTCGGCGACGAGCGCCTGCTGGTGCGCTGCCGGAGCGATACCGACACCGGGGTGGCATTCACCCGACCCAGTGACATCCGGCTGATCACCTTCGACGGCACCGCCGGTGCCCCAGACGAACTCGACGGGTATCGCGTGCCCAACGAACTGCCCATCCACATCGAGACGATGCTGGCCGAGCCTGGGCATGTCGCCGTAGCGCACCTGCATCCACCGAACGTGGTCGCCGCCGACCTGGCCGGAATCACGATCCGGCCGATCTACGGCGCCTATGACATTCCGGGCGCCTGGCTGGCGCGCGGCGGGGTTCCCGTCTACGAACGCGCTGTGCTGATCCGGAATTCGCGCCTGGGCAAGGAAATGGTGGCGGCGATGCGCGACCGGCCGGTGGTGATTTGCCGCGGACACGGAATCACCAGCGCCGCCGCCACTGTGCCGCAGGCGGTGCTGCAGGCGATCAGCCTCGACGCGCTGGCGCGGATGTCGTTGCGGGTGCTCGCGTCCGGTGGCACGCTGCGTGACATCGACGACGCGGACTGGGATGACCTGCCGGACTTGGGGTCTGCGTTCACCGCCGAGGCGGCCTGGCGCCACGAGGTAGCTCGGCTCTGAGTCGGATTGTCCGCCTCCTCAGCGCGCCTTACGGAGCCCGCATCGCCACCGGCGGCTAGCCGAGCTGATCGCCAATCTCCTTGGCGGCCGCGACAAGTGCGGCGGCCACCGCGGGATACCGGGAGGCTTGCAGCCGGTTTTGCGGCGCGGCGGCGTTGAGGGCGAGCCGCAGCCCGGGCGCGCGGGTCGGGATCGCCACGGCCACCGATGCGACGCCTTCCTCACTCTCTTCCCGGTTGGTGGCGTAGCCGCGCTCGCGGATACCGGAGAGCTCGGCTTCCAACTCCGTGCGGCTGCCGATCGAGTGCGAGGTGATGCGCTTCAGCTGCTCGCGCGGCAGCAGCGCACGCAATTCCGGTTGTGGCAACTGGGCCAGCATGACCTTGCCCGTCGAGGTGCAATGGGCGGGCATGGTGCGGCCGAGCCGCGACGCCACCCGCACGGCGGCCGGCCCCTCGACGGCGGCGACGAATCGGACGCTGGCCCCGTCCAGCACGCCGACGTGCACCGTTTCGCGCAGTTGTTCGCTGAGACCGCGCATGACGGGCGCGGCGGATCGCGCTATGTCGATGCGGCCGAAGATCGCGAATGCCACCCCGGTCAACGACGGACCGGGTAGGTACGCCTTGGACACCGGATCCTGCCGAACGAACCCGCGGTAGGCCAGCATCGCCAGCAACCGATGCGCG
>NZ_DASUHS010000282.1:0-7290 GCF_036273375.1 Mycobacterium sp. | reverse complement strand
GACCGCTGGTCACGTGACCGGCGGTCACCCCGGAGCTGCTGAGAGGCCGTACGATCAGGGCGGCCGCAATCTTTTGGTGTGACTCTTATCTGTAGCCGTTGAGGCCGATATGGCAAACATTCCGCCGGTACATTTAACGAGATCGCCACTCCGCGGTCGCGGGGCGCCGGGGCGGGTTGCCGGTTATGCGCTGGCTGACCCGCGTCGGCCCGGTAGACGATCGGCGGAGTAGCGGTTGTGACCGCGGAAGGCAATCACGCTGACCAGAAAAAGCGCGTGAACGAGCTGATCGCCGATCATGTTGAAGTGCTCGATCGACGTCGCGCCCAGAACCAACAGCTCCGCGAAGGGCAGCGCGGGTCAGCACGCCGAGACCAGAGGGGTGGGCATCATCGACGCCTTGACCCGTCATCTGCGCGTGGAAAGCGGCCAGCTTCGGCATCCGGACCAGGCCGTGACAGAACAGGCTGGCACCGATGGTCAACCGCACCGGCAGGTACGCGAGGGCACGGTCGGTGTCGGATGCGGCCATGATCCGTCCCTCCTCGGTTGACTCGATTAACGTTGAACATCAACGCGGACAATAGATTTAGTGCGCCCACGACGCCGCGATCACCGCTTCGTCCCGGAGCGCTCGCGGGCCATCGCCGAGTCGGGCGCAGCCCAATCGGTCGAGACCTTGCGGTGCCTGATCAGCCAGGTGTCACCCTCGGGCACCAGGATGTCGCGGTAGCGCCCGTAGTGGTCGAGCCCGATGTGGGTGACCACGGTGAAGTAGGAGTCGACCCGGGCTTGGCCGGGTGCCACCTCGGTGAACAACACATTTGCGACGTTATGGCGCACAATCGGTTTGACGTCGGCCTCCACGGCGATCTTTCCGGTGACGCCGCTCAAGAAAGCCGCGATCTCCGAACGACCGGACAACGGCTCAGAACCCCGTATCTCGAGGATGCCGTCGATGCAGAAGGTCTCCGCGAGGCCCTCGAGCCGGCCGGCGTCACCCGACCAGTTGTAGCGCGCCAGGGTATCCCGGATTCGCTCGCGGGCGATCAGTTCCCACATTTCCACCGTCACGACTCCTCACCTGGGTATGACGGAGCCTAATGGCGAAAGTGCAACTAACGACATCTACTCTCGAGAAACCCATCGGCAGTTGAACTTTCGCGGTCACGTTACCTGACGACGTGGGGCCGGAAGACGCGTTGGGTCGTGGGCGTGACTCCGTTCAGGTCGAAGACGGCAATCAGGGCACGCAGTAAGGCCGGTGACCAGTCTTCGAAGGGTTGCGTGTCAACGCGATCGAGCAGTTCACCGCGCAGGTACTCGATGCCCGCCGGCTGCTGATGGTCGGTGCTCAACGAGCCAATTCCTTCCGGGTTACGTGCTGGTGCTTTGACGCTAGGTCGCGCGCCGCGCGCGTGTACAGTCAACTGGCCAAATTCAAATCTGTCTCAGAGGCCTGCGGGTCAAGCCACGTCACGCCGGAAATGAAAACCCGCGCGCGGGTGTAGCACAACGCATGAAACTCAATGACGCCGCCCGCGACCTCATCGGCAAGGGTGCGGATGCCACCCGGGCATGGGTCCGCGTCCGCGCGCAGAACGCGGCTGGGGTTATGCCTGCTCAGGGGGCGATGGGCCGATTTGTCCACTGGCGGTCGGGCCGGCGCGTCGAGCGGAACCATCCGCCTGCTGCCCCGGTACCGCCGTCGGTGGGGATGATGTGGCCGGTGACGAACCCCGACAGATCCGAGGCCAAGAACAGGACGACCCTGGCCTGATCCTCGGGCAGGCCCATCCGCCCGACCGGAACCCATTGTGGCCATTGCGTCTGTTCCTCAGCCGAAAGCCATTGCGAATAGGGCACTTGCAGGGATTCGGTGACGTCGGGCGCGATCGCGTTGACGCGCACCCCGTCGTTGCCCACCTGGACCGCGAGGCTGCGCGTAAAGGCGTTGACGGCGGCTTTGAAGGCGGCATACACGGGGTCCTCCGGATAGCCTCGCAGCCCCTCGACCGACGAGACGTTCACGATCGCACCCGTCTGCCGCTCGACCATGGCCGGCAGGAACGCGTGGGTCAGCAGGAACACGTGGTGCAGGTTGATCCGGTAGAGCTCGTCCCACAGCTGCGAGTCGGTGTCGACGAAATTTCCGGGGTGGCGTAACCAATGGCCCACGTTGTTGACCAGCACGTCGATTCGGCCGAACCGGTCGAGCACCGTTCGGGCCAAGCGGGCGACCTGGTCGGGGTCTCGGACGTCGGTGACGACGGCTGAGGCCGCCCCACCGGATTCGGTGATCGAGGCCGCCGTCGCGCCGGCGAGGTCGGCGTCGAAATCGGCGATGACCACGTCGGCACCGTGTGCGGCGAACAGCCGCGCGGTCGCTGCACCGATGCCACCCGCGCCGCCCGTGACAACGGCCACCCGGTCGGCGAGCAGCGGATCAGGAGGCTTGGGGTGTGTCATCGCTCATATCTTGGGCCATTCGGCGGCCTCGGCAACAGCCGGTCCGGGTCCGTTCACGCCCGCGCGGCAACCGCAAGAGAGATAGGCGAGTGATACCCATCTCTGCGCCCAGCAAACAGTGATGTACCCGACATTTGTCACGCGTTCACTTCCCATTAGCCCTCTGCTGCTGCGGGTACCCCGTCGCCACCTAGGAGGTTGAAATCGATGGTGAGCACACCCGAACCGACACATATATTGCCGAGTGTGGCGACGACCCGACGCGTCCATCATCGCCACAGTCCGCAGTCGGTTGCCGTACGGCTCGCCAGTCGGGTGATCGTGAAAAACACCGTCCGCGCGTGGGCCATGACGCCGAACCTGCACTGGCCGTTGGAGTACGTCGACGGTGTCGCGGGGCTGGTCCCGCAATTCGGGTCAAAGGCGAAAATCGAACGGGTTCGGCTGGACCATTGCGCCGCCGAATGGGTTCGCGCTCCCGGCGTATCCGGGGAGCGGGCGATCCTGTATTTGCACGGGGGCGCGTTCCTGACCTGTGGCCTCAACACCCACCGCTCCATGGTGACTCGCTTGTCGAAGGCGGCCGATGCCGCAGTGCTCATCGTCGCCTACCGGAAGCTGCCGGCACATCAGATCACCGAGGCCATCGACGACGGCATCAGCGGCCTGCTCTGGTTGCTGGATCACGGTTACGACGGCGACCAGATTGTCGTAGCCGGTGACTCCGCCGGCGGATACCTGGCGTTCATGACCACGCTCTTGGCGATCCAGGACGGCATCATGGAACCGGCCGGAGTCGCGACCGTCTCGCCGTTCACCGACACGGATCCGGTGCGAAAACTCAAGCACCGCAACGCGCGCAAGTGCTCGATGTTCACCCGCCGGGCATTCTCGCGGTTCGCCCAATACCTCAATAACGCACAGGTTGTGGAAGGCAAGGGCGACTCCACGGTCGCCTCCCCGGTGGACGCCGATCTATCTGCGTTGCCGCCGGTCACCATTCACGCCAGCGCGGACGAGTTGCTGCTCGCCGACGCCGAGCTGATGGCGAAGCGCTTGGAAGCCAGCGGGATCCACTGCGATCTGCATCTGTGGGAGGGGCAGATTCACGACTTTCCCTTGGCCGCCGACGTTTTGCCCGAGGGCAGGCGGGCCATCAAATGTTTGGGTGATTTCGTCAAGGACGTCACCGGCGCTCGCGCCGAGGTCGCGAGCATGCGCAGCCTGCGCAATGCCGCAGTGGCCGGTTGAAGGCTGCGAAACTAATTGCACCGCAGGCTGGTTCGACACCCGGCTGCCTTCCCCGCTTCGGCAGTCTTGTGTCGTTTCCAGCCGCCCGCGCCCGTCGGTGGTCGCGCGAAACAGGAAGCCCGACGAGGAACCCCGCGCATAAGCTGCGCCGCTGCCGTTACAGTTGGTCCTGATGACGCCACCAGCCCCGCCTGCGCTGACCGTGCGGTACCAGGGAGCCGAACGCACCTTCGCGCCGGGCAACGATGTAGTGATCGGGCGTGACCTCCGCGCCGACGTGCGAGTCGCCCACCCCCTGATCTCCCGAACCCACCTGATCGTGCGGTACGACCAGGGCCGATGGATCGCCATCGACAACGGCAGCCTCAACGGCCTGTATGTCCACAACCGCCGCGTCCCGGCCGTCGACATCCAGGATGGGCTGCGGGTCAACGTCGGCAATCCGGACGGCCCGGCGCTCGCCTTCGAGGTCGGCCGCCACCAGGGTTCGGCTGGGCGGCCCCCGCTGACGACGTCGATTCCGATTGTCAGCGACCCCAGCGAGGCGCCGGCACGCCCGCCGCAGAGCCAGTCATTCGTTACACAACACCCCGGCCAGCCCCAGCAGCCGGCGTCGGCCTCGTTCCGGCACCCGGTCCATCCGCCCAACGCCGCGCAGCCGAGCCAGCCGGCCGACGGAGCCACGCCGAGCTATCCGTCCGAGCCCCAGCCCCGATTCCCGACCAGCGGTCTACCGAGCCCCCCGCCGAGCGGATCGCAGCCTGCACCACAGATTTACCGGTCGGCGTCGATGCGGGCGGCGCCGCCGACCACCGCGGGGCCGTCGGCGCCCCAGCCGGGCCGCATCGGCGGCGACTCGTCAATTATCGCGACGTCGATGATGAAGATCCTGCGGCCGGGCAAGGCCGGGCCGGACGCGCCGGGCGCGATCAAGATCGGGCGCGCCAACGACAACGACATCGTCATCCCCGAGGTGTTGGCATCGCGCCACCACGCCACCCTGATTCCGACGCCCACCGGCACCGAGATCCACGACAACCGCAGCATCAACGGCACCTTCGTCAACGGCGTCCGGGTCGATTCGGCCGTACTGCATGACGGCGACGTGGTCACCATCGGCAACATCGACCTGGTCTTCCACGGCGGCAACCTGGCCCGCCGCGACCAGACCGCGACCGCGACGCGCAGCGGTGGCCTCGATGTCCGTGGGGTGACCTGGACGATCGAGAACAACAAAACGCTGCTGGACAACATCTCGCTGACCGCCCTGCCCGGCACGCTGACGGCCATCATCGGGCCTTCGGGCGCAGGCAAGTCGACCTTCGCCCGGTTGGTCGCCGGGTACACGCACCCGACGACGGGGACCGTGTCGTTCGAGGGACACAACATCCATGCCGAGTACGCCTCGTTGCGCAGCAGGATCGGGATGGTGCCGCAGGACGACGTGGTGCACGGGCAGCTGACCGTGCAGCAAGCGTTGATGTACGCCGCCGAACTGCGCCTCCCGCCGGACACCACGAAGGACGACCGCGCCCAGGTGGTGGCCCGCGTGCTCGAAGAACTCGAGATGACCCAGCACCTGCACACCCGGGTGGACAAACTGTCCGGTGGTCAGCGCAAGCGCGCGTCGGTGGCGCTGGAGCTGCTCACCGGGCCGTCGCTGCTGATCCTGGACGAGCCGACCTCCGGCCTGGACCCGGCGCTGGACCGGCAGGTGATGACCATGCTGCGACAACTCGCCGACGCCGGTCGCGTGGTGCTGGTGGTCACCCACTCGCTGACCTACCTCGACGTCTGCGACCAGGTGTTACTGCTGGCCCCCGGCGGCAAGACGGCGTTCTGCGGGCCGCCCAGCCAGATCGGTGCCGCCATGGGCACCACCAACTGGGCCGACATCTTCAGCACCGTCGCCAACGATCCCGACGGGTCCCGCGCGCGCTACCTGGCCCGAACGGGCCCGCCACCCGCTCCGCCGCCCGCCGAGAAACCCGCCGAGCTGGGCGATCCCTCGCACACCAGCCTGGTCCGGCAGTTCTCCACGATCGCCCGGCGCCAGATGCGGCTGATCGTCTCGGACCGCGGCTACTTCGTCTTCCTCGCGCTGCTGCCGTTCATCATGGGGTCGTTGTCGATGTCGGTGCCCGGCGATGTCGGCTTCGGGATACCGAACCCGATGGGCGCCGCGCCCAATGAGCCCGGACAGATCCTGGTGCTGCTCAACGTCGGCGCGGTGTTCATGGGTACCGCCCTGACCATCCGCGACCTCATCGGTGAGCGCCCGATCTTCCTGCGCGAACAAGCGGTCGGACTGTCCACGTCGGCGTACCTGTTGGCCAAGGTCTGCGTTTACACGGTCTTCGCGATCGTGCAGTCGGCGATCGTCAGCATCATCGCTGTGCTCGGCAAGGGGGCCCCGACCCAGGGTGCCGTGGCGCTGGGCAAACCGGGGCTCGAGCTGTTCGCCGACGTCGCGCTGACGTGCGTCGCGTCGGCCATGCTGGGGCTGGCCCTGTCGGCCGTCGCCAAGTCCAACGAGCAGATCATGCCGTTGCTGGTGGTCGCGGTCATGTCACAGCTGGTGTTCTCCGGCGGAATGATTCCGGTCACCGCGCGTGTCGGCCTCGACCAGATGTCGTGGGCTACACCGGCGCGGTGGGGATTCGCGGCGTCGGCCTCGACCGCCGATCTGACCAAACTGGTGCCCGGTCCGCTGACCCCGAAGGACTCGCACTGGCAGCACACCGCGGCGACGTGGTGGTTCGACGTCGGCATGCTGTTCGTCATCAGCGCCGTCTACCTGGGCTTCGTGCGCTGGAAGATCCGCCTCAGGGGCGGCTGACGCCTGTCAGGCGCCCCTGCGGACCATCTGCTCGGCCGCGGCACGCATACGGTCGGACAGTTGCAGCAAATCGTGCTCGCCCACACCCAACGGCAGTGTGTACGCCAGCTGCCGCAATTCGACGGCGTAGTTGCGCAGATCTTCGCGGAGGCGCACCTCAACAGTGGGCATGACTTCTCCCTGGGGCTGAGCAGAATGCCTGGTCCGCGTCGACCGGCCGATCTGTAAATCTTCGCAGCCGGTCCGCATGACCGCGAGAGCGTCGACGGGTATTAACGGGAGTTTGACAGCGTATTTACAGTCCGGCCGGCGGCCTGCGGCGCTCGGGCATGACGCACCCCGAAATTCGCAGCGCCATCTCGCCGTGGCGTTACGCTGACGACGCTCGGTGAAAAGCAGGCAGAAAGGCACAGGCGCCGGAATGGATTTCGAACTCGACGCTGGGCAGCACGCCTGGCTCAGCGAGGTTCGGGAATTTCTGCACGACAACGTCACCCCGGAATTGCGCGCCGAGCTTGCCGAGCACGACTTGGAATTTCCCGACGGCGAAGTGGCCCGGTTTCGCCGCAACATCGGGGCCAAGGGCTGGTTCGGGCTGAACTGGCCGCGCGAGTACGGCGGACTAGGTTTTGGCGCCATCCACCTGCATCTCTTGATGAGCGAATTCGAATATTGGGGCGTGCCCGGTCCCGACCTGACGGTGACATCGGTGGCCCCCATGATCATGCGGC
>NZ_DASUHS010000281.1:0-13166 GCF_036273375.1 Mycobacterium sp. | reverse complement strand
AAATCAAGTCCATCCATAAGACGGCGAACAGGAACCCGCCGCAGGCCATGAGCAACGAGGCCATGGCTCTCACCCACCTCTGATCCATCCCGGGCACCGCGCCGCAGCGCAGTCGCCACTTGGACCCATTGTTCTCGGCAGCGCAAGAGGCACGGAGCCGGTAAGCCGACGGGCCTCGCATCGGCGCGGTGCGACTGGCAAACCGAAATCACTTGTGCCTCTTTTGTTTCAGTGGTTGCGGTGGGGCGGTTTGTGTCGGTGTGCCGACATAGCATTCGAACATGAGTTCGATAGGTGATCCGGAGGAGATCGCGCAGGATTACGCCGCCCTGTTCCGGGTCGTCTCGCGCATCGGACAGCACTCCTATGCCGCGCTGACCACCCCGGAGCATTTCACCTACCTCGAGCAACTCGAAGGCGACATGCGTCGGCTCCAGGGCCCCACTCACGAGTTGATCAACGGGATTGATCAACAGGCCGCACCTGCCGAGATCGGCGGCAAGCTCTCCCACGTGCTGGCCGACCGCTTGCACATCACCCGCGCCGACGCGGGCCGGCGCATCGACGAGGCCCGCGATCTCGGCTCACGCCAGACCCTGACCGGCCAACCCCTGCCGCCGCGGTATGCGGCCACCGCGGCGGCCCAACGCGATGGACGCGTCGGTGCGGCCCACGTGGCGGTGATCCGGCGCTTCTTCGGCGACCTGCCCTGCTGGGTCGACACACCGACCCGCGAGGCCGCCGAGGCCGACCTGGCCCGCTGGGCCACCCAGTACCGCCCCGAAAGCCTGAGCAAAGTCGCCGACCGACTGGCCTGCTACCTAAACCCCGACGGGCAATTTCACGATGTGGACCGGGCCCGGCACCGCGGACTGACCCTAGGCACCCAAGGCCCCGACGGGATGTCAGCGCTGCGCGGTTGGCTCACCCCCGAAGCCCGCGCGACACTGGAGGCGGTGCTGGCCAAGCTCGCCGCCCCGGGCATGGCCAACCCCGACGATGACACGCCGGTCGTGGACGGTTTGCCTTCTGAAGATGCGATTCAGCACGACACCCGCAGCGCCGCCCAGCGCAACCACGACGGGCTCAACGCGGCGCTGCGGGCGATGCTGGCCAGCGGAAAACTCGGCCAGCACAAAGGATTACCGGCCAGCATCATCGTCACCACCACCCTGGCCGAGCTCGAATTGACCACCGGCAAAGCCCTCACCGGCGGCGGCACCCTGCTGCCCATGTCGGAGGTGATTCGCCTCGCCCGTCATGCGCACCATTACCTGGCGATCTTCGACCACGGCAAGGCGCTGGCGCTGTATCACACCAAACGGCTGGCCTCACCCGGCCAACGCATCGTCCTGCACGCCAAAGACCGCGGCTGCACCGCACCGGGCTGCGACGTCGCCGGTTATTACAACGAAGTCCACCACGTCAAAGACTGGGCACACACCCACCGCACCGACATCGACCAACTCACCCTGGCCTGCGGACCCCACCACCGGCTTCTCGAACAAGGCTGGATCACCCGCAAGAACGCCAACGGCGACACCGAATGGATCCCACCACCACACCTCGACCGCGGCCAACCCCGCACCAACACCTTCCACCACCCCGAAAAAATCGTCGCGGACGAGGACGACGGCGCCGACGAGCCGTAGCGTCGGATCCCTTGATCCGCTGCCGGGCGACCGGGTACCGTAGTGCTGCCAATTACGAAACTATGGGTAGCGTAATTGGTTTCCAACCACCGAGAGGATCGGCTTGATGCGCAGCCGCTACGCGGGCGATCCCTTCACCACATCCACACTCGAGATCGCCGCCGCGCTAGAGGATGTCAGCATCCCCACGCTGTTGCTCTCGCTCGTCCATATCACCGGCGACCCACGGTTCATCCGCGACTTCAAGCAGATGGGCGTTTTCCTCAACGAGGTGCAGGGGTTCATGTCGGAGGAGGACAAGGCGCGGGCCCGCAGCGAAGCCCTGTCGGTGATCGCCGAGTATCGGGACCGCGGTTGCCCCGAACCGCAGCCGCTGAGCCCCGAGCTCATCAGGGAGATGATGGATTGGGCAGCGTGCGAGCACGTTCCGGACAACTATCTATCGCTGGTTTCCGAAGAGCTCGACCTCGACGGCGTCGACCTCCGACGCCCCGCCGCGTTGCCGGCCGAGCGCGCCGCTGAGCTTCCGGTCCTGGTCGTCGGGTGTGGCGAATCCGGCATCCTGGCCGGTATCCGCCTCAAGCAGGCCAACATTCCGTTCATCATCGTGGAGAAGAACGCGGGTCCCGGCGGAACATGGTGGGAGAACAGGTATCCCGGTGCACGGGTTGATGTGGCCAATCATTTCTATTGCTACAGCTTCGAACCCAACAACGACTGGACACACTTCTTCGCCGAGCAATACGAGCTGCAGGACTATTTCACCAAGGTCATCGACAAACACGGCCTGGCTGAGCACGTGCGTTGGCGGACCGAGGTTCTCGCGGCCGAATGGAACGACGACGACGGTATATGGGGAATATCGCTGCGCTCGGCCGACGGCCGGACGACCATCGTGCAGGCACGTGCGCTCATCACCGCGGTGGGCCAGCTGAATCGTCCCAATATTCCCCGTTTTGACGGAGCGGATACCTTCCAGGGACCGTCCTTTCACTCGGCGGCCTGGGATCACTCGGTAGACCTGAAAGGCAAGCGGGTCGCGGTTGTCGGCGCGGGGGCCAGCGGTTTCCAGATCGCGCCGGCGATCGCCGAGGACGTCGAACACCTCACGATCTTCCAGCGGACCGCGCAATGGATGTTTCCCAACCCGATGTATCACGACGAGGTCGCCGACGGTGTGCGTTGGGCGATGCGGCACCTCCCGTTCTATGGGAGGTGGTACCGCTTCCTGGTGCTGTGGCCCGGCTCGGACAAAGGTCTGGATGCCGCCGAAGGCGACCCCGGCTACGCCGACCAGGAACACGCCGTCAGCGACATCAATGCGGCCGCGCACATGATGTTTTCGCAATGGATCACCAGCCAGGTCAGCGAAGATGCCGAACTGTTGGTCAAGGTGATGCCCGACTATCCCGCATGCGGCAAGCGGACGCTGCAGGACAACGGCAGCTGGCTACGAACGCTGCAGCGTGACAACGTCGATTTGGTGCGCACGGCCATCGAGACGATCACGCCGCAGGGCATCGTCACCGATGACGGCGTGACTCATGACGTCGACGTCATCGTGTACGCCACCGGGTTTCGGCACACCGACATGCTGTGGCCGCTGAAGGTCACCGGACGAAACAGCACCGACCTGCATGAGATGTGGGGGAGCAGGCCGTATGCCTACCTCGGGATTACCGTCCCGGAATTCCCGAACTTCTTCATTGTCTACGGGCCGGGAACACACCTGGCCCACGGCGGCAGCCTCATCTTCCAGTCCGAATTGCAGATGCGTTACGTCGACCAGTGCCTGGCGCGACTGGCCGAAACCGACGTGCACTCCATCGAACCGAAACCGGAAGCCGCCACCGATTGGCACCGGCGGACACAGGCACAGATCAAGAAGATGGTGTGGTCGCATCCGGCCGTCAAGCACTCTTATTTCAAGAACGCTGACGGCGAAATTCACACCGTGAGCCCATGGCGTCTCAACGAATACTGGTCGGCGGTGCGCGAGCCCGATTGGTCACAATTTTTAGTGCGAACGAAAGATTGCGCGCAACAAGGAAAGTGAGCACGTCAATATGCGCACCGTAGTCGTCGATGGGCCCCGCAGCATCCGGGTCGACACCCGCCCCGATCCAGCCCTGCCCGGCCCCAACGGAGCGATCGTCGAGGTGACCGCCGCCGGGATCTGCGGATCCGACCTGCATTTCTACGAGGCCGACTTTCCGATGCCCGACCCGATTGCGCTCGGCCACGAAGCCATCGGCACCGTGGTCGAAGCCGGTCCGGAGGTGCGTAACGTCAAAGTCGGCGACCAGGTCATGGTGTCGTCGGTGACTGGCTGCGGCGCGTGCGCGGGGTGCGCGACCCGCGATCCGGTGATGTGCCACTCGGGCTTTCAGATCTTCGGTGGCGGTGTGCTCGGCGGCGCGCAGGCCGATCTTCTCGCTGTACCCGCCGCGGATTTCCAGCTGCTGAAGATGCCGGAAGGCATCAGCACCGAGCAGGCGCTGCTGCTCACCGACAACCTGGCCACCGGCTGGGCCGCGGCGCAGCGGGCGGATATTCCATTCGGTGGCACGGTGGCGGTAATCGGCCTGGGCGCGGTTGGCCTGTGTTCACTGCGCAGCGCGCTGTTTCAAGGTGCAGCAACGGTTTTCGCCGTGGATCAGGTTGATGGGCGACTGGAGCGTGCCGCCAAGTGGGGGGCGACACCCCTGAAAGCTCCGGCGCTCGAGGCCATTCTCGCCGCCACCGGTGGCCGCGGGGCCGACGCGGTGATCGACGCCGTCGCCACGGATGCCTCCCTGACCGATGCGCTCAACGCGGTGCGGCCCGGCGGCACCGTCTCCGTTGTGGGGGTGCACGACATGAATCCGTTCCCCCTCAACGCCTTGGGCTGCCTGATTCGCAGCATCACGTTGCGGATGACCACCGCGCCGGTCCAGCGCACCTGGCCGGAATTGATTCCGCTACTGCAGTCGGGCCGGCTCGATGTCGACGGCATCTTCACCACCACAATGCCTTTGGACGAAGCGGCCAAGGGCTACGCCACCGCGGAGTCGCGATCGGGCGATGACGTGAAGATTTTGCTGAAGCCCTAGTCCTTCACCTGGTCGCCGTGATGTATTGCGACCGCATGAAACTGTCGATCTTCACATCGACATCCGGCGGGGTCATCCCATAGCCGGCTTGCAGATCGAGCGTGTTGCGGACGGGTTCGACCGCCCACGCATGGGCGTTCAGCCACTCCGCGGGGTCTGACTGGGGTTCATAGGTCAGCGCCGAAAAGTCCACGTTGCCTGACACATTGACCCCTGGGTGATTCGTCTCCAGAGCGTTGAGCTGGCTGTGGTCGAGTCGCGATCCCAGCGCACCGATTGCGATCCGGCTGCCCGGTGCGCTGAGCCCGCTGATCCGGGTGAAGAGCGCGTGCTGCGCCTCGTCGGTCAGGTAGGGCAATAGCCCCTCCACCGACCACGCGCTCGGACTCTCCACGTCAAACCCGGCCGCTTCCAACGGTCGCGACCAGTCGGTGCGCAAATCGGCGGCGACCTCGATCCGGCGGGCCTTAGGGGTAGCACCCCGTTCTCCCAGAACCCGGGCCTTGAATCCGAGGACCTTGGGCAGATCAACCTCGAAGACCCTTGTGCCTTCTGGCCATGAAAGCCGATACGCCCGCGAATCCAGCCCGGCGGCGACGATGACCGCCTGCCGGATGCCCGCCGCACCGGCGGTGTCGAAGAAGTCGTCGAAAAACCGCGTCTGAACGCCGTACAGGCGCGGAAAGGCCGTCTCGTCGTCGGAGGTACCCGGATTGGCAAGTACCCCGGCCAAATACGGGTCCTGGGAAGCCTCGATGAAGGCTTTCGCGTATTCGTCGCGCACCAACGGCTGCGGGCTCACGGCATGCAGCGCACGCCAACCTGCCACCAGCAGCGCGGTATACCCGACGCTGCTGACGATGTCCCAGTTGTCGTCGTCGGAACGGAGCGACCCGAATTCGGGTGTCGTGCTCATGGTTGCCTTTCCCGTCGACGTCGGCAATGAAAAGCGGACGTTTCCACGGTACCCGCGACGTGGTCTCAGAGCTCCAAGAGCACCGTTACCGGACCGTCGTTCACCAATTCGACCTGCATGTCCGCACCGAACACACCGGTCTGCACTTCGGCGCCGAGTTGCCGCAACGCCTCGGCGAACTCCGCCACCAGCGGCTCGGCGACCGCTCCTGGAGCGGCCGCATTCCATGACGGGCGGCGACCCTTGGCGGTGTCGGCGTACAACGTGAACTGACTGACGACCAGAACGGGGGCATTGACATCGGACGCGGAGTGCTCATCGGCGAGAACCCTTAGTTGCCAAAGCTTCTCGGCGAGCCGACGCGCCTTCTCGCGATCGTCGCTACGGGTGACGCCGACGAATGCCAACAGGCCCTGGCCGTCGGGGCGGATGGCCCCAACCACTGCGCCCTTGACCGAGACGGTTGCCGACGAGACCCGTTGCACTAACACCCGCATGGGCCTCGATGGTGCCAGATTGGCCTTGTGGAGGTTGGGTACGCTCGTTGGGTGTCTGTGCTCGTCGCGTTTTCCGTCACCCCGATGGGGGTGGGCGAGGGTGTCGGCGAGATCGTCGCCGAAGCGGTCCGAGTGGTTCGCGATTCGGGGCTGCCCAACAAGACTGATGCGATGTTCACCGTGATCGAAGGAGAAACCTGGGCGGAGGTCATGGCCGTGGTGCAGCGCGCGGTCGAGGCCGTGGCCGCCCGCGCGCCCAGGGTCAGCACGGTGATCAAGGCGGATTGGCGCGCCGGAACCAGCGACGCGATGACGCAGAAGGTCGCCACCGTCGAGCGCTTCCTCTCCGAAAGTTAGCCACGGACCGCCGATCGAAACGCCTCTGCGGCCGCGTCACCGTGGACGGCGAACACCACCTTGCGCAGCGAACCCGGTTGGTGCCGCCGGACGGCGGCGACCATCAGCCGCGCCGCCTCGTCGAGCGGAAATCCGCCGACGCCGGTGCCGAAGGCGACCAGCCCGAGCGAGCGGCAGCCGAGCTCGTCGGCCTTGCGCAGCGTCGAGGCCGTGGCGGCGGCGACGATGGCGGCCGAGGTCGGGCCGCCGAGCTCCATCGTCGCGGCGTGGATGACGTAGCGGGCCGGCAGGTCGCCGGCCGTGGTCTCGACCGCCTCGCCAAGTCCGATCGGTGCCTTCTCGGTCGATTCCCGTTGCACGTCGGGCCCGCCTGCGCGCGCGATGGCCGCGGCGACACCGCCGCCGTGGCGCAGCTGCGTGTTGGCCGCGTTGGTGATCGCGTCAAGCTCGAGCTTGGTTACGTCAGCCTGGATCACCTCTAACTCGATCATGGGCTCATTGTCCTCGGAATGAGCATCCTCTGAACCCATGCGTAGGCTCGGGGCGGTGAGCGCACGCGCAGGAATCGTTGTCACCGGAACCGAGGTCCTCACCGGACGGGTCCAAGATGCGAACGGCCCCTGGATTGCCGACCGCCTACTGGAATTGGGCGTCGAGCTGGCCCACATCACGATCTGCGGCGACCGGCCCGCGGATATCGAAGCGCAGCTTCGGTTCCTCGCCGATCAGGGTGTGGACCTGATCGTCACCAGCGGCGGTCTGGGGCCGACGGCCGACGATATGACCGTCGAGGTGGTGGCCCGGTTCTGCGGACGCGAGTTGGTGTTGGACGCCGAGGTCGAGGAGAAGATCGCCAACATCCTCAAGAAGCTGATGGCGCGCAACCCCGCATTCCAATCCGCCTTGGATCCCGGCACTTTCGAATCGCTGCGGGCCGCCAATCGCAAGCAGGCCATGGTGCCCACCGGAGCGCAGGTACTCGACCCGGTCGGGACCGCCCCCGGCGTCGTCGTGCCCGGCAAGCCGGCGGTGATCGTGTTGCCGGGTCCGCCGCGCGAGTTGCAGCCCATGTGGCATACGGCCATCGAGACACCCGCGGCGCAGGACGCGGTCGCCGGCCGGACCGTGTACCGGCAGGAGATGCTGCGGATGTTCGGGCTGCCGGAGTCGGGGCTGGCCGAAACATTGCGCGAAGCGGAGCAGGCCGTGCCCGGCTTCGGGCAACTCGAGATCACCACCTGCCTGCGGCGCGGGGAAATCGAGATGGTCACCCGTTACGAGCCGGAGGCTGCCGACGCGTACGCGCGGCTGATCAAACTGCTGCGGGAGAGGCATGGGCATCAGCTGTACTCCGAGGACGGCTCGCGCGTCGACGATCTGGTCGCGCAGCTGCTGGCCGGCCACCGGATTGCGACGGCGGAGTCCTGCACCGCGGGTCTGCTGGCGGCGCGGTTAACCGACCGGCCCGGGTCGTCGGATTATGTGGCCGGCGGTGTCGTGTCCTACTCGAACGAGGCGAAGGCGGAGCTGCTCGGCGTTGACCCGGCGCTGATCGAAGCGCACGGTGCGGTGTCCGAGCCGGTGGCCGAGGCGATGGCCGCGGGCGCGCTGCAGCGCTTCGGAGCCGACACCGCGGTCGCGATCACCGGAATCGCCGGCCCGGGTGGGGGAACGGAGGAAAAGCCGGTGGGCACAGTCTGTTTCAGCGTAAAAGCCCACGGCCGCACCGATACCCGCACGCTGCGGCTTCCCGGCAACCGCTCGGATATCCGGGAGCGCTCGACCACGGTGGCCATGCACCTGCTGCGGCGCCTACTGGGCGACACCGAATAACGTCACGTCACTTCGCTTGCAAGGAAGGCGCTTTCGGTCGTGCCGAACCGGACTCCGGTGGCGTCCTTCCCGATCAGCGTCAGCACAGCGACGGCGATCAGCACCGGTACGATCGTCGCCGCCAACGCAAACGGGTAGCCGTGTGATTCGGCGAGGCGTTCCTGGATCGGCAAATTGAATGCCGCCAGCAGGTTTCCGAGTTGGTAGGTCACGCCGGGGTAGAGACCGCGGATGGCGTCCGGGGACATCTCGGTGAGGTGGGCCGGAATCACACCCCATGCGCCCTGTACGAGCAGCTGCATCAAAAACGAACCCAGACACAGCATTGCCGCGCCACGTGAGTACGCGAACAACGGCACGATCGGCAGCGCCAGAATCGCGCAGAAGACGACGGTGTAGCGGCGGCTGAATCGCTGCGACAGCGTGCCGAAGACGAGGCCCCCGATGATGGCGCCGACGTTGTAGACCACCACGATCCACTTGACCGTTGTGCTGGACAGATTGGCGCCCTGGTTGGCGTGGGCGCCCAGGAAGGTGGGGTAGACGTCCTGCGTCCCATGGCTCATCCAGTTGAAGGCCGTCATCAGCAAGGCCAGGTAGATGAACCGCCGGATGATCGCGCCGCTGCGCAGCACATCGCGGATTCGGGTGCTGGTGAGCTTCATCTGGTCCTGCGCGGCTTCCCACACCTCGGACTCCTCCACGCGGTAGCGGATGACGAGGCTGATCAGGGCGGGCACGATGCTCAGGCCGAACAGCCACCGCCACGAAAGCCCAAGCCAGTCGATCACCACCAGCGAGGCGACGCTCGCCAGCAGGTAGCCGAATGCATAACCCTCCTGGAGCAGTCCGGAGAAGAACCCGCGTCGCTCCACCGGAACCTTTTCCATGGCGAGCGCGGCACCGAGTCCCCACTCGCCGCCCATGCCGATGCCGTACAGCAGCCGCAGGATGACCAGCACGGTGAAGTTGGGCGCGAAGGCGCACAGGAAGCCCACCACGGAATAGAACATGACGTCGACGATCAGCGGCAGCCGCCTGCCGACGCGGTCGGCCCACAGCCCGAAGAGCAGTGCGCCGACGGGTCGCATGATCAGGGTGGCCGTGGTGACGAAGGCGACCTCGGCCTTGCTGTGGTGGAACGTCTTGGCGATGTCGGCGTAGACGAGCACCACGATGAAGTAGTCGAAGGCGTCCATCGTCCAGCCCAGTAGCGCCGCGATGAAGGAGTTTCGCTGATCGGCGGTCAACCGCTGTGTGGTCACGTCAGCATCGTGCAGTACCCGGCGCGCCGGCGCGACCTGTTTCACCACGCGGACTCCGGGAGTAAGTTCCGGATACATGCGGATCATCGACGCCGACGGACATGTAGCCGAGAATTCCTCGTTGGCAATCGAAGCGATCAAACGATGGCCGCAACACGTCAAGCTCAGCACGGATGGGCGGCCGGGGTTGACGCTCGAGGGTCGCAACTACCCCGAGGACACGGGCCCGGGCGCGGGTTGCCCACCCGAGCATGGGATCAGTAAGGCTCCCGACATCAATTGCCGTTCACCCGAGGGCGTGCTGGGCGACGCGGATCGCGATCACATCGACACGATGGTGCTGTATCCGAGCATGGGGCTTTGCGCGCCCAGTCTCGAGGATCCAGACTTCGCCGCGGGATTTTCGCGCCTGTACAACCAGTGGATCGCGGACTACTGCGCCTCGTCGGGCGGGCGGTTGCGCGGCGTGGCCGTGACACCGATCGAGCACGGCCAGGCGGCTATCGACGTTATGACCGAAGCCAAAGAGCTTGGACTGATTGCGACTTTGGTGCCGCCGGCACTCAAGAGCCGCAACCTCGACCATCCCGACCTCGACCCCTTCTATGCCGCCGCCGTCGAACTCGGCATGCCGTTAGGCGTGCACGGGGCCCCGGGCATCCATCTGCCTAAGATCGGTGTGGACCGCTTCACGAACTACATCCAGGTGCACTGCATCAGCTTTCCGTTCGACCAGATGACGGCGATGACCGCGATGGTCTCCGGTGGCGTCTTCGAGCGTCACCCGGAGTTGCGGGTCGCGTTCCTCGAGGCGGGCGCGGGCTGGGTGCCGTTCTTCATGGATCGGCTGCACGAGCATTACGAGAAGCGCGGCGACTGGGTGGAGCGCGGTTGGCGTCGCGATCCGCACGACTATCTGGCTGCGGGCAACATCTGGGTGACCTGCGAGCCGGAAGAACCAATCCTGCCCGGCGTGATCGACGTGCTGGGGGACGATTTCATCATGTTTGCCAGCGACTACCCGCACTGGGACGGTGAGTGGCCGGAGAGCACCAAGCACCTGCGCACGCGAAGCGACATCAGCGAAAACTCCCGCGAAAAGATCGGTGGCCTGAACGCACAGCGCTTCTACAACCTGAACTGAGCGGGCCACCCGCTGAGCTTCCGCTTACCCTTTGGGCGGCCTGCTGGCAGGATTCGGGGCATGGGCCCTTTTCTGTTGCGCGCCGCATTGACCGGACTCGCGTTGTGGATCGTCACCCTCTTCGTGCACGGCCTGAGCTTCGTGGGCGGCGACACTAAGCTGGAGCGGGTCGGCATCATCTTCGTCGTCGCAGTGATCTTCGGTCTGGTCAACGCGTTCATCAAGCCGATCGTCCAGTTCTTGTCGATCCCGCTGTACATCGTGACGCTCGGCCTGTTCCATATCGTCGTCAACGCGCTGATGCTGTGGATCACCGCGCGGATCACCGAACACACCACGCACTGGGGACTGCACATAGATCACTTTTGGTGGACCGCAATCTGGGCCGCGATCGTACTGTCGATCGTTAGTTGGTTGCTGTCCTTGGTGATTCGGCGCACCGGCGCCTGAGGACTCAGCGGGCCAGCCACCGCGGCGCTCGCTTCTCGGCGAACGCGCGCGGTCCTTCCTTGGCGTCCTCGGTCTCGAAAACGCGGTCGCTGTGCCGGGTTTCGTTGTCATAGGCCGACTTGAGGTCAAGCGCCAAGCTTTCGACGGCCGACTGCTTCGTCGCGAACACCGCGAGCGGCGCGTTGGCCGCGATGCGGGCGGCGAAGTCGTAGGCGGTGTCCATCAGTTGGTCCGCCGGGACAACCCGGTTGACCAGTCCCATGACAAGGGCTCGTTCCGCATCCACCATGTCGGCGGTCAACAGCAGCTCCATCGCCAATGGGTAGGGCATCTGCCGCGGCAGCCGCACGGTGCTTCCGCCGCCGGCGAAGAGACCGCGCTTGGGCTCCATCACCGCGAAACGCGCATCGGGGACGGCGACTCGCACGTCCGTGGACGTCAGCATCTCGAAGCCGCCCGCGACGCACGTCCCGTTGACGGCGGCGACGATCGGTTTGTACACCGGGAACCGATGCAAGACGGCGTGGATGGCGTCGTCCTTGTTCCACCCCGCGGGCTTGGGCAGGTCACCGGTGAGTTCTGGGATGAATTTCTTGAGGTCGGCTCCCGTGCAGAAGTCGCGTCCGACCCCGGTGATCACCGCGACCCAGGCGCGATCGTCGTCGCGGAACGCCGCCCAGGCGTGGGCCAAGTCGCGAAAATGCGCCATGTCCAGCGAGTTTCGCGTCTCGGGGCGGTTGATCGTGATGGTGGCGATGTGCTCGTCCAGCCGGTAATCGATGCTCACCCGGCGACTCCATCGACCAGGCGCACCACGTCGCGCGCGCAACCCCAGGACAACGTGACGCCGTTGCCGCTGTGACCGTAATTGTGGATGCACTGCGCCCGCCCCAGCGGCTCGGCTTCCACCCGTACCGACGGACGGTCAGGGCGCAGCCCGGTGATGACCTCGATCACCTCGGCGTCGTTGAGCCGCGGCTGGACGCGGCGGCAGCGTTGCAGAATTCGTTCGGTCACGTCGGGGTCGGCCGTGCTGTCCCAGCGGCCGGGGACGCTGATGCCGCCGCAGACCACCCGCTGCGGATGGGGGAAGTAACAGGTCCATTCCGGACCGCTGTTGAGTTCCAAGAACAGCTGCCGCAGACCAGGATTGGTGAGCACCACATGTTGACCGAACAGCGGCCGCACGGTGTCGTCACCGGTCAGCGCGCCCGCGGCGAGGCCGGCGCAGTTGACGACGATTCCAGCGGCGTCGGCGGCCTCGGACAGCGACCGCACGGGATGCTCCTCGACTTCGCAGCCGGCCGCTGCGAGCCGCCGAGTCAAGTAGTCGAGATAGTGCGGCATGTCGATCATCGGCACGGTCGCACGAAATCCGGTGCCGAAGCCGTCGGGAAGGTCGGCCGGATCGGCCGGCCGCAAATCGGGGATCAGCGGTGCCGCCGACGACATTGCCTCGCTCGCGGTCAGCTCACCGACGGCCAGCGCCGGTGCCAGCTGCACCCCGGAGTCGGGATCCCCGGCTAGATCGGTGAACACTCGCAGAGAGTGTTCGGTCCAACCCAGCGTCTCGGCCGCGCGCTCGGCCGGTCGTGGGGGAGCCCAAACGGCGCCCGCCACCGCCGAGGTCGTCTGCTTTAGCGTCGTCGCCGCCCATACCCGTACCGGCCAGCCAGCCTCGGCCAGACAGACGGCCGACGTCAATCCGCTGACGCCGGCACCGACGACGACAATCCGCTGCGCATATTCCACGGCGCCACGGTAGCGAAAACAGGCCCGCCGCGGGTCGCAGCGGATACGCGTCGACCGTTACTGAGACGATCAGGAATGTGCGGCTTGCGGGGGCGCCGAGGTCGCGGGGGCGGCCGGTGCCTGCGGAGCCCGTGCCGCGGCCGGCGCCTGCGGAACCGGAGATGCTGCCGGCGCCTGCGGAACCGGAGATGCTGCCGGCGCCTGCGGA
>NZ_DASUHS010000280.1:0-22832 GCF_036273375.1 Mycobacterium sp. | reverse complement strand
GCATCGATGCCCGGCGCCTGCGGGTTGATCCACCATCCGACCACCCCGGCCGCGTCGCTGGCCACGCCGCACGCACCGTTCGCGTCGTCGGGCCGCATGACGATCGAGTCGATGCCGGCGATCGAACGCGTCTCGATCTTGTACTTCAAGAATTCGGCGACCTTGCGCTCGTTGCTGAGGCTGCCCTGTTCGAACCAGAACCGGGTGATGTCGATCAGGCCGGCCGGGTTGGCCGCCTGCCAGCGGCAGATCGCACCGACGAATGTGCTCTGAATGTCGAGCGGGTCGGCGCCCACGGTCTTGGCCAGGATGTCGCTGGTCAAGACCTCGCATTCCTTGAGCAGGTTCGGATACTGCTGCTGGGAGTTGTTGTTGCGGGGCACATTGCCACCCGCCTTGACCGCGTTGCCACCAATCGAGCGGGAACAGCCCATCAACACCAGCAGCGCCGCGATCAATACGGTCACCGCGATGCGGGCAGTCCTTCTGCGCGATTCGGCACGCATCGAGTCCATCATTTCGAGTTCGCAATCGATTGACGAGCCAGTTCCTTCGCTATGTCGCACGGCGGCGGGAACGGCTTCTGACTGAAACTGATTGACCATTCAATAAAGTCGTCCTGGAACTGAATGCCCACCTCGCACAGCGAGTCACCCAGGTTGGGCTCGTTGCCGACGGCGATGAAACCGCCGTGGCCGTTGATGTTGATGTCATCGACGCTGGCACGGGAGAGTTCCTCGGTCTTGCGTTCGCGTCCGATGGGGCTACCGCGATACCAGGAGAAGGAGAAGTGGGGCCCGAGGATGCCGCCGCCCGCAAGCCACTGGCACCCGACGGAGTTGCGGGCGGTGTTGATGAGTCCCGTGACCTTGGTGAGCTCCGCTACGGTCTGGTCGCTGATGCCGCCGCACTGCGGGAACATCGCACCGTGGCTGCCCTGGCCGTTCTGCGCCGTCGACGACCCCGTCGCTCCCGGTTTGTTGCCCCCGGAATCCGAGCAGCCCGCGGCCGCGGGGATCAGGATCGTCAATGCTGAAGCCACAAGAGCCAGCGCCCTCGTGTCACGCCGCACCGCTACCCTGCTTCCGTTCCGCCCGCTGCTGGTCCACACGATGCACTGTAGCTGCAGCCCAGCGGGTCAACCACCGACGCGCCTGAGCAGGTAATTCGAGGCTGCCAACAAGTGTTGTGCGGACGTTGACCGTCCGCCGGTTGTCGGGGACGGCCGGGCGGACGGTATGCGACAGTTACCCAATGCTCCTGGCCTTGCTGCGCCAGTACATCCAGCCGTACCGACGGCTGGTGGCGGTGCTGATGGCGCTACAGCTGATCAGCAACCTCGCATCGCTGTATCTGCCGACGGTCAACGCCGCCATCATCGACGAGGGCGTCGCCAGGGGCGACACCACCACGATCGTCCGGCTCGGCATGGTGATGCTCGGGGTCACCGCGTCGCAAGTGTTGTGCTCGGTCGGGGCGGTCTATTTCGGTTCGCGCACCGGGATGGGCTTCGGACGCGACCTGCGCGCGGCGATTTTCGAACACGTCACCACCTTTTCCGAGCGCGAGACCGCCCGATTCGGAGCGCCGACGCTACTGACGCGCAGCACCAACGACGTGCGGCAGATTCAATATCTGGTGCAGATCACGGGCACCGTGCTGGTGACGGCCCCGATCATGTGCCTCGGCGGCATCTTCATGGCCATCCGCCAGGAGGCCGCGCTGACGTGGCTGCTGTTGGTCAGCGTGCCGATCATGGCGGTGGCCAACTACAGGGTGATGTCGCACATGCTGCCCCTCCTCCGCCGAATGCAGGGGCTGATCGACGGAATCAACAGAGTGATGCGTGACCAGCTGGCCGGTGTCCGGGTCGTCCGGGCGTTCGCGCGGGAAGATTTCGAGCGTGACCGCTTCGCTCGGGCCAACACCGCGCTGTCGAAGACCGCACTGACCGCGGGCAACTGGCAAGCGTTGATGCTGCCCGTAACCACACTGACCATCAACGTGTCCAGCGTCGCGCTGATCTGGTTCGGCGGGTTGCGCATCGATCGGGGCCAGATGCAGGTCGGCTCGTTGACCGCCTTCCTGGCCTACTTCACCCAGATCCTGATGGCGGTGCTGATGGCGACGATGACGCTGGTGGTGTTGCCGCGAGCCTCCGTCTGCGCCGAACGGATCACCGAGGTGCTCGCCACCCGCCCCGCCGTCACCGACCCACCGAATCCGCGATCCCCACGCGCCGCCATCACCGGAACGGTGCGTTTGGACGGCGCAACGTTCACCTACCCGGACGCCGATCGCCCAGTGCTGCAAGATATTTCCATGACTGCGCTGCCCGGAACCACCACCGCCATCGTCGGCAGCACGGGTTCGGGCAAGTCGACGCTGGTCTCGCTGATCTGCCGGCTCTACGACGTGACCGGTGGCGCCGTCTCGGTCGATGGCATCGACGTCCGCGATTACCAGACCGAGCGGTTGTGGTCGGCGATCGGGCTGGTTCCCCAGCGCGGCTATCTGTTTTCCGGGACGGTCGCCGACAACCTGCGGTACGGCGCCGCCCCACACCAGCCAGTCACCGACGAGCAGATGTGGGAAGCGTTGCGGGTAGCCGCCGCAGACGATTTCGTGCGAGCCCACGATGACGGGCTGCACATGCGCGTGGCCCAGGGCGGTATCAACTTCTCCGGCGGACAGCGGCAACGACTCGCCATCGCCCGGGCGGTAATCCGCCGTCCGGCCATCTATCTATTCGACGACTCGTTCGCCGCGCTCGACGCGCGCACCGACGCCCGCGTCCGTTCCTCGCTACAGGAGGCTGCCGGTAATGCCACCATCATCGTCGTCACACAACGCATCTCGATCGCAGCTATAGCCGACCAGGTGATCGTGATCGACAACGGGAAGCTGGTCGGCGCGGGCACACACGAATCACTGCTGACCGATTGCACCACCTACGCCGAATTCGCCGACTCGCAGTCGGTCGGCCCCGTTCGATCGGGTCAAGTTGGGGGCACGCCGTGACCCGCGCGACCGCCAAGGCAGCCGGCCGGCCCTCCCCCGTCACCCGTTCGCGTGACTTCTGGGGCGCGGCCGCCCGCTTAGTGAGACAGCTTGCGCCGCAACGACGGTTGTGCGCCGCGGTGATCACCTTGGGAATCACCGGCACGGCGATCGGGGTGGTCGTGCCGCGGATCCTGGGGCATGCCACCGATTTGTTGTTCAACGGCGTCATCGGACGCCAGCTCCCCGCCGGGGTCACCAAGGCGCAGGCCGTCGCCGCCGCACGCGGCCGAGGCGCCAACACTTTCGCCGACTTGCTGTCCGGAATGAACGTGGTGCCGGGCCACGGCGTGGACTTTGGGGCGGTCGCCCGGACCCTGACGCTGGCCCTGGGCCTTTATCTCGTTTCCGCGGTGCTGATTTGGGCGCAGGCCCGGCTGCTCAACGTCACCGTGCAGCGCACGATGGTGGCGCTGCGTTCCGATGTCGAGGACAAGATCCACCGGTTGCCGTTGTCCTACTTCGACGGCCGCCAACGTGGTGAACTGCTGAGCCGCGTCACCAACGACATCGACAACATCCAATCGTCGCTGTCGATGACGATCAGCCAGCTGCTGACATCGGTTCTGACGGTGGTGGCGGTGCTGGCGATGATGCTGTCCATCTCGCCGCTGCTAGTCGTGATCACCGTGCTGACGGTGCCGTTGTCACTGCTGGCGACGCGGGCGATCGCGCGACGGTCCCAGCGGCTGTTCGTCGCCCAATGGACCAGCATCGGCCGGCTCAACGCCCACATCGAGGAGACCTACAGCGGTTTCACCGTGGTCACGACGTTCGGCCACCAGGCGGTGGCGCGCGAGCAATTCCGCACCCTCAACGAGGACGTCTACCACGCCAGCTTCGGCGCGCAATTCTTCTCCGGGCTGGTGGCACCGGCGACAACGGTCATCGGCAACCTCGGCTACGTCGCCGTCGCCGTGGTGGGCGGCCTGCAGGTGGCCACCGGCCATATCACCCTGGGCAACATCCAGGCGTTCATTCAGTATGTGCGGCAATTCAACTCACCGCTGAGCCAGCTGGCCGGGATGTACAACACCCTGCAATCCGGGGCGGCCAGCGCCGAACGCGTCTTCACGCTGCTCGACGAACCCGAGGAATCGCCGGATCCCATGCCCGCCTCGCCACCCAGCCCGGCCGGCACCACGCCGCAGCCGGGTGGACGCGTCGAATTCGCGCACGTGAGCTTCGCCTACCGCCCGGGCACTCCGGTGATCGAAGACCTGTCCCTGGTGGCCGAACCGGGCAGTACGGTGGCGATCGTCGGGCCGACCGGAGCGGGCAAGACCACGCTGGTGAACCTGCTGATGCGGTTCTATGACGTCGACGCGGGCCAGATCCTGCTCGACGGCGTCGACATCACCACGATGGACCGCCCGTCGCTGCGGTCGCGAATCGGGATGGTACTGCAGGACACCTGGCTTTTCGAAGGGACGATTGCGGAGAACATCGCCTACGGACGTCCCGACGCCGGTGAAGACGAGGTTCTCGACGCCGCCAAGGCCGCTTACGTCGACCGTTTTGTGCGGACGTTACCGGCCGGCTATCAGACCCGAATCAGCGGCGACGGCGGCAACATCAGCGCCGGCGAAAAGCAACTGATCACGATCGCACGCGCATTCCTGGGCCGCCCACAATTGTTGATCCTCGACGAGGCGACCAGTTCGGTCGATACCCGCACCGAAGCCCTTATCCAGCACGCGATGTGTGAACTGCGCCGCGATCGCACGAGTTTTATGATCGCGCACCGACTTTCGACGATCCGCGATGCCGACCGAATTTTGGTGGTCGAGGCCGGCCGGATTGTTGAACAGGGCAATCACGCCGAGTTGCTGGCCCGGCGCGGCGCGTACTACGCGATGACCCAGGTCTAGCGACCACGCATCGCACAGTGCTTTGCGCCCGCCGAGAACGCTCCCGTCGTTACCAAGAACTCATTGAGAATGCTTGCAGGAATACGCGAGACGCTGGCACTCCGTCGACACCGAAAGGCCGTGACGAGCAAATTCCCATCCGGCACTTCGTCGAGCCTTGGGACACCAGCAACGAGTTGATGGTTGTTACCCACTGAACCCGCGCGCTCGAATCGCCTC
Organism: Mycobacterium sp.; assembly: GCF_036273375.1. Taxonomy (GTDB): domain Bacteria; phylum Actinomycetota; class Actinomycetes; order Mycobacteriales; family Mycobacteriaceae; genus Mycobacterium. The sequence goes on along the minus strand of NZ_DASUHS010000280.1, from coordinate 17,682 downwards.
ACGCGGCTATGTCTCGACGAGGTAATTCAATCCGTACGCGGCATCTACTATCGCGCTGGGTACGAACACATTTCAGTCATCCGGTTTCCCACGGCAGTGCCCCGGCGGGCTTATCAACTCGACGACATGCCGCGGAACTCGACGGTTTGTCTGGATTGTCAACGAATCCGTCCACTGGGCGTCACAATCACAAATGTGACCTCATGGCATCCGACGCCGCGGACGCGGAAAGGCTGGTAGGCGCGATGGCGGACAAACGTCTCGAATTCGGTCTCCTCGGACCGTTGGAGATGAGCGTTGACGCTGCTCTGGTGCCGCTGGGCACGCCCAAACAGCGAGCGGTGCTGGCCATGCTGCTGATGAACCGTAACAGCCCGGTCGGCGTCGACCGGCTTATCACCGCCCTGTGGGACGAGTCGCCGCCGTCGGGGGCGCGGGCCAGCATTCACTCCTACGTGTCCAACCTGCGCAAGCTGCTGACCGGCGCCGGCGTCGATTCGCGCACGGTGCTGGTCGCGGCGCCGCCGGGTTATCGGCTCAACATCTCCAATGACACTTGCGATCTCGACCGCTTCACCGCCGAAAAGACCGCCGGCGTGCACGCGGCCGCCGCGGGCCGCTTCGAACAGGCCAGCCAGCACCTGTCGGCCGCCTTGGCCGAATGGCGCGGCCCGGTGCTCGCCGACCTGGAAGACTTCCGCTTCGTCGCGGCCTTCACCACTTCCCTCCTCGAGGAGAAGATCCTGGCCCACACGGCGCAGGCCGAGGCCGAAATCGCCTGCGGACGTGCCTTTACCGTGATCACCGAATTGGAAGCCCTGACGGCCGAACATCCTTACCGCGAGCAGCTGTGGGCTCAGTTGATGAGCGCTTACTACCTCGCCGACCGCCAATCCGACGCGCTGGCGGCCTACCGCCGCGTGCAAAAGTCGCTTGCCGATGACCTCGGAATCGACCCGGGCCAGAACCTGCGGGCCCTCAATGACCGGATCCTGCGCCAAGAACCGCTGGACGCCAAGAAGAACGCCATGACGACCGCGGCGGTCGCGATCACCGTGCTCGAGCAGTACACGTCTGACAATAAGGCGGTCGCCTTTCTGCACGAGGTGTCCGGGCGCAGGTATCCGCTGCAGGGGTCGACAACGATTGGGCGCCTTGGCGACAACGACATCGTCCTGGATTCTCCTAAGGTCAGCCGCCACCATGCCGTCATCGTCGACACCGGAACCGGTTACATCATCGACGACCTGCGGTCCTCGAACGGCGTGCACGTGCAGGACCAACGAATCCGTTCGGCCGCGACATTGCGAGATGGCGACCGCGTCCGGATCTGCGATCGCGAATTCATCTTCCAGATCGCCGCTGACAACGGCAACGAGGGCTAGCACTCGGCAAGCCCGACCCGCGCTGACACGCGCGGCAATTGTTCCCGTTATCGTGCGGTGAGACGGGTGGGCGCTTACCGTCATGATTGCTCAGTCACGGGTTGCAAACATGTGTCTGTCCGCAAAGTCTTGGATGAGACCGGCAGGCTAGGGGTCGGGTTGGAAGGATGAGGAATGAGTGACGAGCAGTCCTCACGGGCGGGGTCGATGTTCGGCCCCTATCACCTAAAACGGCTGCTGGGCCGCGGTGGGATGGGTGAGGTCTACGAGGCCGAACACACCGTCAAGGAGTGGACGGTTGCGGTCAAACTTCTCTCCGAAAGCTTCAGCAGAGACCCGGTGTTTCGCGAACGGTTGAAACGCGAAGCCCGCACCGCCGGTCGTTTGCAGGAACCGCACGTGGTGCCGGTGCACGACTACGGCGAGATCGACGGCCAGATGTTTCTGGAGATGCGCTTGGTCGAAGGCACCGACCTGGACAGCGTGCTCAAACGCTTCGGCCCGCTGACCCCACCCCGCGCGGTCGCCATCATCACCCAGATCGCCTCAGCGCTCGACGCCGCCCATGCTGCCGGAGTGATGCACCGCGACATCAAACCGCAGAACATTCTGGTCACCCGTGACGACTTCGCCTACCTGGTCGACTTTGGTATCGCCAGCGCCACCACGGACGAGAAGCTCACGCAGCTCGGCACCGCGGTCGGCACCTGGAAATACATGGCGCCAGAACGGTTTTCCGACGCCGAGGTCACCTACCGTGCCGACATCTACGCACTGGCCTGCGTGCTGTTCGAGTGCTTGACCGGATCCCCGCCCTATCGGGCCGACAGCGCCGGCGTGCTGGTCTCTGCCCACATGATGGACCCCATCCCCGCGCCCAGCCAGCAGCGCCCGGGCGTCCCCAAAGCCTTCGACGCGGTGATCGCCCGCGGCATGGCCAAAAAGCCCGAAGACCGCTACGCCAGCGCGGGTGACCTGGCCCTGGCCGCCAGGGAAGCGCTCAGCAACCCCGATCAAGACCGAGCCGCCACCATCTTGCGCCGCAGCCAGGAAGCCGCACTGCCCACCGCGGAAATCCCCGGCGCGCAGGCCCACGCCGCTCCAGCGCCTCCGCCGGCGTACCAGCCCACGTTCAACACCCCGCCACCATCGCCGTTCGATCCACCGTCGGCCCCCAGTTCCGGTCCGATACCGTCGCAGGGCGCTCAGGCGTGGACCCCAACCAGCGGCCCGATCCCGGCGACCGGACAGCCCGCGCCGCCCTATTACCAAGGCGGCAATGCCAACTGGGGCAGCCCGCCACAGTTCACCAACTCGACGCCGTGGGGTCAGCCCGCGCCCAAGCCGCACCGCAGTGTCTGGCCCATCATTGCGGCCGTCGCCGTGGTGCTCGTGGTGATCGCGAGCGGGGTGGGTATCTGGCTTGTCGTTCGTCCCAAGCCGCAACCACCGCAGGCCGCGCCGTTGGGACCCGAACGCCTCAGCGCGCTGCTGCTCAGTCCGGCCGACATCAACACTGTGATGGGCTCGTCATCGATGCAGCCGGGCAAACCCATCACGTCGACGGACAGCTCGTCGGTGACGGTGTCCGCGCCCGATTGCCAGGGCGCGCTCTATACCACCCAGGATCCGGTGTACGCGGGCACCGGCTATTCGGCAGTTAGCGGACTGGTGTCTTCGGAGGCGGGCGATAACTACGACCATTGGGTCAACCAGGCCGTGGTGTTGTTTCCGTCCGCCGATAAGGCCAAGAGCTTCCTGCAGACCTCCGCGGAGAAGTGGAAGGGTTGCGCCGGCAAGACGGTGACCGTCACGAACAAGAACAAGACGTATCGGTGGACGTTCGCCCAGGTTCAAGACGCTCCACCGAAGGTAACGCTGATGGACACCCAGGAGGCCGCAGACGGCTGGGAGTGCCAGCGCGCGCTCAGCGTGGCCAACAACGTGGTCGTCGACATCAATGCGTGCGGGTACCACATCAGCGATCAGGGCGGCCAGATCGCCGACAAGGTCGTCGCCAAAATTGACGGCGAGAAGTCGGAAAGCTGACCGGCCGCACCATTAACGCGCTACGGCCTTGTCACGACTGAAGATCGGGTCCCTGCGCGCGTAGGTCGTCGACCGCCGACATCGCGCCGCGCAATTTGGCCAGCCACTCGTCGGCGTGTTCACCGACCAGCTTCACCGACCACGCGAGGGCGTCGGCGCGGGAGCGGGCGACGCCGGCATCGACCAACGTGTCTAGAACCTGACGTTCGGGTTGCTTCAGCCGCGTCATGACCGGTACTGCGATGTGGGTGAACAGAATTCGCTCGGTGCCTGTCTTGGAGCCGACCTCCACGCCCCAGGAAACCTTGCGTCCATAGCGATCCTGTGCTTCGTCGGCGATATGCATCCGCTCCGACCGGGTCTCTTCGCGGAATCGTGATGCTCGCCCGGCCGTGCGGGCCTCGCTCGCTTCGCTTTCCGAGCTCACCGGATCCGGGAGCTTCCCAATGACGGTGATTTCTTCGCGGTCGACGATCACCGTCGGGTCGCCGTCGAACCAACTATCCGGAAGACGTCCGGCGAACCATTCAGCGGCGTCGCTGGCGTCGGGTTGCTGGGCTTGCTGCCAGCCCCCGGGGCGGCCGTACCGCCGCCCGTGTGTGTGATGGGCTTTCATGATTACATAATTACACCGTTACAAAGTTTGTGGAACAGCGTTTCACCGGCAGCGAAACAACGGACGGGAGAAGGATCCGCCTCACGCGGTCCGGGTGCCGATCAAGGGGTTTTCGAGGACACAAGCCGACCGAGGAAACCCGTTGATCTGGGCTGTTCGACGGCGTAGCTTGGGTAGCGAAGCAGGCCCGGAAGCGACCAATTCGAAGCGCCGGAACACGGGGTAGGAATCCGGCCGCGTAGGACACGCGTAAGACGGAGTCAGACGCCCCCTAGAGTCGCGCCGGGCCTGCCCATGTGCCGACACCCTTCGCCGGCAGGGCAGCGTGGCCGTTAGTCGCCGTCACCCCGCCGGATGCGAAAGAGTTTCACCTCGTTCTTGATGCCTTTGAGGCGACGGGCGCCGGCGAACGACCCGGAATACTCACCGCTGTCGCCGATGTCGTCCCAGACCGAATCCGCGACTAGGACGGTGCCCGGGCGCGCCACGCTGGTGACGCGGCTTGCCACGTTGACCGGGCTGCCGAACCAATCTCCTGCCCGGCTCACCGCCATGCCAGAGGCCAATCCCGCTCGCAACCGGGGAAAGTCGTTGTCTGTGTCGACGGCTTCGACGAGTTTCACGATGACGTCGAGCAACGGCAGCGGATCGGGGCAGACGAACATCACCGCGTCGCCGATCGTTTTGATGAATCGCACCGGCGGCACGGTCATGTCCCGGGCGAGGATGGCGAGCCGGTTGGCCAGATGCCCCAGCTCCTCGGGCGATACCGTCTCACCTAACCGGGTGAAGCCGACGAGGTCGGCGAAGGCAACGGTGATTTGGCGCGCTCCGGGGAGTGGCTTGCCGGCCGCGCGCTCCGCGGCATTGACCGCTTCGGTCTCCATCATGTGACGCAGCTGCATGAACAACATGTGCTCGATCATCGGGCCGAGCATGGGTGCGATTTCGCCCACCAAAGCCTTTGAAGCCTTTGCGATTTCCAACTCGCTGGCTCCCGGGCGCATGATCGCCGAAAGCGCCGTGTACCGCATGACTTCAGCGGTCCGCGACAGCCCTTCGGCGAGCACCTGAACCACGAGGACCACGTGTTCGGGATCCAAACCCAGCTCAACGAACCGTTGGGAAAAGGCGGCGGCTTCACCGTCGGCGCGCATGTGAACGACCGCGTCGGGGTCGTCCACGCGGACCAGACCGATCGCGCGCTGCACTCGCTGCAGCAGGCCCAGGTCGATGCCGTGGCTCTCGCTAATCTCTCGGGTGGACACGTACGTGCCGTCGTCGCCGATGATGTGGCGGGTGGCCAGCAACAGCGGCGGATTGGTGGTCCGGATCTCCTCGGCGGTGATGCCCTGCTCGAACAGCCATTTCACGAGTTCGGCCCGTTCGGTGCGTGCGCTTCCCTCGAGCCCCTCGAGCAAATCGTCGATGTTCTGGTCGGCCCCGTCGTGCACGTCGTCAACCTACAACGCGGGCGAGCCATGATGTGAGGTGATGAGCACACCGCTGCTGCGGGGGTTCCCGCCGGTCGTCGATGAGCGCGCCAGGACGCTGATCCTGGGCTCGTTTCCCAGTGCGCAATCACTGGCGACGGGCCAGTACTACGCCAATCCACGCAATGCGTTCTGGTCGATCACCGGTGAGCTGTTCGGCTTCGATGCGGCCGCACCCTACGAGAGACGGCTGGCAGCCCTGCAGTCCCATGGTGTCGCTCTTTGGGATGTGCTTCACGCGTGCCGCCGGGTCGGCAGCGCCGACTCGGCGATTGAACTAAAGAATCTGGCTGCCGACGATTTTGGTAAGTTGTTCGCGCGCTACCCCACCATCACGACGGTGTACTTCAACGGAGCCAAGGCCGCCGACGTTTTCCGCCGGCTGGCGACGACGTCCGATCGGATCCGGTATCAACGCCTGCCGTCGACCAGCCCGGCCCACGTGATGCGGCCGGGCGCCAAGCTCGCGGCCTGGCGGGTGATCGCGAGCGCGGCACAGCCGGGCGAAGCGGGTCACCGCCAATAGTCCCAGCGGGTGATCGCGAGCGCGGCGCAGCCGGGCGAAGCGGGTCACCGCCAATAGTCCCAGCGGGTGATCGCGAGCGCGGCGCAGCCGTCGAAGGCTAGACGCCTATGACACCGGCGGCTGGTGCAGAGCCCACGGTCGAGCCGCTTCGATCTGCGCCGACAGCGACAACAGGGTCGCTTCGTCATATGGTCTGCCGACGAGTTGGACCGACATCGGCAGGCCGTCCCCGTCGAAGTCCCAGGGCACCACTGCCGCGGGCTGTCCGGTCAGGTTCCAAATCTGTTGATAGGGAACGTACTGTCCCACCCTCAGCAGCGTCGACACGGCGCCGCGGCGTTGATAGGCACCGATACGGGACGGGCCTGTCGCGGTGCCTGGGGTGACGACGACGTCGACATCGTCGAAGATCGCCTGAATCCGCGATATCACGGCATCCTCGTTCGCTCGGATGGCCTCCATCCGCCGGTCGGAGAAGAAGGACCCCAAGCGGGCGATGTTGCGGGTGCGGGGTTCCAGCCGTTCCGGGTGGGCCAGCGCGTCCGCATCGTCGCAGATACCGCGCAGATAGCGCGGCAGGTAGTTGGCGAGCATCGCCGAAATCGGATATTCGGGGTCGGCAGTGATGACGTCATGGCCGAGGTCGCGAAGCACGGCACCGGCCTGGCCGACCGCCGCCAACTCCGCCTTGCCGACCCTGACCGGCAGTGGGGTTGGAACCTTGGTGCTCAACGCAATTCGCAACCGGCCAGGATTGCGTCCCGCCGCGCTCACAAACTCGCCTTCGGGACCGGGTACCGTCGACGTCGCATCCAGGAAGACGGCCGCGTCCATCACCGTTCGCGCGATCGGGCCGTTGACGCTCAGCCCGTACCAGGCGTCGTCGTGCGGTTCCAACGACACGCGATCGCGTTGCGGCTTCAGGCCGAACAGGCCACACCACGTCGCAGGGATGCGAATCGACCCGCCCCCATCGGACCCCAATGCCAGCGGAGCCAACCCAGCGGCGACGGCGGCGGCACTGCCGCCGCTACTGCCGCCCGGAGTTCGGGTCAAATCCCACGGATTACGGGTGGCTCCAAAGGTCGTCGACTCCGTGTAAGGCAGCATCATGAGCTCGGGCACATTGGTTTTGCCGATGATCACCGCACCCGCCGAACGCAGCCGGCGCACCACCTCCGCGTCGGAGGTGACGGCGGGCCGGTGGCCGCCGCTGCCGAAAGTCGTCACCTGGCCGGCGACGTCGACATCGTCTTTGATCGCGATCGGCACGCCGAGCAGCGGTAGCCGTTCGCCCCCGTCCAGGCGCTCCTGCGCCACGGCGGCCTCATAACGAGCCTGATCGGCGAGCACCACGCGGTAGCAGCGAAGCTGGCTGTCCAGCCGCGCGATCCGCTCCAGGTAGACCTCGAGCAACTCCGGCGCGGTCAGTTCACCGGCGGCCAGCATGCGCGCGTGTGCCGCCGCGCCGGCGAAGGCGAGATCGTTCACCGCGGCAGCGTAGCGGACCCCGACTGGTCTCGGCATCGCTATGACGCAGCAACCAGTACCGTGGGCGACATGTCCTGCGTGTTCTGTGCGATCGTCGCCGGCGAAGCCCCGGCCATCCGGATCTACGAAGACGACGACTACCTGGCCATCCTCGACTTTCGCCCGTTCACCCGGGGCCACACGTTGGTCGTGCCCAAACGGCATAGCGTCGACCTCACCGACACCGCGCCGGAAACTCTGGCCGGGATGGTCACCCTGGGCCAACGCATCGCCCGGGCCGCGCGCATCACCGAATTGGCCGACGCGACCAACATCGGCGTCAACGACGGCAGCGCCGCTTTCCAGTCCGTGTTCCATATCCACCTGCACGTTTTGCCCCGACGCAACGGCGACAAGCTCTCGGTAGCCAAGGGACTGCTGATGCGTCGCGACCCCGACCAGGAGGCCACCGGCCGGATTCTGCGCACCGCGTTGGCCCGCATCGATGCGAGTCAGCCTGATTGAGCCCGTCGCTGGCGCCAACGAATTGCGGGACGGGATCGCCAGCCACGCGCCGAACCCCCAACCCCAGTTCGTCCAACGGGCGGGCGCGATCGAACGAGGGGCTAGAACAGCTCTTTGGCCAGCAGCTCCAGGGTGGCGACCCGTGCCGGTCCGGTTTCGGGATCGGTGCCGCGGCGGGCCGAGGCCACCGGATTCACCATGACTTCGTCGACGCCGAACCCGTCGGCCAGTGCCCGGATCTGGTCGGCGGCTTCCGCCGGCGCCCCCAAAACGGCACGTTGCAAGCCGCTCTCGACGATGCGCTGTTGCTGTCCGGTCAACTCGGCAACCGCAGCCTCCTCGACCAGCGGCACCGGCCCGAGCGGCTGGCCGGTCCGGAGCCTGGCCATCATCTGCAGGTTGGGCAACATCAACGCCGTTGCCTCTTCCCGGGTTTCGGCCACTGCGGCGTTCACCGTCAAAAATGTCAGCGGCTCGGCCGTCAGTTCACTCGGCTTGAATCGCGAACGATAGACCTCGAGCGCCTCTTCGGTTCCGTTGCCGGAGAAGTGATGTGCGAACACGTAAGGCAACCCCTTGGCGGCGGCCAGATGCGCCGAGTACATCGACGACCCCAGCAGCCACAGGCGCGGTTCGCCGGCCGCGGCCGGGGTGGCCTTGAGCGTGTAATCACCCGAGCGCAGCGGAACCCGTACGCCGCGTGCGCTCATCAGCGCCGCGACGTCGTCAAGATATTCCGGGAAGTTCTCGATGTCGCGATCGTCCCGACCGCCACGCAGCGCATACGACGTCACGGGATCGGAGCCGGGCGCCCGGCCGATGCCGAGGTCGATCCGGCCCGGGGCGGCGGCTTCCAAGAGCGCGAACTGCTCGGCGACCGCCAGCGGGGCGTGATTGGGCAGCATCACACCACCTGAGCCCAGCCGCAGCCGCGAGGTCTGCGCGGCCAGGTAGGCGATCACCACCGGCGGACTGGTAGCACCCACCGACGGCATGTTGTGGTGCTCGGCGACCCAGTAGCGGGTGAAACCCAGCCGATCCGCGGCCTGCGCCAGCTGCACGGTGGCCGCCAGCGCGCCACCAGTCGTCTGGTCGGTGCGCACCGGAACGAGATCAAGGACGGAAAGACGCACGATGGCGTCAACGCGTTCGGGCCCGCAAACGTTCCCGCTCCCCGTGACTCGGCTCAGTAGTCCTTCAGCGTGATCGAGGCGACGATCCGGTCGAAGACCTCTTGCGGTATCGGCGCACCGCCCGGAATGTTGTCGACGACCAGCCACTGGTTGCGCTTGACGTAGTCGCTGAACTCGCGGTGATAGTTGGCGAAGCCGGCTTCGTAGTCGACCGTTTCGTCTTGGGAGGCCGCCTTGAGCTCGCCGGCCAGGATGTAGGCGCCCAGCAGCGCAACACTGGTCCCCTGACCCGACAGGGGCGAACAGCAGTATCCGGCGTCACCGACCAGCGCCACCCTCCCCCGCGACCAGCGATCCATCTTGATCTGCGACATCTCGTCGAAGTAGAAGTCCGGCGCGCCGCGCATGTACTCCAGCAGTTGCGGGCGTACCCAACCTTCGCCGGCCATTCGCCGCTCCAGCTCGGCGAATTGGGCCTCGGCGTCGCGGTAGTCGATCCGCAGATCGGTTTCCATGAACCCCAACATCGCCCGCGCCTCGGCGTTGTTGCGCGCGCTGTAGACCCCCGCCATGGTGGAGTCGCCGTAGTGCCACATCTGCCAGTAGTCCAGGTCCAAGAAATTGGGCACGGTGAAGATCGCCGCGTGCGTGCCCAGCTTTTCGATGAAATTCTCTTCCGGTCCGAATACGAGACGTCGCACATTGGAGTGCAATCCGTCGGCGCCGATGACGAGGTCGAAACTGCGCGGCGCGGCGCGCTCGAAGGTGACGCGGACCGCCGCGCCATCGTCCTCCACGGCGGTGATGGTGTCGTCGAAGAGATATTCGGCCGTCCATTGGCTTGCGCCGTAGAGCAATTCGACCAAGTCGTCGCGCAGCAGCTCGATGTCGGGGCTATCGATGGTCCCACCGGTGGGTGTCGATTCGGTGTCCCGGGACAATTCGTTGCCGTCGCGGTCCACGACGGAGGAGCCTCGGATTTGCGTCTTACGCTTCTGAGCGGCGCCCAACAGCCCCATACGCTCGAGCACCGTCAGCGCCGCCCCCCGCACGTCGATCGCCTGACCGCCCGGCCTCGGCCCCCGATGGCGCTCGACCACGGTCACCGAAAAGCCATGCCGCCCAAGCCAAACAGCCGCCGCCGCACCCGCCACACTGGCGCCGGATACCAGAACCCTAGACATGAGAAGTCACTTGATCCCTGCCAGTTCTTTTGCGTCGCGGAAGACGTCGTCGAGCATTGCTGGTGTCAACCTACCGGTGAACATGTTTTGCTGGCTCGGGTGGTAGCAGCCGAGCAATCGCACACCGGGCGCCAGGTCAGCAACGACGCCGTGGCCGAACCGGGGCTTACGCCCACTCGAGGTGCCCGGCAGCCGCAGCGCGATCTGCCAGCCGAACCCGCCCAGGGCCACGACCACGCGAACATCCTCGGACACCAACCGCCATTCGGCCTGCAGCCACGGCCAGCAGGTGTCCCGCTCCTCCGGCGTCGGGGCGTTGGCGGGAGGCGCGCACCGCACCGGCGCGACGATGCGAATCTTCTTGGTCTGCAACCCATCCGCGGCGTCGACACTCGTCGGTTGGTTCACCAGCCCGGCCCGGTACAGCGCCGCGTACAACTGGTCGCCCGAGCGGTCGCCGGTGAACATCCGTCCGGTGCGGTTGGCGCCGTGCGCGGCGGGCGCCAATCCGACGATCAGCAGCCGGGGCCGCGCCGACCCCCAACTGGGTACCGGCCGCCCCCAATACGGTTGGTCGGCAAACGCTCGGCGCTTGACAACCGCGATGTCCTCGCGCCAGCTCACCAACCGCGGGCAGGCCCGGCAGACGCTGACCAGAGCATCGATTTCGGGAATCGACCCGGCGTGCTCGGCGAGCTCGGCGACCGCGGCGGCGTCGGCCGCCACCGGGGTCTGCGGTGTGGCCGGATCACCCGGCCATCCGGTGCCGGCACCAACCGGAGAGCTGAACGCCTGGCCGGTACGTGGGTGGGCGAGCACATGAACATCCTGCATGAGCCGAAAAATTCGGTCGCCGCAAATACCGCTTTGACATACATTCAGCGGCGATATTCCAATGAAAAGCGGCGGCCCAGCATTCCTGATCCTGTTCGCCACGTTGATGGCGACGGCGGGTAGCGGCATCTCGATAGTCGCGTTCCCGTGGCTGGCGTTGCAGCACCACAACAGCGCTCGCGACGCGTCGACCGTGGCCCTGGCCATGACGCTGCCGCTGGTGCTGTCCACTCTCGTCGCCGGCGCCGCGGTCGACTTCTTTGGACGCCGCCGGGTATCGCTGGTCTCCGATTCGCTCTCCGGGACGGCGGTTACCGCCGTGCCGCTGATCGCGTGGGGGCTCGGTGCGGACGCGCTCAACCTGGCGGTGCTGGCCGTCCTGGCCTTCTTCGCGGCCGGGTTCGACCCCGCCGGGACGACGGCGCGCGAGTCGATGCTGCCGGAGGCCGCCGCCAGGGCGGGCTGGTCGCTGGCCCGCACCAACAGCATCTACGAGGCGATTCTCAACCTGGGGTTCATCGTGGGCCCGGGCATCGGGGGCCTGATGATCGCCACGGTCGGCGGCATCAACACGATGTGGATGACGGCCGGGCTGTTCGGGCTGTCCATCCTGACGATCGGGCCGCTGCGGCTCGAGGGCACCGGAAAGCCCGGGCGCGAGACCCGGCCCGGCGGATGGATGTCCGGGATCGTCGAAGGGTTGCGCTTCGTCTGGAACATGCGGGTGCTCCGGACGCTGGGCTTGATCGACCTGGCCGTCACCGCGCTCTACCTGCCGATGGAAAGCGTGCTGTTTCCGAAGTACTTCTCCGACCAACACCAACCCGCGCAACTGGGGTGGGCGTTGATGGCGATCGGGTTCGGCGGCGTAGCTGGAGCGCTCGGCTATGCCGCGCTGTCGAAACATCTGCGACGGCGCACGGCCGTGCTGACGGCGACGCTCACCTTCGGGGCGGCGACCGTCGGGGTCGCGTTCTTGCCGCCGTTGCCGGTGATCCTGGTGCTGTGCGCGATCACCGGCGTGGTCTACGGACCGATCCAGCCGATCTACAACTACATGATGCAGACCCGGGCCCCGTATCGGCTGCGCGGCCGAGTGGTCGGGGTGATGACCGGGTTGACCTACGCGGCGGGCCCGTTGGGTTTGCTGGTGGCCGGTCCACTGACCGACGCGGCCGGGCTGAAGGTCACGTTCCTGGTGCTGGCGGTACCGATCCTGCTGATCGGCCTCGTCGCCTGCCGGCTGCCGTCGCTGCACGAACTGGACCGCGCGCCAGAGTTCGCGGAAGACCCGGGCCCGTGAGGCGGGCTTAGTATCGGGCCGTGAGCTCTGACGCCCTGGCCAGCCTGATCGACGACCTGCCCGACGGGATGGTCGTCACCGACCCAACCGTGACCGAGGGCTACCGCCAGGACCGCGCCTTCGACCCGTCGGCCGGCAAGCCGCTGGCCGTGGTGCGGCCGCGGCACACCGAAGAGGTGCAGACCGTGCTGCGCTGGGCCGCCGCACACCGGGTGCCCGTCGTGACGCGCGGCGCGGGGAGCGGCCTGTCCGGCGGGGCGACCGCAGTGGACAACGGGATCGTGCTTTCCACCGAGAAGATGCGCGACATCGCCATCGACCCGGTGACCCGCACCGCGGTATGCCAGCCCGGGCTGTTCAACGCTGAGGTAAAGCAGGCCGCCGCCAAGCACGGCCTGTGGTATCCGCCGGATCCGTCGTCGTTCGAAATCTGCAGCATCGGCGGCAATATCGCCACCAACGCCGGCGGGCTGTGCTGCGTGAAGTACGGCGTTACCACCGACTACGTGCTGGGCATGCAGGTGGTGCTGGCCGACGGCACCGCGGTGCGGCTGGGCGGGCCACGGCTGAAGGACGTCGCGGGGCTTTCACTGACGAAGCTGTTCGTCGGCAGCGAGGGCACGCTGGGCGTGGTCACGGAAGTGACGCTGCGGCTGGTGCCCAAGCAAAATGCGTCCAGCATCGTGGTGGCCAGCTTCGCGAGCGTCGAGGACGCGGTCGAAGCGGTGCTCGGCGTCACTGCGCGGCTTCGCCCCTCGATGCTGGAGTTCATGGATTCGGTGGCGATCAACGCCGTCGAGGACACCCTGCGCATGGATCTGGACCGCGGGGCGGCCGCCATGCTGGTGGCCGGGTCCGACGAGCGCGGGCGCGCCGGTAGCGAGGACGCCGCAATCATGGCCGAGGTGTTCGCGGAACACGCTGCGACAGAGGTGTTTTCGACCGACGATCCCGACGAGGGCGAGGCGTTCGTCGTCGCCCGGCGGTTCTGTATCCCGGCCGTCGAGGCCAAGGGATCGTTGCTGCTCGAGGATGTCGGGGTGCCGCTTCCGGCGCTGGGCAAGCTGGTCACCGGGATCGCGCGCATCGCCGCGGAACGTGACCTGATGATCTCGGTGATCGCACACGCCGGCGACGGCAACACGCACCCGCTGATCGTCTACGACCCCGCCGATGCCGACATGACCGACCGCGCCCACCTGGCGTTCGGCGAGATCATGGACCTGGCCGTCGGATTGGGCGGCACGATTACCGGGGAACACGGCGTAGGCCGGTTGAAGCGGCCCTGGCTGGCCGGGTATCTGGGCCCCGACGTGATGGACCTCAACCGGCGCATCAAACAGGCGCTGGATCCGCAGGGCATCCTCAATCCCGGCGCGGCTATCTAGTCGTTCCTCGAACGTGAAGCTGGCCGCACACTGCAACTCGTCACCGCCGCACTAGACCGGTCCAAGCCCTACCCGCCGACCTGACACCCGTTAAACCGACCGCCGCGAGACGAAAGAGCAAGGCTCACTTGATCGCTGGCGCGGCCGATCGATGACGAAATACCAATGTCCTCCGCGCAATGTGCTGAATCAACGGGCACCACCGGCACCCATGCCTCACAAAAGAATTGCGGCCTGTAGCTCGCCGACGATGAAACCCAGGATCGCTCCGACTGCGATGACTGTTTTTTCGTCGTCGCGGAACGCGGGGCGCATGAGTTCCTCGTATTCCTCGGCGCTCAGCAGCTTCATCCGCTCGGCGGCGAGGTTGTCGAGATCGAGCGCCCTGGTGGCGTATTCCTCGGCATGCTGCGCCTGCTCGGGCATCCGCTCGATCACTGTCTGGGCGATCCGCTGCTTCATCTGCTGGTACTTGCGGCCGCCGATCGCGAGCGCAACAAGCGGCCGTGCGATGCCAGTCTGGTCGTCGATCGTGGCCTTGATCTCGTCCTGGATCATCTCGTACAGCCTGTCCGACATTGGGCCGTTGAGCAGGCTCTCCATCACCGCCTTGGGTGTGAGAATGTCCTTGGCGAGCAGCGTCGCGTAGTCGCGGCAGACCTCGTCGCGCAGCTTGTGAAAAACACCCTGCCAGGGCATGATCCCGAACAGGCGCTTGCCGGGTTCGATCGGCCTGAAGATCATGTGCAATGCGACCCAGTCGGTCAGTCCGCCGGTGATCAGTCCAAAGATCGGAAGCACGAGGTGCGAGCCGGTAAGGATGAACGCCACCACCTGGACGCAGCCGATGTAGAAGCCGAAGATCCCGCCAGCGCGCGCCATGAACGTCAACGCCTTGGCGGAGATGTCGCGCATCATCCGATTGAGCAACACTTTGTCGCGCACCAGATTTGTCACGACCATGTGTTTGATGTCGAATACCTGATCGAGGTTATTGCGGATCTGGCCCATGAGCCGACGGGTCGTCTCGGGCACGCGCGCCTCGACCCGGGAGATCAGCGCCCGGCGCGCGATGTCCGGCATCGCCTCCCACAGCCCCGGGTTGAATTCGGACATGACAGTCTGGGTGATCTGCGCGATCGCGTCGTGCAATGGCCCCTCTAGCTCGGCGGCGAGCTCGTCGGGATCGATGCGGTCGAACAACTCCTCGGGCTTGAGGATTTTGCTCATCACGTTATCCACCGCGATGCCCGCCATCTTCGCCGCGCGCCGCGGCACCATCCCCTGCCAGCCCAGAAACGGCCTGATCCCCACGAATTCCGTTGGGCGGAAGATCATCTCGATCGCGACCAGCTTGGTCGCGTAACCGATGGCCGCGGAGATGATCGGCATCGAGACGTAGATGTACCACGGCTCGCCGAGGTGCAGGAAGTCGAAGTTGAGCACCTCAGTCGTCCTTCCCGAGTTGGCACGCCGCCCAGAATTCGCGGCCCAGCGCCGAGATCCGCAATGTTCCGCGAACGATTCGCGGCGAGCGGCGTGCCGCTTTGTCCGCCTCCGCATACGCGCTCATGACCAGGGACTCGGTCAGCAAGATCTCGTACTCGTCGTGGAGGTCAGAATCCTCTTGCCCGGTGTCGGCGAGACCGAGCTGCAGCAAGTGGGTGACATATATCGGCACCAGCGACGGCTCGGCTACGCCCGCCGCCCGGCCCACGTTGGACGCGTTGCGCAGGATCACACGACCGGCGTTGCCCAGCGCAGGCGCGGCCACATCAAGCAGTGGATAGGTCGAACCATCGGCCAACGCGGCCAGGATCCGAGCCTCGTCGGGTACCAATTCGCCGATCACATGCTCGAACAGCGAATGTCGGCTCTCCGAGGGTGTTTGGTCCATCGAGCGGCGGAGCATGCGCTCCATCACCTCAGCGAGCGTCTGCGGCGCCGACGGCACCGGCAGGGAGCCGTCCGAGGTTCCGCTCGAGCGGGGTGTGCCCTCGGCGGGTCGATCCTCGGCGATCGCCTCAACCCGCCGTCGGAACTCGCGTAATAGCGCCCGCTCGGCGCCCGCCAACTCGCGCTCGACATACCCCATCCCAGGGATGAGACGAGCCAGCTCCATCATCTCGGAGAAAAGCCCCACCATCGCGCGATCGTACTTCCCCAGGTTCGCTGTCGGTCGAAGTATCGACAAATACTTACTGAGTAGTTAATGTTGCTCGATACTGGGCTGCGGGAGTTCTCGGACATGGACACAGCCGGCGGCTCGGCAGTGGTTGCCGGCCGCGGGGTCGGGGAGGCACGGGCAGGAGAACCGCGATCCGAAAGACGTTGCACAGCATTTACTCGAAGCATTCCTGGTCGAAAGGGGACATAACGAATGGGCATCGACCGACAACAAGCTTGGCGCTCTTCGCCCGTTTTTGCTCCTGAGGCGCGCTCCTGTACCGCGAATAGCCTTGCGATCACAGCGACGAACGGCTGGACTACTCGTCGTCTGCTTCCCCGGCCCCAACTGGTTGATGAGGTCGCCGACCATCTGCGGGCCGCGATCATATCGGGCGGCCTGAGCGCAGGTACCGCCATCCTTCAAGATCAGACCGCGGCCGGCCTCGGCGTGAGCAGCGGCCGGGTACGGGAGGCGCTGCTGACGCTGCGCGCCGAAGGCTTGGTCGCTCAAGCGACAAACCGTCTCCACGTCGTCCTGCCGGTAGAAATTCACGATATCGAGGACATTTTCTGGCTTCAGGCCAACATCGCCGAGAGGCTCGCGGTGACCGCAGCCCAACTCATCACCGAAGCCGAGATCGACGCGCTGGACTGGATAAATGGTGCTCTGTCCGAAGCGGTGTCAGCAGAGGACATGGAAACGATCGCCGCCGCCGACTTCGACTTCCACCGAACGTTCATCTCCTGCGCCGGTCGGAATAAGCTGTCCTGGTTCCTGTTTCACGTCGCTGGCTACATCCCCCCGGTGCTCTACGCCGCCGACCCCGAATGGGGCGACGCGGCGGTTGAATGCAATCACCGACTCATCGCTGCGCTGCGCCGGCGCGACATCGAAGGGGTCGTCGCCGAGACCGCGCAGTGGTTCACTCAAATTCAGCGCGCTTTCGAATCCGCGCGAGATGGGTTCGAAAGCAAGTTGCAAACGAAAGCAAGTTGAACGGCCGCCACTCGTCAAATCTATCGGCCCTGATCAGAATTATGTTGCATCGAGAGCACACGACTCGGAGCGACTGTTGACGGCCAAGTAGCCCGGCGAACGCATTTGGTGTTCTCTATTCGACCCGGTCCGCTACCGCGATAAAAGCTACGGAAAAGCGTTCCCGGACATTCATCGCCCCGCCGCACCCGAAAGTTCAAAGGGCACCGACATCCGATCCCACAACACCGACCGCGACTGCCCATCATGAACAGATCCCAGGCCTGACACGTAGTCCCATCGATTCGCTGGCATCCGAAGTATAGACAAATACTTACTGGTTAGTTAATGTTGCTCGGACCTGGGGTAGGGAGGCGGAGGGACATGGATGTGACCGGTCGCACCGCCGTGGCCACCCGTAGCGGGTCGAGGCTTATCCAGGCAGCAGCACCGCGATGGGATGCCCATGGCGCGGGAGTGCGACGGTGACGGCGTCGACGGGGCTCACCGAATACGTCAGCAGCCAAGTGAAGCCCGCGCTGACAATGGTCGGCGGCTTCGCCCGGATGTGCACGCTGACCGGAAAAGCTCTGTTTCGCGGGCCATTCCAGTGGCGTGAGCTGATCTTGCA
>NZ_DASUHS010000279.1:0-27524 GCF_036273375.1 Mycobacterium sp. | reverse complement strand
CAGGTAGTCGGCGAGGCTGGCAGGCATCTTGCCGGGCTGATAGAAGAAGTCGAACATGGTGGCAAGCAGCGGCGCCGGGATCACGCCGTAGACGTTGACGTTGAATCCGGGGCCCGAACCAACCACTTCACCCAGCTCGGTGGCGTAGGTGGGCAGGCGCTTGAGGGCCTCGGTGATGTAGTCGCGGCGCTCGTTGAGGTTGGACAGCACGTCGTTGAGCTTGTTCAGCGCCGGACCGAATTCCTTGCGGTTGTCGGCGACGAAGCCGGAGATCTGCGTCGAGAGACCCTGGATCCCCGAGATCAGCTGGGCCAGGGCGCCGCGGCGTTCGTCGAGGGCGGCGAACAACTCGTTACCGTCATCGACCAGTTTGTTGACCTGCTCTGCGCGCTGGGACAACACGCCGGTGACCGACTTGGCATGCGCCAGTAGGCTTTGCAGCGCCTCGTCGCGGCGGTCCAGGGTGCGCGACAGCGAGGTCACGCCGTCCAGCGCACCACGCAGCTGCGGGTTGGCGTCGTGCAGCGTGTCGGTCAGCACGTTCAGCGCCTTCTCGAACTGCGGCTTGTCCAGGTTGTTGGCGTTCTGACCCAAATCCTCGAGCGCGCCGGCGAGCGTGTACGGCGTCGTCGTGCGGCTGAGCGGGATGGCCGTCGCCTTGCCGCCGCCGGCCGGGGTCACCGAGATGGAGCGCTCACCGAGGATGGTGTCGGTGCGGATCGCGGCCAGCGATTGATCACCGACGGTGACGTGGCGGTCGACGCTGAAGCTGATCTTGGCGCTGTCGCCGGCCAAACCCACCGAGGTCACCTTGCCGACCTTGAAGCCCGAAACGTAAACGGCATTGCCTGGATTGATGCCGCCGGCGTCGGTGAAGTAGGCGTCATAGATCTTGCCCTGCGGCCAGAACGGTAATCCGGCGTAGCCGAACGCAATGAGCACGACGCAGACCACCAGCACCACGCCGAAGATGCCGGTGCGCAGTGGATCGCGCTCACGCCTTGCGTTACTTGGCAAAAGCGCACCTCCCCTTGCTGGGATCCACCTGGCCACCGAGCGGCAGCAGGATGTCGCTACCGGCCGGGCCGTTGATCTTGATCGTCACGGAGCAGAAGTAGATGTTGAAGAACGACCCGTAGGCGCCGAGCGCGGACAGCCGCAGATAGTCCTCGCCCAGCTGCTCGACGTCGTTGTTCACCTCGGCCTTGCGGTTGTCCAGCTCGGTGGCCAGCGGGCGGGTGTTCTCCAAGATGCCCTGCAGCGGCCGGCGTGAATTCTTCAGCAGCTCCGTCAAATCCGTCGTGGTCGACGCCAGCGGCGGGATGGCACCGGCGATGTCGTCCTTGTGCTGGGCCAGCCCGGTGATCAGTTGTTGGAGCTGGTCGACGCTGGTCGAGAACTGCGCGCTGCGTTGGTCCACGGTGGTCAGCACGGTGTTGAGGTTGTTGATCACGTCGCCGATGAGCTGGTCACGCTGGCCCAGCGCCGAGGAGAATGCGCTGGTGTCGGCCAGCACGTTGGACAACGCTCCGCCCTGGCCCTGCAGCAACTGGATGACCGCGCCGCTGATGGTGTTGACCTTGTCGGCGTCGAGGCCTTTGAGCACCGGTCGCAGTCCGCCCAGCAGCGCGTCGAGATCGAGTGCGGGCTGGGTGTGTTGGCTGTTGATCGTCGCGCCGGCCGCCAACTTTCGCAGCTCGCCGGGGCCCGACGTGATCTCCAGGAATCGGTCGCCGACCAGATTCTCGTACCGGATCACCGCGCGCGTGGACGAGTAGAGCGTGTAGCGCTTGTCGACTCCGAACTTGACGTCGATGGTGTTGTCGGCGTTGAGCTTGATGCCCGACACCGCGCCGACCGGCACCCCGGCGATGCGCACCTTCTGGCCGGACTTCAGCCGCGATACGTTGGTAAACGTTGCGTGATAGGTGCTTTCGGGACCGAACCGGAAGTCACCGAACACCACCACCAACCCCGCGGACACCAAGAGCATGGCGACCGCGAAGATGCTGACCTTGATGATCATCTCGCGGTGCGACGGCATTCCCGAGCTGGCCGCCATCAGAAGTCATCCCGTTCCGCGAATGCGCCGTGGAACAAGAACTGCAGCGTGGAGGGTGCGTCGAATTGCAGCTCGGTGAACGGCTCGTACGGGATATTGGCGTTGTCGGTCACCAGGAACGGCGCCCGGTAGAACGATCCGCCGGTCTGCTTGGTCGGGATGTCGGGCAATCCGCGGCAGTTCGGGCCGCCGGAGGCGTTCACGATCGGCAGCGATTCCGGATAGGTGTATGACGGCGCTCCCAGCACGAAGCTCGACGAGGTGAACAGGCCGGCCTTGCGGACACCCAGCAGTGGAGCGAATTCCTTGATACCGCGCTCGATTCCGGCGAACAGGCAGCCGAATTCCGGCGAGTAGTCGGCGGCCACCTTGAGCGGGGCCCGTAGCCGGTTGATGGTGTCGATGAAGTCCTGTTCGGCCGGCGCGAGGGTGTCATAGGCGTTGTTCGACAGGCCGATGGTGGCCAACAACGTGCTGTCGAGGTTCTTCTGCTGATCCACGACGGTCTTGTTGATCGTTGGCAGGTTGTCGACCACGGTGGTCAGGTCCGGTGCGGCGTCGGCGTACACGTTGGCCACCACCGCGGTCTTGCGGAAGTCCTCCTGCAGCGCGGGCAGCTTCGGGTTTGCCTGGCGCGTCAGTGTATTCAAGCCGGACAGGATGCCGCCCAGGTCGTCGCCGTGGCCGCGCAGGCCTTCCGCGAATGCGCTCAACGTGCCGTTGAGTTCGACGGGGTCGATCTTGTGCAGCAGGTCCATCAACGACTGGAACAAGGTGTTGACTTCCAGCTGCACCGAAGAGGCCGCCACGTGCGCGTCCGGACGCAGAGACGTCGGCGAAGACGCCTGCGGCGGAATGAATTCCACCGACTTGGCGCCGAAGATGGTGTTACCGGCGATGTGCACCGTCGAGTTGGAGGGGATGAAATGCATGTCGTCGCTGTTGATACCCAGCGTCAGCCGCGCCTGATCACCGGAAAAGTCGATGGTTTCGACCTTGCCGATCTGGATACCTCGGTATTTGACCTTGGCGCCCTTCTCCATCACCAGCCCGGCCCGGGGCGCCGACACCGTGACGTTGTCGATCGACGCGAAGGCCGCGGTGTAAGAAAGATAGGTCAGCACAGCGAAAGCCAACAGCAGGCCGGCCAGCACTGCTGCTGCCAGCCGGACGGGTGTGCGTCGCGCGTCTGTGTTCGCCATGTCCCTTTTAAGCGGTCCTCTTATCCGGAGAGGTTGAAGTTACCGGACGCCCCATACACAGCGAGCGAGATGAACAAAGTAATAACGACCACCACGATCAGCGAAGTCCGCACGGCCTGGCCAACCGCAATCCCAACTCCGACCGGACCGCCGTGGGCGTTGTAGCCGTAATAGGTATGGACGAGCATGACCGCGATGGACATCACGATCGCCTGCAGGAAGGACCACAACAGATCGGACGGAATCAGGAACGTATTGAAGTAGTGGTCGTAGAGGCCTTTTGACTGCCCGTTGATGTACACCGTGGTGAAGCGGGCCGCGAAGAACGCGGCCAGTACGGACAGCGAGTACAGCGGGATGATCGCGATGAGGCCGGCGATCAGGCGGGTTGATACCAGGTAGGACACCGAGTGCACCGCCATGGATTCGACGGCGTCGATCTCCTCGGAGACTCGCATGGCTCCCAACTGGGCGGTGGCACCGGCACCGATGGTGGCCGCCAGCGCGATGCCCGCGATCACCGGCGCGACGACCCGAACGTTCAGGAACGCCGACAGGAATCCCGTCAGCGCCTCGATGCCGATGTTGCCCAGCGACGAATACCCCTGCACGGCAATGACACCGCCGGAGGCCAGGGTCAGGAAGGCCGCCACACCGACCGTGCCGCCGATCATGACGAGAGCTCCCGCCCCCATCGTCATCTCGGCGATGAGCCGGATCGTCTCCTTGCGGTAGCGGGTGAGCGCGTTGGGGACATACCGCATGGTCTGCCCGTAGAACAACGCCTGCTCACCGAAGTCATCAACCGGCTCTTGCAGCCGGGCCGCGATATTGCGCAGCCGGTATGTGAAGTCATAGCTCATGCGTGCTCGTCCGTCCCATCACTTCGCCGTGATTCGCACGCCGAGGGCGGTCATCACCACATTGATCACGAACAGACAGATGAAGGCGTAGACCACGGTTTCGTTGACCGCGTTACCGACGCCCTTGGGCCCACCCTTGACGGTCAGGCCGCGGTAGCAGCCCACCAGGCCGGCCATCACGCCGAACAGCAGCGCCTTGACCTCGGCCAGCACCAGCTCACGCAGCCCGGTCAGCACGGTCAATCCGTTGATGAACGCGCCGGGATTGACGCCCTGCAGAAAGACGGAGAATACGTACCCGCCGGAAAGACCGATGGCGCATACCAATCCGTTCAGCAGCAGGGCCACCACCGTGGAGGCCAGCACGCGGGGCACGACGAGCCGCTGGATCGGGTCGATGCCCAGCACCCGCATCGCGTCGATCTCCTCGCGGATGGTACGGGCGCCGAGGTCAGCACAGATCGCGGTGGCACCGGCGCCGGCCACCACGAGCACGGTCACCACCGGACCCAGCTGGGTGATGGTGCCGAAGGCCGTCCCGGCGCCCGACAGGTCCGCGGCGCCGATCTCGCGCAGCAGGATGTTGAGGGTGAAAGCCACCAGGACGGTGAACGGGATGGATACCAGCAGCGTGGGAACCAGCGACACGCGCGCGATCATCCACGTCTGATCGAGGAACTCGCCGAATTGAAACGGCCGGCGGAAAGCCGCCCGGCCGGTGTCGATCATCATTTCAAAGAATCCGCCGACGGCGCGGGCGGGAACCGCAAGTTGTTCCCTCAACGCGGTTCCCCCCTCGGTTTGGTCTCGGCGAAGTCTATGTGTGGCCTTTGCGTCGTCTACGGTCGCACGTGGCTCGGTGTGAGCCGGATCATATTAACTCAGAACAAGTTCACCGTGTCAATGAACATGATTTCTTTATCCGAACTGTAATTTGCCAGGTCAGAAGCACTTGGCACGTGTCAAACTGACACACGTTCTACCTGGTGATTCCGCCAAATCAACCAGGTTCGGTGGCTATTGCTCCATCAGCGCGCCGGCGGAAAAATTGTGCTCAGGATCACGGCCAGCAAAGTAATCCTGCAGTGTCGAACTCAGCTGCGCAGGGTCCCAAGCGGCGCCGTCGGCGCTGAATTTGCGCTCCACGGTCGGCGCAGCGACCAACGTCACCTGTGGACCGTAGACGATGAACACCTGACCGTTCACCTCGGCGGCCGCCGGGGAGGACAGGAACTTGACCAGATTGACCACGTGCTCGGGTGACAACGGGTCGATGTCGCCCGCTTTTACCTCGGGTGCGTCGCCGAAGACGTCGGCCGTCATCGCGGTGCGCGCCCGGGGGCAGATGGCGTTGGCGCACACCCCGTAGCGGCCCAACGCCCGTGCGGCCGTCAGGGTCAGCGAAATGATGCCCGCCTTGGCGGCACCATAGTTCGCCTGCCCGACCGGCCCGACCAGGCCGGCCTCCGAAGCGGTGTTGACGATGCGCCCGAAAACCTGGCCGCCGGCGCCCTTGGCCTTGGAACGCCAGTAGGTCGCTGCGTTGCGGGTCAGCAGGAAGTGACCGCGCAGGTGCACGGCGATGACGAGATCCCACTCCTCGTCGGACATGTTGAACAGCATTCGGTCGCGCGTGATCCCGGCGTTGTTGATCACGATGTCGAGGCCACCCAGTGAGTCGGCCTGAGCAACCAGTTCGTCGGCGGTGGCGCGTTCGCTGATGTCGCCGGCCACGGCGACGGCCTTCGATCCGGCGGAGTTGATTTCGTCGATGACGCCGGAGGCATCCAATGCCGCGGCGATGTCGTTGACGACGACGGTTGCGCCCTGGCGGGCCAGGCCGAGCGCCTCGGCGCGTCCCAGGCCCGCGGCCGCACCGGTCACCACCGCGACCTTTCCGGAGAGATCGGTCGCGTTCGTGCTGCTAGTCAATTTATGAATACCTCTAGTTTCTCAGTTAGGCGCTCGGGGCTCGGATTAGTCGCCGCGCTGAAGTGCCGCGCGCGGGCATTCGGCAATCGCCTGCTCCGCCAGTTGCTCCTGATCGGCGGGAACCGGGTCGAGCTTCACCACGGCGTAATCCTCGTCGTCCAGGTCGAAGATATCCGGGGCAATTCCCAAGCACACCGCGTTACCTTCGCACCGGTCACGGTCCACGATCACCCGCACAGCACCCTCCTTGAACCTGGCCTTCACCGCAGGACTCGCCTCATCAGTATGTAGGTCCACCATAGGACCCTGACACCTCTGGGGAAACGGTCGCTGGATTCCCAGACTAGAACGTGTTACAACCGGGGAGGCGAACGGGTAGCCGTTGGTCGAGCTGCAGCCTGTGACGAGGCTTGTACTCCGAACGTCGTTAACTCCAAGGACGGCCGAAATGCGTATCAGTTACACCCCGGATCAAGAGGAGCTGCGTCGCGAGCTGCGGTCCTACTTCACCACGCTGATGACCCCCGAGCGCCGGGAGGCGCTGACCTCGACGCAGGGCGAGGTCGGGACCGGCACCGCGTACCGCGACACCGTCGCGCAGATGGGCAAGGACGGGTGGCTCACGCTGAACTGGCCCAAGGAGTACGGCGGCCAGGACCGTTCCCCGATGGACTCGCTGATCTTCACCGACGAAGCCGCCATCGCCGGCGTGCCGGTGCCGTTCCTGACCATCAACAGCGTCGCGCCGACCATCATGGGGTTCGGCACCGAGGAACAGAAAAAGTTCTTCCTGCCCAAGATCGCGGCCGGCGAACTGCACTTCTCCATCGGCTACTCCGAGCCCGGGGCCGGCACGGACCTGGCCAACCTGCGCACCACCGCGGTGCGCGACGGTGACGACTACGTCATCAATGGCCAGAAGATGTGGACCAGCCTGATCGCCTATGCGGACTGGGTGTGGCTCGCGGTGCGCACCAACCCCGAGGCCAAGAAGCACCGCGGCATTTCGATGCTGACCGTGCCGACGACCGCCGAGGGCTTCTCCTGGACGCCGGTGCACACCATGGCCGGCGTGGACACCAGCGCTACCTATTACTCCGACGTGCGCGTCCCGGTGACCAACCTGATCGGCGAGGAGAACGGCGGCTGGAAACTGGTGACCAACCAGCTCAACCACGAGCGGGTCGCGCTCGTCTCGCCGCAACCGATTTTTTTGGCGCTGCGCGAGGTTCGCGAATGGGCGCAGAACACGAAGGACGCCGGCGGTGCCCGGCTGATCGACTCCGAGTGGGTGCAGATCAACCTGGCCCGCGTGCACGCCAAAGCCGAAGTGCTCAAGCTGATCAACTGGGAACTGGCATCGGCGGCAAGTGAAGCCCTGTCGCCGGCCGACGCGTCGGCGGCCAAAGTGTTCGGCACCGAGCTCGCCACCGAGGCCTACCGGCTGCTGATGGAGGTACTCGGTACCGGTGCGACGGTGCGCCAGAATTCACCGGGCTCGAAGCTGTCAGGCCGGGTCGAGCGGATGCACCGGGCCTGCCTGATCCTGACCTTCGGCGGCGGCACCAACGAGGTGCAGCGCGACATCATCGGCATGGTCGCCCTCGGTCTGCCCCGCAACCGCTGAGCCGCTACGTAATAGAAGGACGGACGTTCATGGATTTCACCACAACCGAAGCGGCCAACGACCTCGGCAACCTGGTCGACACCATCGTGGACTCGGTATGCACCCCCGAACACCAGCGTGAGCTCGACGGGCTCGATCAGCGGTTCGACCGTGACCTGTGGCGGAAGCTGATCGACGCCGGCATCCTGTCCAGCGCGTCGGCCTCATCGCTGGGCGGCGACGGCTTCGGGGCGCTCGAGCAGATCGCGATCCTGGTCGCGCTGGGACGCCGGCTGGCCGCGGTGCCCTATCTGGAGTCGGTGGTGCTGGGCGCCGGAGCGCTGGCCAGGTTCGGCTCCGAAGAGCTGCAACAAAGCTGGGGCGTGCCCGCGGTCAACGGCGAGAAGACGCTCAGCGTCGCCCTCGACGGCGAGATGGGCGACGGCCCAGTGCAGGCGGCCGGCGCCGGCGCCGGCTACCGGCTGACCGGAACCCGCACGCAGGTCGGCTTCGGCCCGGTGGCCGACGCGTTCCTGGTTCCCGCCGAAACGGAGTCCGGCACCGCGGTTTTCCTGGTAGCCGCCGACGATCCCGGCGTCACGGTGACCGCACTGGAAACCACCGGTTTGGGCAGCGTCGCGCATCTCACGCTGGATGGGACCCAGGTGGACGAGAGCCGCAGAGTCGGCGGCGCCGAGGTCGTGACCTGGCTCGGCACGTTGGGCACCTTGGGCCGCAGCGCTTTCCAGCTCGGCGTGCTCGAGCGGGGCCTGCAGATGACGGCCGAATACGCGCGGGAGCGTGAGCAGTTCGACCGCCCTATCGGCAGCTTCCAGGCGGTGTCGCAGCGACTGGCCGACGGCTACATCGACGTCAAGGCGCTGCGGCTCACGCTCACCCAGGCGGCCTGGCGGGTCTCGGAAGACATTCCGGCCGAGATCGACGTCGCCAGTGCGGCATTCTGGGCGGCGGAGGCCGGTCACCGGGTGGCGCACACCATCGTGCACGTGCACGGCGGCGTCGGTGTCGACACCGATCACCCGGCGCATCGCTACTTCTTGGCCGCCAAGGAAACCGAGTTCGCCCTCGGCGGTGCCACCGGACAGCTGCGCCGGATCGGCCGGGAACTGGCCGAGACGCCCGCTTAGGCGCAATGGAACTCACCGAAGACCTGACGGTCACCAAGCTGCTGGCGCCGCTGACCGGGATCGACGATCGGGGTATCTACTTCGAGGACTCGTTCACCAGCTGGCGCGATCACCTACAGCACGGTGCCGCGATCGCCGCGACGTTGCGTGCGCGGCTCGACCCCGGCCGGCCACCGCATGTCGGCGTGCTGTTGGAGAACACTCCGTTCTTCTCGGCGATGCTGGTGGCGGCGGGAATGTCGGGGATCGTGCCGGTCGGGCTCAACCCGGTGCGCCGCGGCGAGGCACTGCGGCGCGACATCGCCCGCGCCGATTGCCAATTGGTGCTGGCCGACTCGAAATCGTCTGAGACACTGGGCGACATCGAGCACCTGAACGCCGACTCGCCCGAGTGGGCCGACGAGATCGCCGCGCATTGCGATGCGCAGATCTCTTTTCAGGCAGCCTCGCCGGCGGATCTTTTCATGTTGATCTTCACGTCAGGCACCAGTGGCGAGCCGAAGGCGGTCAAGTGCAGCCACGGCAAGGTCGCGATCGCGGGCGTGACGATGTCACAGCGCTTCGGCCTCGGCAGCGACGACGTCTGCTACGTGTCGATGCCGCTGTTTCATTCCAACGCGGTGCTGGTCGGCTGGGCGGTGGCGGCGGCCTGTGAGGGCTCAATGGCGCTGCGGCGCAAGTTTTCCGCCTCGAACTTCATCGTCGATGTGCGGCGCTATGGTGTCACCTACGCGAATTACGTGGGCAAGCCGCTGTCGTATGTGCTCGCCACGCCCGAGCAACCCGACGATGCGGACAACCCGTTGCGCGCGGTCTACGGCAATGAGGGCGTTCCCGATGACGTCGGGCGTTTCGGGCGCAGATTCGGGTGTGTCGTGCAGGACGGGTTCGGCTCCACCGAGGGTGGCATCGCCATCGCGCGCACGCCCGATACGCCGGCGGGATCACTGGGCCCGCTTCCGGAGGGCATCGACATCATCGATCCCGATACCGGCTCGCCATGCCCGCCGGGTGTGGTCGGCGAACTTGTCAACACCGCGGGGCCGGGGCGTTTCGAGGGCTACTACAACGACGTGGCGGCCGAGGCCGAGCGGATGGCCGGCGGGGTGTACCACAGCGGTGATCTGGCCTACCGCGATGACGCCGGCTACGCGTACTTCGCTGGGCGGCTGGGTGATTGGATGCGCGTCGACGGCGAAAACCTTGGCGCGGCCCCGATCGAACGGGTGTTGCTGCGCCACCCCGACGTCGCCGAGGTCGCGGTATACCCGGTGCCGGACCCGATAGTCGGCGACCAGGTGATGGCCGCCTTGGTGCTGGCGCCGGGCACCGAGTTCGAGGATGAGAAGTTCCGTGCGTTCCTGGCCGAGCAGCCCGACCTGGGACCCAAACAATGGCCGTCGTACGTGCGGATCAGCGCCGAACTCCCCCGGACGGTGACCTTCAAGGTGCTGAAGCGGCAGCTGGCCGCTCAGGGTGTCGACTGCAGCGACCCCGTGTGGAGGATCCGCCGTTGACGCGGGCATTGCCGCCGGATGCGGCGTCGTAGCAGTAAACTCAGCGCTTGATGAAAATCCGCGAAGTCGCCGCCCGTTTGGCCGTGGAAACCTGCGCATGACCGCGCGGCCTCTCGAGCTTGCGCTGGAAGCGAGCTTCGAACAGCTTTCCGCCGCGGTGCCGGCGAACATCGGCGTCGCAATCGCCCGCCCGGACAGAACATTTTCGCTGGGCAGCTGGTGGTCGGGCGTGGCGTGGTCGACCATCAAGGTGCCCCTGGCGATAGCGGCGCTGCGCAACGATTGGCTGGGCGCCCGCGATTTGGCCGTGAGAGCCATCACCGAATCCGACAATCGCGCCTCCGAACAGTTGTGGTCGCAATTGGGCGAGCCGATGGACGCGGCGCGACGGGTTCAGGTCGTGGTGGCCGAAGGCGGCGACACCGCGACCGTGGTCGAAGCACGACGACTTCGCCGTGGGTTCACCGCTTTCGGCCAAACCCAGTGGAGCCTGCAGCGGCAGGCACGGTTCGCCGCGGAGTTGGCGACCATCCCGGACGCCGTCGAAGTGATCGACCTGATGCAACGCCTGGTCGCCGGCGATCAGTGGGGGCTGGCCGCGAAAGGCCTTGCCGCGAAGGGTGGTTGGGGGCCGGGCGTACGTGGTGAGTACCTGGTCCGCCAGTTCGGCATCGTTCCCACGCCCTCCGGCCAATGGGGGGTGGCACTCGCGGCGGACGTGGACGACGGCACTTTCCAGACGGGCATCGACGTGGTCAATGCGATGACGGACTGGCTGCTGAGCCGGCTGCCAACCCTAGCCCGTTATTGACGGCACCACGGCGTCGATCAGATGCGGCCCGGGCTCGGCGAAGGCAGCGCGCAGCGCATCGGCCAATTCCTCGGCGGTGGTGACACGGCGGGCGGGCACCCCCATGCCCTCGCTGATCTTCACGAAATCCATTGTGGGATCTGATAAATCGAGCAGTGCGAGCGCTTCGGGCCCGGGCGTCGAACCGGCGCCGACGCGTTGCAGCTCGATCCGGAGGATGTCGTAGGCGCTGTTGTTGTACAGCACGGTGGTCACATTGAGATTCTCGTGGGCCTGGGTCCACAATCCCGAAATCGTGTACATCGCCGAGCCATCGGATTCCAAACACAGCACCGGACGATGCGGGGCGGCCACCGCGGCGCCGACCGCCGCCGGGATGCCGTAGCCGATCGCCCCGCCGGTGAGGGTCAGCCAGTCGTGCGCCGGCGCCCCGGCAGTCGCCCCGGCAAGCAACACGCCCGAGGTGTTCGACTCGTCGACCACGATCGCTCCTTCGGGCAACAGCGCCCCGATCACGTCGGCGGCCGACGCGGAGGTCAGCGCGCCCGTCGGCAGCTGGGGACGCGATGCGGGCGCCAGCGGCGCCTCGGTGCCGGGCGCGAGTTGATCGGCCAGGGCGATCAAAGCGTCTGCGGCACCGCTGTATTCGGCGAGCACGTGCACCTCGCAGCCGGCCGGTACCAGATCGCTGGGCATGCCGGGATAGGCGAAGAACGACACCGGCGACTTGGCGCCGGCCAGCACCAGATGCTTGGCGCCGTCCAGTTGAGCGGTGGCGGCCTCGGCGAAATACGCGAGCCGGTCGACCGCGGGGACGCCGGCGCCGCGCTCCAGCCGGGTGGGAAAGGTTTCGCACAGCACGCGGGCACCCGTCGCCGCCGCAATGCGGGTGGCCGCCGCCAGCCCGGCATGACGGGTGGCATCGCCGCCCACCATGATCACCGTGGGCTCCCCGGAGCGAAGCACCTCGATCACCTCGGGCGCCAGCAGCGGATCGGCGCCCATCGGTTGTGCCTCCAGGTTGGAGAACAGCTGGGCCCCGTCGGACCACGACACGTCGGCGGGCAGGATCAGCGTCGAGATCTGCGAACCCCACCGGCTGGCGGCGATGCCTTCGACCGCATCGGCCGAGACCTGGGAGGCGTCACTGGTTCGGCGCACCCATCCCGAGACGCTGCCGGCGAGCGCGTCGATGTCGGATTCCAGTGGGGCGTCGTACTTTTTGTGATAAGTGGCGTGGTCGCCCACGACCACCACCATCGGCACCCGCGCGCGACGCGCGTTGTGCAGGTTGGCCAGCCCGTTGCCCAGTCCGGGACCCAGGTGCAGCAGGACCGCGGCCGGGCGATCGGCGATACGCGCATAGCCGTCGGCCGCGCCGGTGGCGACCCCCTCGAACAATGCCAGCACGCCGCGCATCCGCGGGACGGCGTCCAATGCGGCGACGAAGTGCATCTCCGACGTGCCCGGGTTGGCGAAACATACGTCGACGCCACCGTCGACCAGGGTGTTGATCAGGGCCTGGGCACCATTCACTTCATTGCCTCCAGTCGGAAAACTCGTTCGGCGTTGCCGCGCAAGAAATCTCGGCGAGCCTCGTCGGACAGCCCGAGTTCGTCCAGTCCCGCCAACGCGTGCTCGTGGGTGATCATCGGATAATTGGTGCCGAACAACACTTTTCGTTGCCCGGTACCGGTCCTCATGAACCGGACGAGTTCGTCCGGCAACCGCTTGATCGTGTACGCGGACGTATCTATGTAGACGTTTTCATGCTTGCGGGCGACCGCGACCATCTCCTCGGTCCAGGGGTATCCGACGTGGCCGCAGACGATCACCAGCTCCGGGAAATCGAGTGCCACCTGGTCGATGTAGGGAATCGGCCGGCCGGTCTCCGACGGGCGCAACGGCCCGGTATGACCGACCTGGGTACAGAACGGCACCCCGGATTCAACGCACTGGGCGAACAGCGGATAGTAGCGACGATCGGTGGGCGGGGCATTCCACAACCACGGCACCACCCGCAGGCCTACGAACCCGCCGTCGGCTATCCGGCGCCGCAGCTCCCGGACGGCTTCCATCGGGCGGTCCAGGTCGACGGTGGCCAGGCCGGCGAGCCGGTCAGGGTGCGCGGCAATCCATTGCGCCACCTCGTCGTTGGAGACCAGGTCCTCTCCACCCGGGCCGCGCCAGGCGCTGAGCACACCCAATTCCACGCCGGCGGCGTCCATCGACGCGAGGGTCGCCTCGATCGGGATGTCGGTGTCGGGGATCGTCCCGCCCGTCCACCGCCTCAGGGATGCGAGCATGTCGCTGCGCAGAAACCGCGCAGTCGGATGCTGCATCCAAACATCGATCGTCATGCGATTGGACTCTAGACCGACCCCGGCTGCCCGCCGAGGTCAGATGGTCAGGGCCGCGCGGGCGCAGGCGTTCGTCTGCTGCGCGTACCCACTGCCGAACAACACGACGTGCGCCAGCAGCGGGAAGAGTTGGTGCAGGCCGGTGCGGTCGCGCCAGCCGGCCCGCAGCGGTCGCACCCGCTGGTAGGCGTCGATGACGGCGTCGAAGTGCGGACAGCCGAACAGCGCCAGCATCGCCAGGTCGGTCTCCCGGTGACCGGAGTGTGCGGCCGGGTCGATGAGCACGACACCGTCGGACGTCCACATCACGTTCCCGCTCCACAGGTCGCCGTGCAGTCGGGCCGGCCGGTCGTCGTCGTCGAAATCGCCCGCACGGCAACGCGCCGCGACGGAGTCGACGGCGTCGCGGGTGGCGGCATCGAGCCGCGGGGCCGCGAGTTCGGCCATCGGACCCAGCCGTTCCTCGGCGTAGAACTCGCCCCAGCTCCGGTGCCGGCGCAGCGACATCGGCAAGGGCTGCGACAGCGGTCCGAAAAAGCCCGGCCCGTCCCAGCCGTCCGGCCCCGCGCCGAACGCGGGGGCGCCGGCGTCGTGCGTCACGGCCAGCCGGCCGCCGAACGTGCGCGCGGCCTCCGGGGTCGGGCTGACCGATCCCAGGCGCCGCAAAGTCAGGCTCGCGTCGTCAACGGAGACGACCTGCGCGCACGGCACGCCACCGTCGACGGCGGAAAGCCATTGCAGCCCTGCGGCTTCCCAGGCAAAGAAGCCGGCGGGCGCGCCCGCCCGGTGCTTGACGAAGTCGGTCACACCGCGCGGGCCTAGCGCTGAAAACGCATCACGCAGTGGCGTGGGCGGCGTGCACGTCGTCGGCCGGGCGTGCCTCGGTCTGCTCCTTGGCCCAGCGGTAGTCGGGTTTGCCCGCGGGCGACCGCTTGACCTCGTCGACCAGCCACAGGCTGCGCGGCACCTTGTAGCCGGCGATTTCGGAGCGCACGAAGCTGTCCAGCTCCGACAGCGCGAGCCGGGCGCCCGGCCGGGGCTGTACGACGGCGGCGACGTGCTGCCCGTACCGGGGGTCGGGCACGCCGACCACCAGGGCGTCGAAGACGTCGGGGTGACCCTTGAGCGCGGCCTCGACCTCCTCGGGGTAGATCTTCTCGCCGCCGCTGTTGATCGACACCGAGCCGCGGCCCAGCATCGTGACAGTGCCGTCCTCCTCGACCGTCGCGAAGTCGCCGGGGATGGCGTACCGCACGCCGTTGAAGGTCTTGAACGTCTCGGCGGTCTTCTTCTCGTCCTTGTAGTAACCGACCGGGATGTTGCCCTTCTTCGCGATGAAGCCACGCACGCCGGAGCCGGGTTTGACCTCGTTGCCGTCCTCGTCGAGGACGACGGTGCGGTGGTCGATCGTCACGCGCGGGCCACCGGCGTGCGGCGCATCCTTGGCAACGATGCTGGTGCCGCCGAATCCGGTCTCCGAAGATCCGATGGAGTCGGTGATGACCCGGTTGGGCAGCAGCTCGAGGAACTTCTCCTTGATGCTCGGCGAGAACAGCGCCGCGGTGGAGGCGAGCAGGAACAGCGACGACAGGTCGTACTCGTTGCCCTCGTCCTGGTGGGCCAGCAGCGCGTCGAGCAGCGGTCGCGCCATCGCGTCGCCGGTGAAGAACAGCAGGTTCACCTTGTGCTCGTGGATCGTGCGCCACACCTCATCGGCGTTGAATTCCGGTGCCAGCACGGTGGTTTGGCCCGAGAAGATCGACATCCAGGTGGCCGACTGGGTGGCGCCGTGGATCATCGGCGGAATCGGGTGGCGGACCATCGGCGGGTTGGCCGCGGCGGCCTTGGCCAAGTCGTATTCGTCCTTGACGAATTCGCCTGTGGCGAAGTCGGTTCCACCGAACAGCACCCGATAGATGTCCTCGTGGCGCCACATCACGCCCTTCGGGAAGCCGGTGGTGCCGCCGGTGTAGAGCAGGTAGATGTCGTCAGCGCTGCGCTCACCGTAGTCGCGCTCGGGCGAGCTCTGCGCGATCGCCGAGTAGAACTCGACGCCGCCGTAGCGGCCGAAGTCGTTGTCGCTGCCGTCCTCGACGACCAGAGTCGTCTTGACGTTGGGCGTGTCGGGCAACACGTTGGCCACCCGGTCGGAGTACTGGCGCTCGTGCACCAGCGCGACCATGTCGGAGTTCTCGAACAGGTAGCGCAGCTCGCCCTCGACGTAGCGGTAGTTGATGTTCACCAGGATGGCGCCCGCTTTCACGATGCCGAGCATCGCGATGACGATCTCGATGCGGTTGCGGCAATACAGTCCGACCTTGTCGTCCTTTTTCACCCCCTGCTGCATCAGGTAGTGGGCCAGGCGGTTGGCCTTCTCCTCTAGCTGGGCATAGGTCAACTTCTCGTCGCCGCAGATCAGGGCGACACGCTCGGGCACAGCGTCGATGGCGTGCTCTGCAAGGTCGGCAATATTCAAGGCCACGGCCACCAAATTAGAACGTGTTACATTTCGTGGCAAGCTCGTGCCCGTTGTCGAGGGAAAGGCGGTAGCCGTGACCGTGGAGAATGCCGGAACCCCAGCAAACACAGAAAACGGGGAAGCCGGACCCGACGCGCTGGTGGAGCAGCGTGGTCACACCCTCATCGTGACCATGAATCGGCCGCACCGCCGCAACGCTTTGAGCACGGAAATGATGGAAATCATGGTCCAGGCCTGGGACCGTGTCGACAATGACGACGACATCCGCTGTTGCATCCTGACCGGCGCGGGTGGCTACTTCTGCGCGGGCATGGACCTCAAGGCAGCAACCCAGAAGCCGCCGGGTGAGTCGTTCAAGGACGGCAGCTACGACCCGTCGCGAATCGATGCCTTACTCAAGGGCCGCAGGCTGAAAAAGCCGCTGATCGCCGCCGTCGAAGGGCCCGCCATCGCGGGAGGAACCGAGATCCTGCAGGGCACCGACATCCGGGTCGCCGGTGAGAGCGCCAAATTCGGCATCTCCGAGGCCAAGTGGAGCCTGTATCCGATGGGCGGGTCCGCCGTCCGCCTGGTGCGCCAGATTCCCTACACCGTGGCGTGCGACCTGCTGCTGACCGGACGGCACATCGCCGCCGCCGAAGCCAAGGATATGGGCCTGATCGGCCACGTCGTCCCCGATGGGCAGGCGCTGACCAAGGCGCTCGAGATCGCAGACGTCATCGAAAACAACGGTCCCCTGGCCGTGCAGGCAATCCTCAAGACGATCCGCGAGACCGAGGGGATGCACGAGGAAGAGGCCTTCAAGCCCGACACCGCCAACGGCATCCCGGTGTTCCTCTCCGAGGACTCCAAGGAAGGCCCCCGGGCGTTCGCCGAGAAGCGCAAGCCCAACTTCAAAAACCGCTAGGCGCCACCCGGCCGCGCCGCGGCCGCCCGCTCCTGCCGCCCTCTCCTTCGCCGAACGTGAACTCAGGGCGGTTTCTCGGCCGGTTTTCCGCCCTGAGTTCACGCTCGGCGTTGTTGTCAGTCCTGCGCGCCACACTGCTCGCGTGCGCGAACCCTTCATCGGCAGCGAGGCGCTCGCAACCGGCTCCCTTACCCGACACCGGCTGCGGAGTCGATTCGTCGCGCTGCACCCCGACGTCTACGTCGCCCCCGGCACCGAACTGACCGCCACATCACGTGCGTGCGCGGCATGGCTGTGGTCCCGGCGCCGAGGCATCGTCGCCGGGCGCTCCGCGTCGGCGCAGCACGGGGCCAAATGGGTGGACCACCAGGCACCAGCCCAATTGTTCTACGATCACCGCCGTCCACCTACCGGTATCAACACGTGGTCGGATTCATTGGCACACAATGAAGTCCGGGTGATCAGCGGCATACCCACGACCTCCGCCGCGCGCACGGCCTTCGACATCGCCTGCCGCAACCCCATTGGCACAGCGGTCGCGGGTCTCGACGCGCTCGCTCGGGCGACGAAACTCGACATCGCCGAAGTCGAGTCGCTCGCTGAGCGTTACAAGGGACATCGCAATGTCCGCCGTGCCCGGCGCGCGCTGGCACTGGTTGACGCGGGCGCGGAGTCACCGCGGGAGACGTGGTTGCGACTGCTGCTCATCGATGCCGGCTACCCGCGCCCGCAGACGCAGATACCGGTTTACGACACGTACGGCTTTCTGATCGCCTCGCTCGATATGGGCTGGGAGGACATCAAATTGGCCGTCGAGTACGAAGGCGATCACCACCGGTCCGACCGACGGCAGTTCAACAAAGACATTCGACGTGCGGAGTCACTTGCAGAGCTGGGTTGGACCAACGTTCGGGTAACCGCGGAAGACACGCCGGGCGGTGTCATCGCCCGGGTGTCGGCGGCCTGGGCTCGCCGAACGTGCACTGAGGGCGGAAAATAAACAGAGATCTCGCCGTGAGTTCACGCTCGGCGCAAGGCTCGCGCCTCGGCGCAGCAAATCAGCTCAGCAGCGGGGCACTCGGGGTGAACACCACCGGCATCGCTTCCAGCCCGCTGACGAAGTTCGCCGGCCGCAGCGGCAGGGTCGAGTCGTCATCTGCCAGCCTGAGATCCGGCAGCCGCTTGAGCACCCGCTCGGTCATCATCGACAGCTCCAGGCGGGCCAGCTGGTTACCCAGGCAGAAATGCGTACCGAAGCCGAAGGCCATGTGGCTGTTGGGGTTACGGCGGATGTCGAAGTTGTCCGGCTCATCGAACACCGACTCGTCGAAGTTGCCCGACTCGAACATCAGCATGATCTTTTCGCCCTCACGCAGTGAGCTGCCGTGGAAATCGGTGTCGGCGGTCAGGGTTCGGCACATGTTCTTCACCGGCGATGTCCAGCGCAGCATCTCCTCGATCGCGCCGGGAAGCAGTGAGGGGTCGCGCACCAGGGCATCCCACTGGTCGCGGTGACGCACTAGCTGCTCGGTGCCCCCACTCAGCGTGTGGCGAGTGGTTTCGTCACCGCCGATGAGGATGAGCAGTGTCTCCATGACGATCTCGTCATCGGACATCCGCTGACCCTCCACCTCGGCGTTCACCAAGATGGAGAACAGGTCGTCGTTGGGCTCGGCTCGCCGCCTGGTGATGATGTCCGTGGTGAATTCGGTGTACGCAGCGAAGGCAGCCATCACCGCCTGAGCTGTCTCCGACGCGGGGTCGATGTGCGAGCTCAGCCCGCAGACCAAGTCGTCGGACCATTTCAACAGCATGCCGCGTTCTTGGGGCAGCACGCCCAGCATGTCGCCGATAACCGCCATCGGCAGCGGGGCGGCGATGTCGCGGACGAAGTCACACT
This sequence comes from Mycobacterium sp., assembly GCF_036273375.1. Taxonomy (GTDB): domain Bacteria; phylum Actinomycetota; class Actinomycetes; order Mycobacteriales; family Mycobacteriaceae; genus Mycobacterium. The sequence continues at coordinate 8,737 of NZ_DASUHS010000279.1, read as the reverse complement.
CGCCGCGCTCACACACCGCGTCGATCAGGGTGTCGCACAACCTGCCGATGGAAGGTTCCTTTTCCTTCACCCGCTTGCGGGTAAAGCCAGCGTTGACGAGCTTGCGCCGCAACAGATGTGCGGGGTCGTCCATGTCGATCATGTAGGGCATGCCGGGCTGCTCGGGACGGATGCCGCCGGTGCTGGAGAACAATTCCGGATTGCGTTCGGCGTCGAGGATGGCTTGATAGGTGGCGGCGCCGGCCAGTCCATTGCGATCACGAAACACCGGCTGGTTGGCCCGCATCCAGCGATAGGCCTCGTGCGACGTGCGGCGGTCGGCGTAAAAATTGCCGTCGGTCAGATCGATGTCCGAGATTGCTTCCGGGATGGTCTCCGAGCCAATAGTCATGAAATCTCCTGTGCGTCGCCGAATGTCATTTGTACGTGGTCAGCAGAGCTGGACAGCATCGCGCGCTTCGGAAGGCCCAGCGACGCCAACTCTTTCGCGTATGGGTGGTCGCCCAGCTGGACGCGTGCCCCGCCGAACCGGGTGCGCACGCCGTCCAGCGTGTATTCGAAGTCGGTTTCACAGGTGACCCCGTCGCGGTGCGAGTAGCTCCGCTGCGCTTGCGTGCGCGGGGTGAGCCGAAACGGCAGGCCCTGGCGAAATTCCATGCCGACGACCAGTTGACCGTCCACGGTGCAATCGAACCCGAACTGGCGGCCTTCCCGAATGGTGAAGTCCGCCATTACTTTCGGGTAGCCCCAGATCTTCGTTCCAGCTTCGAGCGTGAACGGCTGGTCGACGGGCATGTGGTGCGTGAAGGCGCCAGCCGACCGCATGGCGCCTGGACCGCTCGCCGTCGACCCAGGCGGGTTGAGCATAAAGCTGGTGTTGAACTCGCGGTACTCGTCCAGGTCGCCGTCGATGTAGTGCATGAACGTCAGGACCACTATCGTGCGCCCCGGCAGGTAACGGCAGACCTGCAGGCCGCTGTAGTCGATCAGTCGCTGGGCGGCGTCCGCGTCGACGGAGAACATCGCCATGTGCTGGGTCGCCTTGCGGATCTGCACCGGCATGGTGAGCACCCGGCCCGCGATGGTGTGCTGCGAGGCTGTCATCCGGACAATCTAGAACGCGTTCTAAGTCCCTGGCAAGAAAATTAGAACGTGTTCTAATTTTCGCCGCGGCGGTCTCAGATCAGGGTCGCCAGCTCGCGGACCTGCTCTGTACTGCGACCGGAGACCACCATCATGGTGACGCCGGCGGCCTCCCAGCCCTTGATCTGCTTACGCACGTAGTCGACGTCGCCGACGATCGCGGCGTCATCGATCACCTCGTCGGGGATGATTTCCGCGGCCTTGTCCTTCTGGTTGCTGCGGAACAGCTTCGTCACGTCGTCGACCACCTCGGAGTAGCCCATCCGGCGGTAGACGTCGGCGTGGAAGTTGGTGTCTTCGGCGCCCATCCCGCCCATGTAGAGCGCGATGTAGGGCTTCATGGCCGCGAAGGCGGCGCTGCGGTCCTCGGTGATGACGATGTTGGCGGTCGCGCAGATCTCGAAGTTCTCGCGGCTGCGGCGTGCGCCCGGGCGGGCGAATCCCTCATCCAGCCACTCGTTGTAGGTGTCGGCCATGCGCGGCGTGTAGAAAATCGGCAGCCAGCCGTCGCAGATCTCGGCGGCCAGCGCGACGTTCTTCGGTCCCTCGGCGCCCAGCATGATCGGGATGTCGGCCCGCAGCGGATGGGTGATGGGCTTGAGCGGCTTGCCCAGACCCGTTGCGCGCTCACCGGTCAGCGGCAGCGGGTAGTGCGGGCCGGCGCTGGTCACGGGCGCTTCCCGCGCCCACACCTGCCGGATGATGTCAATGTATTCACGGGTGCGGGCCAGCGGTTTGGGGAACGACTGGCCGTACCAGCCCTCGACCACCTGCGGGCCGGAGACGCCGAGGCCGAGGACGTGCCGGCCGCCGGACAGGTGGTCGAGCGTCAAAGCCGCCATGGCGCAGGCGGTCGGGGTGCGGGCGGACAGCTGGACCACCGAGGTGCCCAGCCGTACCCGCGACGTCGACGAACCCAGCCAGGCCAACGGTGTGTAGGCGTCCGAACCCCATGCCTCGGCGGTGAAGACGGCGTCGTATCCAGCCTCCTCGGCCGCGGCGACGAGCTCGCCGTGGTTCTGCGGCGGCTGAGCGCCCCAATATCCCAGCTGCAATCCCAGCTTCATTGTCTTTGCCCTTCCGGTGGTCGTCCCGATCCAAGAAAGATTTGAATCCGTTCTTAGAACCTGTTCTACTCGATGGCGTGACAGCCAGCTCGAGTAGCCCGCCCCTGATGGATCACCCTGAGCCACCGCTCGCCGCGCCACTGACGTTGTCCTTCGACTACACCCGTTCGGTCGGCCCCACGCTGGGTAAGTTCTTCACCGCGCTGCGTGACCGCCACGTCCTGGGTGTGCGCGGATCGGATGGCCGGGTGCACGTGCCGCCGGCGGAATATGACCCGGTCACCTATGAGCCGCTGGGCGAGATGGTACCGGTGTCCAGTGTCGGCACCGTGGTCTCGTGGACCTGGCAGCCCGAGCCCATGGAGGGCCAGCCACTGGATCGGCCGTTCGCCTGGGCACTGATCAAGCTGGACGGCGCCGACACCCCGCTGATCCACGCCGTGGACGCGGGCGAGCCGAAGGCCATCAAGACCGGCACCCGGGTGCATGTGCATTGGGTCGACGAGCCGGTGGGCGCCATCACGGACATCGCGTATTTCAAGCCGGGCGAGGAAGCCGAGGCGGTGACGGAGCAGTCGGCCGGCGACAAAGACCCGGTGACCATGATCGTCACGCCCGTCTCGCTGACCATCCAGCACAGCGCCTCGCACGAGGAGAGCGCTTACCTGCGGGCCATCGCGCAGGGCAAGCTGCTCGGTGCGAAGACGGGTGAGAACGGCAAGGTCTATTTCCCGCCGCATGGCGCCGACCCGGCCACCGGCCAGCCGACGACCGAGTTCGTGGAGTTGCCGGACAAGGGCGCCGTCACGACGTTCGCGATCATCAACATCCCGTTCCAGGGTCAGCGCATCAAGCCGCCCTATGTGGCGGCCTACGTGTTGCTCGACGGGGCCGACATCCCGTTCCTGCATCTGGTCGCCGACATCGACGCCCACGAGGTACGGATGGGTATGCGCGTCGAGGCGGTGTGGAAACCCCGCGAGGAGTGGGGATTTGGCATCGACAACATCGAGTACTTCCGGCCGACCGGGGAACCCGACGCCGACTACGACACCTACAAGCACCACCTGTAAAGGGCTTACCTGCACATGAGCGCTCGCAACGTCGCGGTCGTCGGCTTTGCCCACGCCCCACACGTCCGCCGCACCGACGGCACCACCAACGGTGTCGAGATGTTGATCCCGTGCTTCGCCGAGCTGTACGAGGAGCTGGGTATCAGCAGGACCGATATCGGCTTCTGGTGTTCCGGATCATCCGATTACCTTGCCGGACGGGCATTTTCGTTTATCTCGGCGATCGACTCGATCGGTGCTGTTCCGCCGATCAACGAATCGCACGTCGAGATGGACGCGGCCTGGGCACTTTACGAGGCCTACATCAAGATCCTGACCGGCGAGGTCGACACCGCGCTGGTGTATGGCTTCGGCAAGTCCTCGGCCGGCATCCTGCGTCAGATCCTGACGCGGCAGACCGACCCCTACACCGTCGCGCCATTGTGGCCCGATTCGGTGTCGATGGCCGGGCTGCAGGCGCGCGCCGGGCTCGACAGCGGCGCGTGGACCGAGGAGCAGATGGCGCGCGTGGCGTTCGATTCCTGGGCGAACGCCCGCCGGGTGGACCAGCTGGAACCGGCGATCAGCGTCTCCGAACTGCTCGACCGGCCGTACTTCGCCGATCCGCTGCGGCGTCACGACATCGCTCCGATAACCGACGGCGCCGCGGCGATCGTGCTCGCTGCCGGCGACCGGGCGCGCGAGCTGCGCGAAAACCCCGCCTGGATCACCGGAATCGAGCATCGCATCGAAACCCCGTCGCTGGGCGCGCGTGACCTCACCGAGTCCGTCTCGACCAAGGCCGCTGCCCACGTGGCCACGGGCGGCCGGACCGACAACCTCGACGTGGCCGAGATCTGCGCGCCCTTCACCCACCAGCACTTGATCATCGAGGAAGCCATCCGGATACCGGGACCGACCAAGGTCAATCCGTCTGGCGGAGCGCTGGCGGCCAATCCCATGTTCGTCGCGGGTCTCGAACGCATCGGCTTTGCAGCACAACACATCTGGAACGGTTCGGCTGAGCGGGTGCTGGCGCATGCCACCAGCGGGCCTGCGCTACAACAGAACCTGGTCGCGGTGATGGAAGGAAAGAACTGATGGCCGGTGCAGGGCCAAACGTTGCTGCGGTACTAGGTACCGGACAAACGAAGTATGTCGCCAAGCGCCAAGATGTTTCGATGAATGGCCTGGTGCGCGAGGCGATCGATCGGGCACTGGCCGACTCCGGCTCCACCTTCGACGATATCGATGCCGTCGTGGTCGGCAAGGCGCCGGACTTCTTCGAGGGCGTCATGATGCCCGAGTTGTTCATGGCCGACGCCATGGGCGCCACCGGCAAGCCGCTGATCCGGGTGCACACCGCCGGATCGGTCGGTGGCTCCACCGGGGTGGTGGCTGCCAGCCTGGTCCAATCCGGCAAGTACCGGCGCGTGCTCGCGATGGCCTGGGAGAAGCAATCGGAATCAAACGCCATGTGGGCGTTGTCGATTCCGATCCCGTTCATCAAGCCGGTCGGTGCCGGCGCGGGTGGCTACTTCGCCCCGCACGTGCGCTCGTATATCCGCCGCTCGGGGGCTCCGACGAACATCGGCGCCATCGTCGCGGTCAAGGACCGGCTCAACGGCAGCAAGAACCCGCTGGCGCACCTGCACCAACCCGACATCACCGTCGAGAAGGTAATGGCGTCGCCCATGCTGTGGGACCCGATCCGTTACGACGAGACCTGCCCGTCCTCCGACGGTGCCGCTGCCGTCGTGATCGGCAACGAGGAGGCCGCCGAAGCCCGTCTGGCGCAAGGACATCCGGTGGCATGGATTCACGCCACCGCGTTGCGCACCGAGCCGCTGCAGTTCTCCGGACGCGACCAGGTCAGCCCGCAGGCAGGCCGTGACGCAGCCGCGGCGCTGTGGAAGGCTGCCGGCATCGAGAGCCCGATCGACGAGATCGACGCCGCGGAGATCTACGTCCCGTTCTCCTGGTTCGAACCGATGTGGTTGGAAAACCTCGGGTTTGCCGCCGAGGGCGAAGGCTGGAAACTCACCGAAGCCGGCGAAACCAAGATCGGCGGTCGGCTGCCGGTGAATCCGTCGGGTGGCGTGCTGTCGTCGAACCCGATCGGCGCCTCCGGCCTGATTCGCTTCGCCGAAGCGGCCATTCAGGTGATGGGCAAGGGCGGCGACCACCAGGTACCCAACGCACGAAAGGCTTTGGGACACGCCTACGGCGGTGGCTCGCAGTACTACTCGATGTGGGTGGTGGGTGCTGACAAGCCCGCGGCCCAGAAGGTCGATGCGTGAGCGGGCATCCCGCGCACGAGGCCGGCCGCCGCTCCCGCGAGGCGGTGGCGGCACGGGACAAGGACGCCTGGCTGGCGGTATTCGCCGACGACGCCATCGTCGAGGACCCGATCGGGCCCTCGGTGTTCGACCCCGAAGGCCTGGGGCACCGGGGCCGTGATGACATCTCGGCCTTCTGGGACAAGGCCATCGCCCCCACCACGAAGATCGAGTTCTTCTTCCGCGACACCTATCAGTGCGGCAACGAGGAAGCTAACGTCGGGCACATTCTCATCACGACGGGTGAGTACCAGACGACCGCCGAGGGAGTGTTCACTTACAGAGTCAACGCCGAGGGCAAGATGGTGGCCCTGCGTGCCTACTGGGAGATGGAACGCGCGGCGGCCAACACGCGCAAAGTCTAGAGCGGCTCCAGCCCGGCCAGATGCCGCTGGGCGAGGTCGCGGTAGGCCTGTGGGTTCACCTTGACCCACATCTCGGCGCCGGTCCCGGCGACCGGGCCTTTGATCTGCGCCGGCGCGCCGATGGCCAGCATCCCGGCCGGTATCTGGGTACCGGCCGTCACCAGTGAATGCGCGGCGACCAGGCTGCGCGCCCCGATCACCGCACCGTCCAGAACGGTGGCGTGGTTCGCGATCAGTGCCTCCTGGCCGACGTGGACCCCGTGAATGACGCACAGATGCGCGACTGTCGCACCGGGGCCGATGTCGACCGGGATACCGGGAGGCGCGTGCAAAACAGACCCGTCTTGGACGTTGGCGCCCTCGCGCACCACGATGGGCCCGTAGTCGCCGCGCAACACGGCGTTGAACCAGACCGAGGCCCCCGCCTCCACCACGACATCGCCGATCAGAGTGGCCGTCGGGGCTACGAAAGCGGTGGGATCGACCCGTGGCGCGCGGCCCTCGAACGCAAACAGCGGCATCGTTTAGATATACCCCGAGTGCGCATACGCCGTGGGAAATGCCAGCCAGACGCGCGGTCGTTGCGCGTCGACGTCAGAAAACTGTAACGTGTTCTAGTTAGAGGGCAAGCGAGTTGGAGGTGACTGGTGACTACGGACACCAAAGCGGTCGGCATCCGGGAAATCGATCCCGGCGCGTTGCCGACCCGATACGCCCGGGGCTGGCACTGCCTGGGCGTGGCAAAAGACTTCCAGGACGGCAAGCCGCACTCGATCGAGGCGTTCGGCACCAAGCTGGTGGTGTTTGCCGACTCGCACGGGGACATCAAGGTTCTCGACGGCTACTGCCGGCACATGGGCGGCGACCTGTCGGAGGGCACCATCAAGGGCGACGAGGTCGCCTGCCCATTCCACGACTGGCGCTGGGGCGGCGATGGCCGGTGCAAGTTGGTGCCGTACGCGAAGCGCACGCCCAAGACCGCACGCACCCGGTCCTGGTCGACCGATGTGCGCGGCGGCCTGCTGTTCGTCTGGCACGACCACGAGAACAACCCGCCGGATCCCGCCGTCCAAATTCCGGACATCCCGGAATCCCACAGCGACGAGTGGACCGAGTGGCGGTGGAACAGCATCCTCATCGAGGGCTCCAACTGCCGCGACATCATCGACAACGTCACCGACATGGCGCACTTCTTCTACATCCATTTCGGGTTGCCGACATACTTCAAGAACGTTTTCGAGGGTCACATCGCGTCGCAGTTCCTGCACAACGTGGGCCGGCCGGACGTCAACGACCTCGGCACGTCTTACGGTGAGGCGCACCTGGATTCCGAGGCGTCCTACTTCGGGCCGTCGTTCATGATCAACTGGCTGCACAACAGTTACGGCGGTTACAAGGCCGAGTCGATCTTGATCAACTGCCACTACCCGGTGACCCAGAACTCGTTCATGCTGCAGTGGGGTGTCATCGTCGAAAAGCCCAAGGGCATGGACGAAAAGATGACCGACAAGCTGTCGAAGGTGTTCACCGAGGGTGTCAGCAAGGGCTTCCTGCAGGACGTCGAGATCTGGAAGCACAAGACCCGCATCGACAATCCGCTGCTGGTCGAAGAGGATGGCGCGGTCTATCAGCTGCGTCGTTGGTACCAGCAGTTCTACGTCGACGTCGCCGACATCGAGCCTGAGATGGTGGAGCGCTTCGAGATCGAGGTGGACACCACTCGAGCCAACGAGTACTGGAATGCCGAGGTGGAGGAAAACCTCAAGGCCAAGGACTCCGAGGCGGACGAGCCCGTTACCGACGACGTGCCGGCCAAACAACACTAGGGATCATGGGCGACGATCAGCCGGCGGTACCTGACGTCGATCAGCTTGCGCGGTCGATGTTGTTGCTGCACGGCGATCATCACGACCACGACGAGCATCCGGCCGGCCCCGAACGCAAGGGTGGATCCTGGTCGAAATCAAAGGATTTCGCCAACGATCCCCAGCGCGCCGCTGCAGTCGCCGAAGCCAGTCGTGCCGACCGCGAGCGCTACCTCAATTCGGGTCTGTTGCCGGTGGACTGCCGGTTCTGTCACGTGCGGGTCACCGTTCGCCGGCTCGGGCCCGGACACACCGCGGTGCAATGGAACACCGAAGCGTGGCAGCGCTGTGCGCACTTCACCGAGGTGCGTGAGTCCGGGGGCGACACCGCGCGCACGAAGTCGTGCCCCAAACTTGGTGACAGCATTGAGCATGCGGTCGCCGAGGGTTACCTCGACGACGATCCAGACGAAGCCTGAGCGACGGTCGCGGGCGTAACTCGAGGCGACCGGTCCGCGCCCGCTCCCGCCCTCACGCCCGCGCCCGCTCCCGCTCCCGCTTCCGCTTCCGCTTCCGGAGGCATTGGTGTTGCGCCCGCCTTTGAGCGACAACGCGGACGCGCCGGAGCGATTCGTGCATTTTGTCGCTGAGAGGCGGGCAAAACCTATGCCCTCCAATCCGGAAACTCTTGCGGCGCCTGTGACTTAGAGGCCGGCGAAGCGCTCCTTGACCGTCTCGGTGCTGAGTCCGTAGTCGGCCAGCGAGTAGGTGTGTTTCGGCGCGCGCTCGCCCGACTGGCTGTCGGCGTGGGCCTTTTCCATCGCGGCTCTGGCCTCATCGGTCAGCGCCATCCCGAAGTGCCGGTAGATGTCGGCCACGGTGCCCATCGGGTCGGCGATCAATTCCTTGTAGTCGACGTCATAGAACTGCGACGGACTGTATTTGGCCCGCGCCGTGTTGAACCGC
>NZ_DASUHS010000278.1:0-20275 GCF_036273375.1 Mycobacterium sp. | reverse complement strand
AGCAGGCCAACCAACCGCTCCAATGCGGTTCATACACCGGACCGGCACGCCGGTCACGGTCTAGATCCCGCCCAACCGGAGCCCCCGATGCCAACCCAGCCACCGAACATGCCCATCGGGATGGGGCGAAGCCCGGCTAGTACTTTAGTATCTGCCCTTCACGAAGGGATGCTTGTCCGAGCCGTCCACGTTGTTACTGTCACGCATAAAATCTCGCATTGCTTCATCGAACTCTACAACGCCGTCATGGTTACAGTCCACGATAAATCCCATACGCTGGGCCACGCGCCAAACGGGCAAATCAGGATCAAACGTCACGTTCCTGTTGCGAGCCGCCTGCACGAGAAGCACAAAACCGTGGTAATCATCGTCCTCGATCACCTGCAAATCTCGCAAAACGGTCGCCCGATCAATCTTCTTGCCCCTCACCAGCCACCATCCTCACATCTAAATGCCTCCCCTGGGCACCGTTATCGGGAAGTCGATTGATGGTACATTATGATCAGATCGAACACGTGCCTTCTGGCGACCCATGCTGCTTACGGGAAGCGGCTCGATACGATCACCAAGGGGCCACGGCGAGGTTGATCAGCTCTGCCCCCACCGCTACTCGCTACTTTCACTGACGTTCTTCTCACCAACCTCCACGTCCAGAGGACCGGCGACCAGCTGCTCGGTGGTGGCGATGATGACGTCGCGGGCGTCGTGCTCGCTGATCCCCAGCGTGCTGGACAGCGTGTGTTGATTCGCCCCAGACAAGGCGAGTTGGACGGCAGCCCAGACGGTCTCTAGCGGAGTGTCCAAGACCGCGAGGCTATCGGGCAGGCCGATGGCGGCCCACTTGTGCGGGTGCTCACGGGCCACCACACAGGCGGGAAGCTGCGCGGCATCACCCAGCGCATCAGGTGACGAGCCCCCGCCGGCGTTGAGCATTGTCGGGTTGGCAGTGTCGCGCAGCGTCGCGGCGATCATGCGGGCCATGTGGCCGAACCTTGCCACCGCGCCGTCAAGGTCGTCCGCCGGGAACTCCAGACCGGTCAGCTTGGTGACTGAGGCGAGGAATTAGTCGGCGCTGTCGGTCAATACGACTGGGAAGCGGTGCCGGCCGAGCCGTGCGACGACCTCGGCAAGGTGGGTGACTGCGTTGTCCTGGTGCACCATCGAGCCGTGCCCGGCGTTACCTCGAACGCGCAACCGCATACAGGAGGTGTCCTTTTCCGCTATTTCCAGCGGATAGATCCTGACATTCTCTCCCAATGTCACGGAGAAGCCGCCGACCTCTCCAAGAGCCTCGGTGCAGCCTTCGAACAGGTCGGGCCGGTTGTCGACCAGCCACTGCGAGCCGAAGGCGCCACCGGCCTCCTCGTCGGCTAGGAACGCGAAGACGAGCTCACGCGGCGGCACCACGGCGGCCCGCCTGAATCGGCGCGCTATCGCAAGGATCATGGCGACCATGTCCTTCATGTCGACCGCGCCGCGTCCCCACAGGTAGCCATCCTGGACGGCGCCGGAGAACGGATGCACTGACCATTCGGCCGGATCGGCCGGCACGACGTCGAGATGACCGTGCAGCAGCAACGCGCCCCGCGTCCGGTCGGCTCCGGGGAGCCGGGCGAGGACATCGCAGCGGTTCGCGGCGCCAGATTCTACCAGGCAGGGCTCATACCCGACCTCAGCGAGTTTCGCTGCGACGTACTCCGCGGCCGCTCGTTCACCGACAACGGTGGCGGGGTCGCCGGTGTCGGTGGTGTCGATCCGGATCAGCTCGCTGGCCAGGTCGACTACTTCGGCCTCGGCGTTACTCAGGTCGCTGTGGGCGGTCGCCGCCATTGTATCAGCCTCCCGTCCTAAAGCGCTGCCATTCCAGTACACGGTGCTGCGGTCGTTCACCGAGCGACGGGTCCGAAAGCGTGAGCGGGTCTCCGTTCAATATGACGTCTCGGACCTGTTCCGTATTCACCCATTGAGGGTCCTTGGGCGGCCGTGATGGTGTGGATCACTTGGTTGTCGACGTGACGCCAGGTGCCCGCATAGATCATGTAGTGGTGCTGCAACGAAACTTCGGAGTCGCTAGGTACTGCAGCGAGCCGTCGTATAATGCTGACCGACATATAGCCGTCGGCAGCGTAAAATAACAGCCCTTTCAGTTCGGGGTCAAGCGGGCTGTCACGCTTAGTTCCGTTATCGTCGAGTTCTGGAAACGACACCATTCGCCATATCCCCGAGAGATCACTGGTCACCATGGCCTCCAGCGCGGTCAGGCCGTGGATCGCCGCCGAAGCGAGCCAGTACATAGAGCGCGGGGCCGGTCAGGTCGCTGTCTGCGGCGACGGTGTTGTCGTACATGCCCAGGATGCTAAATCCGTGGCTGGTGAGATAGTACTCAAGCTCTTTAGGGTATATCAGTCGAAACCTGACGAAATCCGTTTGCGGCTGCTGTCCAGCGATGAACCACGTGCGTGTACGGACCAGAAGCTGGTTGCGGCGGTCGAAGGTGTACCTGGCCTCAGCAGTGGCCGTAAATCCGGCCGAGTCAATGGTGAAATGGTGCTGTAAGCCGGTACCGTCATAAGTAGTGATGGGGTTGGGAACGTGTACCAATAATAAAGTTCCAGATCTAGCGTGGGCGGCGTAAGTCATGATTACTCTGCGCAGATCGTCATTGGCGTGAATGTTGGAGATTGCCCAACCAAGGCAGGTGATTGCATCGAAGGTCCGGCCGAGCCGAAAAGTCCGCATGTCCCCAACTCGGAAATCAAGGCCTGGTCGCCGGCTCAGCGCGTAGGAGATCATGCGCTGTTGGTAGTCGACGCCCACACCGACAATCCCGGCTCTGCCGAAATGCTCGAGATGTCGACCAGTACCACACCCGATGTCAAGCAGGGTTCGGATTCGTTCGTTACTATACTTGGCGAATAGTTGCAAGCACATGCGTGGAATCTCTGTATCCGAGCTAGGGTATACCTCTTCGTACAGCTCCGGATTTTCGTACAGGACATTCTTCAGCAGGGCATCCATGCTCGCTCCTCGGTCAGCCATGACTCCACCGTGGTAACAATTTATGTTACGGGCATACCGTCTATGAGAGCCGCCTCCAACTCGGCAAAGTAGCGTGCCCCTAGTGGGTGACCTCCGGACGCAGCGTGCTCAAAACTGCGGGTCTGTTGTGATCGACACATCCCAGCATGCGCGTTAACCCATAGTGTGGGGAGCATGACAGACGCGACCCTGCTCATCATGGGCGTTACCGCGGGCACATCGTGGGGCCGAGACCAGATTCGTAGACTGAGCGGGCAAGCTCGAAGACGTGGTGTCAAGCTCGTTGGTGCGGACACACCGAGCAACCTTCGATCGGCGACCGCGGAGGAGCTGTCGTGTGTCGATAAGGTGGTGCCGCTTGATGTGCACGATGCCGACGCCTGCCGAGCCTGGGCCGCCACGAACCCAGGTGTCGATGCGGTACTCACGATCCGTGAGCTTGCCGTATTTGCCACTGCGGTATTAGCCGAGGAGCTAGGCCTCCCGGGCAATGATCCGGAAGCAGTGCATCGAATCCGAAACAAGGATCTCTGTCGAGAACGCTTACGTGACGTTGGTTTTCCGCAACCGATGGTCACGGTGTGCTGCGACGCTGGTGACGCCGAACGGTTCATGCGACAGACCGGCCCCGGCCCCTGGATTGTGAAACCACGGGACGGCCTTGCAAGCATCGGCGTCTCAGTGGTTGAACGACCACATGAAATTCCAGCGGCTTTGCAGAAATTCGGTTCACCCCCACCAGCGCTGGGCACGTTGCCGGTGTCGCGGTCATTCTTGATTGAGACCTTTGTCCACGGGACGGAGTTCTCCGCGGAAGGAGTCATCGTAGCCGGGACTCCGCTGGTTCTCGCACTGACGCGTAAGATGATCGTCGAGGGCTTCATTGGAATCAGCCAGCGGGCGCCAGCCGATCTGGACGAACCGACTGCTCGCACGGCGAGCGACGCGGTGGCTCGAGCCCTGACGGCCGTCGGCATCACCCGAGGGATCTTCCATGTCGAATTCTGGTTGACTGAATCCGGAATCGTTCTCGGAGAATTCCATATTCGGCCCGCCGGAGACTTCATTCACGCCCTGGTCGAGCATACCCGGCCGGGGCTTGAGCTCTACAGTGCGCTTATCGACGACTTACTGGGCCGCACTCCCGAAACCATCCCCGACCTTACGGCAGCAGCTGGTGTCGAATTTCTTTTCGCCCGGCCCGGTCGGGTGCGCGCCGTGCATGGTTGGAAAGAGTTGACGCGCCACCCCGCCGTGATCGCCGCAGACCTGCAGGTCGCGACCGGTGACGTCATCGAGTCAAAAACGGACACCTTTACCCGGCCCGGTGTCTTCGTCGTCGGCGCCGACACACTAGACGATCTTGTTGCACTGATAGACCTCTTGAGGTCCACGGTAATTATCGATGTCGAGTGACATGGGGGTGCCATGGGCTATCCGCGAATGACGCCTTTCGACCGCATCAGGAATTCACCCAGACAGGCGTCGTGGGAACGCCGGGGGCTGTCCAGTACGTCGGATGGTCGCCGATGTACAGGTTCTTGATCGACGGCTCGGCGAGTAGTTCGTCCAGCAGTTGCTCGTCCTCGGTGATCGCTGTCAAGACGAGGCTGTCCTTGAGCACCTCGGCGCCTGCCTTATGGGTCCAAGGCGCGGGCTGTCGAGCTGGTGCACGGCGGGGCGTAGCGCGGCCGTGCCGTCGCGTAGGTCGTCAGCTACCCCGTTGCCGCCGAGCCACGCGCAGGTATTGTCCAATGTTTCCGCGGTTTTGAGAGGGTGCACCGGAAGGATCGCCTTCTCGTTCTCGGGCGGCAGGCTGGGGATCGCGCCGAGACGTTGGGCCAGCGCCTCGGCGAGCGGTCCCGGGTCGCCTTCGACGAAGACGGCGGTGGTATTGGTGCAGCCGACACCACCGTGGTGGCTCACCGAGTCCACGATCAGTCCAGGTGTTCACCCCAGTCGGAGTCGGCTGTGACCAGACTCTTGAGCGACCTGGGCCGTTGGGCAGGACAGTCGGATCGGCGGCGTACTTGTCGACGACCTCTTGGCCGCCGTAGACCATGCTCTGGTCCGCCTCGCGCAGCATCTCGTCGGCGGCGTCGTAGTCGGTCGGCAGCAGGACCACCTGGTCGTCACCGAAGCCGGACTCCCGCAGGGCGGTGATCAGCCGGTAGGGGGTGAGCGGTTGCCGGCGGGAAGGGCGTACGGCCACCCGGTACCCGAGTGCACGGCCTGCAGCCACAGGCCGTGCACACTCGGGTGGTTGCCGGCGGCGTGGACGGCGAAGGCGTCGCCACGCCGGGTCTACACCGCGGTGCCGGTACGCGCTTCGGGCTCGCGCCAGTCGTTCACTGCCCCGACGGGCCGGGCCGCCTGCACGCTGCGGTACGCATCTGCGGCGTGCCGGATGCCGTCGATGGCCGCACGCACGGTCACCCGCGGCGTGCCTGACATTCGACAGACGACGAACTCGTATTCGGCAGCCGTCATGCCTGCCACGGTGTCCATGGCGAAGGCTTCTCCAGCTCGCTTGAGGGTAGCCAGGCGGTCCTCTAGCGGCAGGGTCGTCGCTTTGCGGAGCGCTGCCATGGCGCGTGAGACGTACAGCTTGGGTACGAGGCTCAGCTCGGCCATGGGGTTGCCGCCCACGTCGGGGATGGGCAACCGGTTGCGGGCGCGGTAGGGGCCGTTGGGCCCCAATGCGTCCAAGGCGATCGGGTCGGCCATCAGTACACCCCCTTCGATGACGGCTTCGTTGTCGAACTGCGCGACTGGACAGACGTCGGCAACCGAATCGCCCACGGAGCCCGCTGGTGCTCGCACCCGGGTGGCCAGGTCGCGTTCGACGTTGTTGGGTAGTGGGAAAGACCTGCTGACAGGGTTCATCACAACCTGGCTGCGCTCGCTGTAGCCGACCTTGCCGCCGGTCTCCGGATCGACAAGTGAGAAGGTGATGAACGCGACAGAGTGTCGAACACGCAGGGATCGTCGTCGGTCAGGTCGAGGCGCTCGATGGCGTTCCCGAGGATCATTGTGCTGCCGTAAACGCCACAAAGGCGCGCGCCGGGGAAGACTTCGGTCCGGTACAGGTGCCGGGTGTCGGTGTCCATGCTCGTCCCGCCCACATGATGGCCTGCACCTTCTCGTTGATCAGCTCGAACCAGGTTGTCGCGGCGAGCGATCCGTTCCAGCATCGCCGGAGTGGTAATGAGCACGCCAATGTCCTGGGTGCGCAACTGGAACGTCGCCTGCTCGACGCGGTGGGCGACGTAGGCATTGGCCTGCTCCCTCCTGCCAGCGGCGATGAGTTTTTTGATCCACCGCGGGTCCATGTCGATCGAAAACTTGATGCCGCCCTGCCTATGGCCGCACTTGGTGCCCAACTCACCGATCAACAAGTGCGGCCCGCTCGGGGAGATACGCAACCAGTTCGCGTCCCGCGGAAACCCTTGCGCGTCCGCACGGGCGCTCATCCACGCTAGTACCCGGTCCCACCAGTCGCGGAGCACGACGACCCGTTTGGGAGGGTCGGTGGTGCCACCGCTTTCGGCCACGCGGACGACTTCGGGGTTCGCGCCGTAGCCGCGCGGAATGAGGTCCTCTACCCGTACGTCACGCAGCTCGTTGGTGACGTTTGGGAAGAGTGTGAGGTCTTCGTGGGTTTTGATGTCCGTACGCGGGTCGAATCCCAGTGACGTGGCCCGGTCCAACCAGAACGCGGAGCCGGTCAGCGGATTGAAGTACCACTCCATGGCGGCCCGGATGAACTCTTCAGGGTCAGGCTGGGTGTCGAAAGGCGGATCCAGGATGGACTCGATTGTTTGGGACACGGCGAACTCGTCGCTTGGACTAGTCTTTGACTGTGCCGGGTCGCGGGATGTCAGTCGACGTCAAAAACGACGGTGGATTTGAGTGCAGCCACCAGTTCATCGAGGTTGGCTGGAGTGTCGGTGCCGACCACGAAGACGCCAGAACGGGTATAAGAATCCGCTGCCGGTCCGATGACCTCACCAGGGGTGACTTGCAGGTGCGCGGTGAGCACGGCGGGGTGGCGCGTCAGCTGTTCCCAACCGTGAACGGCGCGCAGCCGACCGGGCGGCGCGAGAAGGAACTCGGCGGACGCGGCGCCTGTCGGGTCAGGGAGGGGCGCCGGTGTGAGGCCCAGCAAGTCGTCGATGAGCGCACCGTAGAGTTCGAGCCCTGGCAGGGTGTACTCGACCAGGGCGGAGATGAAGTCTCCGCCGGGGCGGTCATGGAGTTCTCCGAGAACGATTCCGGATTCGGTCACCCAGAATTCGACGTGGAAGATGCCTCGGGTGATACCGACCGCGGTCAGCGCTTGGGCCACTGCGTCGCTCGCTGCGCGAGCTGTCGCCTCGTTCAGGCCGGCCGGCACGCGCTGCCTGGTTTCGACGAAGCCCTCGGCGATCGTCTTACGGGTCAGTGCGAGAACCTGCGGAACTCCACCGGCGAGGACGCCTTCCGCGGAGAATTCCTCACCTGAAACGAAAGTCTCGACTAGGAATGACTGTGATACCGGCAGTGGGCCCATCGCGGGGGGTGGTGAACCGAACTTCTGGAGTGCCGCAGCAAGGTCGTCCGGTTGTTCGATCAGGGAGACGCCGATGCTCGCCATCCCGTCACGTGGCTTGACTATCCAGGGGCCCGGACCGGTCTGTGCCATGAATCGCTTCGCGTCGTCTGCGTTGTCGCACACGGCGGTCATCGGCTGCGGGAAACCGACTTCGCGTAGCCGATCTCGGCAGAGATCCTTGTTGCGAATACGAATGACGGCGTCCGGATCGTTGCCGGGAAGGCCGAGTTCCTCAGCGATCACCGCAGTAGGAAATACCGCGAGTTCTCGGATCGTGAGAACCCCATCGATCCCCGATCGGGTGGCCGCCCAAGCTCGGCACGCGTCGGCATCGTGCACATCAAGTGGCACCACTTCATCGACGCACGACAACTCATCCGCTGTCGCGACCCGCAAGTTACTCGGAGTGTCAGCACCAACCAGCGCAACCCCACGCCGTCGAGCTTGCCCGCTCAGCCGGCGAATCTGATCCCGGCCCCACGACGTGAATGCGGTACTACCCACGATGAGGAGCGTCGCATCTGCCATGTCGTCCCCACTGCCGTTCCGGCTAGATACACGTCTTGCTATGACGACGATGGTCGCAGCCTTGCGGTGATCGTCTTAGGTCGTTGGTACTCGTGAAGGGCCAGGATGCTCAGGTCGGTGCCATTACCGGACGCTCCCCGACCGCCGTGGGGCAGCTCCGCGGTTTGGACAAGGTGGCAGTTCAGCCAGACCTCACCGGCGTTGATCCGGCTTGCCAGATACAGGGCCGTAGCCAGCTCACTGCTCCACACACTCGCCGCCAACGCTTGTGGCTGCTCGTTGGCGAGCCGAATCGCGTCCTCGATGTTGTCTGCGTGCTGCACTGTGAGCACCGGCCCGAAGACCTCTTCGGTCACGGCGATGTCGTCCTCTGCAAGATCGGCTAGTACACACGCGGGCCGCCAGAAGCCGCCCTGTTCGTGGGGTTGGGTATCGGTCGAGGAGGTGTGGACGGTGCGCGCTCTGGACGCATCGACGATCCGGTCATACCGGGCGAGCTGATCCTCATTATTCAGTGGTCCGAAGCTCTTTCCCGCATGTCGCTCCTTCATGGCCGCGGCAAGTGACGCGACCACGTGGTCGTAGTTTTCCCGGAAGGTGATGACGCGTGCTGGCGCGGCGCAGCTTTGACCCGCATTGTAGGTCGACGCAGCGGCCAACGTGGCCCAGGTGTTCTCGGGCGCGTCGGGTAGCACGATGACCGGGCCGTTGCCACCCAGTTCGAGACTCAACCGCTTGATTCCGGCGCGCATCGCCACATCGTTTCCTGCGGTCAGACTTCCAGTGAAGGCAATGGCGTCTACGCTGCTCTCCACCAGGAGTTTCCCGGTGTGGCGATCACCTCGTACTATCTGCACAATGTCGGGTCCGAGGGTGTCCCGAGCGTGTTTAGCGAGGAGTTCTGCCGAGTCAGAAGTGGTTTCAGCTGGTTTGAGGAGCACGGTATTGCCCGCCGCCAGCGCCGGTGCACATCGCCACGCCGCCATCAGCAGGGGATAGTTCCAGGGGATTACTGCGGCGACGACGCCGAGTGGTTCCCACCGAACCCAGCTCTCGTAACCATCCACGAACTGACCCGCTGCGGGGGCCGTCCCGCTGCGGGCTGCCCATGCATAGAACCGCACCAGATCGGCCACCTGCAGCACTTCGCCGAAAGCTTCCTCGTCCGGTTTGCCTGTGCCGGCCTGTTCGCTGGCCGTGAATACGTCGGCGTGCGCTTCGACACGGTCCGCCAGTGCGTTCAGCCGCTGTCCTCGTACCTTCGGAGTCAGCTCGCCCCAGGCCCGCTGAGCGGCCCTGGCCGCGCACACGGCGGCGGAAATCTCACGCTCTCGCGAGTTCACAATGTGTCCGCGCCGCTGTCCGGTGCGGGGGTTCACCAGTCGCAATGACGAATCCATGTTCACCTGCAATCCGTATCGGTCATCTTACCGGGGCCATATAGGCTGTTCGCTGCTCTACGCGCTTGAAACCGACCAGCAGCAGGGCTGCTACCAGGAACGACGCCGCGAGCACGTAGAGAGCAGGGCTGCTGACGCCACCATGTTGGACGCTCGCCGTGTCTGCGCTGATGAAACCGACGAGATACGGACCAAAGAAGCCTCCTGAACTACCAACTGAGTTGATGGCAGCGAGACCCACTGGGGCTGCGTTCTTAGAAAGAACAGTAGCGGGCATCACCCAAAACACGGAAATATAGCCGTATGCACCTACCGCCGCCAGAGACAGTGCGAGCAGAGACGTCCCCATGCTCGCGGCGCTGGCAAGCAACACGAAGCCGCCGGCTCCGATCACCGCTGCCAAGGCAACATGGTAGGACCGTTCCCTAGTGTGGTCGGAGTGCCATCCATTGAGGAACATGGCGACACCCCCGACGGTGAAGGGGATGACGGTCAACAGCGTTGACTCCGTGTGAGAGATTCCAGTGCCGAACGACTCGATGATGGCCGGCAGATAAAACGTCAAGCCGAAGGCGCTCAGGACCAGCAGCAGGTCGATGAGTGCCAGACAGAGTGCCTGGGGGTTGCGGAACACAGCCCAGGTGCCTGCGGTTAACGACGTTCGGTCACTGTTGGTCTCCTGAGCGGTCGTCGTAGTGATCCAGTCTTTTTCCTTGGCGTCAAGCCACCTGGCTTCGCTCGGACTGTCGGGGAGAAACACAAGAGTGATGACACCCAGGACAACCGCGGGGATGCCTTCGAGTACAAAAAGCCACCGCCAGGACTCGACGCCTGCCCAGTGGATATGATCAAGAATAAGTCCGGAAACTGGTGCTCCGATGATCATGCTGATCACCTGGGCGCTGATGAACACCGCGAACGCCCGCGCAAGTTCCCTGCGTGGCAGCCAGAGGGTCAGATAGAGTGCGATGCCAGGGAAGAATCCGGCCTCCATCACGCCCAGCGTGAAGCGGACCACTCCGATGCTGGCAGGTGTACTGCAGACCCCGGTAAGCGCCGCCACTGCACCCCAACTAATCATGATACGGGCGATCCACCTACGGGCACCAAACCGTCGAAGTCCAAGGTTGCTGGGTACCTCGAAGAGCACGTATCCTATGAAGAATACGCCGGCCAGGAAACCATACAACGCATGCAACCCCGCAATGTCTCGCTCCATAGCGGTCTTGGCGTACCCGATGTTTACCCGGTCGAGGAAAGCAACCGCGTAAAGAACGAGCAGATACGGCAACAGGCGTCGACGTATCTTGGTCAACGCTGCGCGTCGAGGGTCGATCGACACCACGGACTGCCGCGCAGTGACACTCACGCTTGGTTCACGTCAGCACACGAATGGCACGGGCAGTGGGCACACCCGACGTCGTGCAAGTACGCGGGCAACCGCGATTTGATGTCGCAGATCAAGCAGTGCAGATCGCCGATCTGGCTGAGTACTTCTCCGTAATTGACAACGTCCATCCGTTCCTTGGAAGCGACCGGCATGTGCGGCGCACCGACGGCCAAGATCACGTGATCCGAAATCGCGCCGACTGCATGCGACACAGATCCCTCGACCAAGTAGATTTCACCGGCTTCGGTGGGATGGACACGGCCGTTATAAGTAATTGTGCCCTGACCACCGAGGACCGCGAGGACATGATGACCGGGGTGCGTGTGCGGAGGAAACCCCGCGCCTGCCGGGAGCCGAATGATATCGGCGCCAATAGTGCCGTTGCTAACCAGCCCTGAGCCGCTGGCCGCGGCGCCCTGCATTGGCACCGGGCGCTGCCCGTGCGGAACCTCCAGGCACGTGACACCCTCACCGATTGTTGCCAGCGCCCATCTGACGATTGAGAGCTCGTCCTGTAACACGCCTGTCCGCGTCACGGAGCTTGACATTTCTCACCCGGGGTAAAGTATTCACGATTCACATCCGCAAAATGAACCCACTCAGGTGGCAACTCCTCTTCCCGGTAGATTGCATCGACCGGGCAGACCGTGGCGCACAGGTCGCAGTCTATGCATCGCTCCGGGTCGATGAACAACTGACGGTCCTCGGTCTCGCCTGCGATGCAATCTACCGGGCAGACATCGACGCAGGTACCATCTTTGACGTCGATACAGGGTTGAGTGATCACGTACGCCATTGTCAAACCCCTCCTTCAGTGCGTCCGAGCAGTTTTGGGGGCTGTTATCTAGCTTTTGTTGATTCGCCCTCTATAAGCGTGAGATCGCCGCACTCGGGTCCACGTAGCCGTCTGCCAGTTCTTAGATCGAAAGTGGCGCCGTGCCAGGGGCACTCTAAGAATGTTCCGATGATTCTGCCCTCCGCCAGCGGACCACCGCGATGCGGACAGCGGGCAGGCACCCTGATGACACGATCGGCAAACCGCACGAGAAGCACGTCTTCGCCGAGTACCTGTTCGAGGCTGGTACCGGATGCTGCATCAGCAGGTGCTGCATTGTCGAGGTGATAACTTTGCTCAGCCATTGAGGTGCCCATCAGAGTTCCAGGTCCTTGACCTTGTTCGTCCACTTCTCATCAAAGCTGAGCCCTCTCCGGTAGGTCGCGTCTGCCACTCCCTTGGCCCACTGAGTGTAGCGATGGCCGGTGATCATATCGCGCGGCTGAAAACGGTTATCTCGGCTGTATTGAGCCCGGTTCAGTCGGACGTCTGATATCCCGTTCCAGCTCTTGCTGTCGTGGGCGATTGAGATCGGAAGCCGACAAGCCAGCCGAATCCCCGCCGCGTTGTGACCACCATGATTTGCATCTTCCGCCACGGCGATGTCAGGAAGATTGAAACCCTGCGGGGGAAACCGCATGACCGGCGCGTAGTTCTGCGCCTTCTTCACCGCGTTGTATCGCATGCGTTGAGCGATGACGTTGTACATCCCCACCCGGTCCATGGGAATTCCGAAATCCTCTGGCCGGAACCCGTCCCGAAATCCCGTGTAGCAAAATAGATCGGTGAAATCCATCGTCCACGGTTGATCGAGCTTGCGGCCGACCGGGACGGTGAAGATCGCGAGATCCACCCGGAGGTCTCGGGCGTTCGCCGCCCAGTGCGCAAATTCCTGCATGATCCTGGTTGGCGAGCTGCCTGCTTCCAGAGCGGACTCTAGAAACTGGTCCCATGCTGTCAGAGTCCCCATTCGTCCGAGGAATTCGGCGCCAATTTCACTATGCAGGTGAGCGCGCAAGCTCTCCGGAACTTCCTGGGTACGGCGGTATATCGAAAGGGGTAACAAGAACTCGCGACGTTCCCAGTTGCTGCCGTCGAAAGACAGGCACCGCTCGTACTTGTCTTCGATTTGTTTGCGTAGCCCAGACAGCTCTCGGGCAAGGAGCATGACATCGTCACCCTCTTGCTGTTCTGTCCCGATCTCCGGGAGCCGGCCACGGTACTGCCTGATCTTGCGTGTCAGGAACACGGCGAGCGCCGGGAACGAGACGAAGGACTGGTTCAGTTCTTGCAGGACGAAGCCAGCCTCTTGCCAACACCACGCCAGAGTTGCTAGCGCGAGACGCTCCTGAGGCCAGTCGGCCACCGGCTCATTCCGGCATTCGGCGAGCAACCGGGTGACACCACGATTATCGACGACTGCCTCGTCGATGAGGAACCGCACCCGTTCGATCGAGGAAATCCGCTGCTCCAGTCCGGACAGCAGATCGGTGCGTTCTTGATCCGGAAGCCGCTGCCATGCCTGCCTCGCCCGGGCCGGCAATGCGCGCAGGTTAACCGGCGGACCGAGCCACAGCTCATCGTGCGCCCGGTCTTGCACTCGCCCATCACCCAGCGTAGGCGCCACCACGGCGCGGTCGCTGTTGCGTCCGATCTCCACCGCCGCGGAAACGTCGTCAACCGCGATCAGCGGAGCGTTCAACCGCACCGCGGCTACCAGAGCCGCAAGGTCGGTCATCTCGGTGTCGGTGACGACCACGATCTCAGCCGACAAACCGCAAATATCTCCTGCCAGCACCATGGCAGAATTAATGTCGTCGGTCATCAGCCCGAGCCATTCCGTCATGCGCGCAAGGGCGTGGACCACGTCGTCGCCGCGGCCCAGAGCCAGACAGAATAGATACCACCAGACCAGCGACGCCCGCGCATAGGGGACCCTGAAGTGATACCACAGTTTCTGGAATCGAGAGAAATCCGCCTCCGATATCCCATGCTCGGCGAAATCAAAAGGCTTCGCGCCAGGCTCGGTGGTGGCTATTTCGTCGAGCACGGATGCATCCACTATTCGCGCGGCAACCAGGCCCAACACGACAAGAAGATCACTGTCGTCGGTGAGGATGTCCAGCCAACGCCAGAGATCTTTCTCAACCTCGTCTACCCTGAGGTCCGAACATGAACGCGGTGAGGTTGAGGTTGTCATGTGACTCCTCCAGATTGAACCATGATCTAGCGGCAAATCTTCAGCAGAAGTACACAGTTCGACCGAACACGCGAGCCGAAGAATTCCCTAGTACATGATTAGGTGATGCATCGAAGATCGAAACTGGAGCTGGACAACGAATGCCACGAGCTGCAGCTGCGGTACATTTATGGGCGCAATCTGCTCTGGTAATACCTCCCCGACACATCCCCGATGATGCGTTAAGCACGCAGCGAAAACGGCCTTTTTAATAGGAGACCAGGAACACCCGGTTATCGCAACCCGAACTGCGACCCTCCGCTCGAAATTGTCAGAGGTCGCCCCATTCAGACCACCCGCCCTGACAACCCGCGTTGCTGCAGGCCGCACTGTGTAGTCGATATGGGTAGGCTCCCCTCACTCACTCATCGTGTGGGGGATCGGCGGTGACAGGAAGTGATAACGCCATGGGCACAGCAAGTGGCTCGGTTGCCCTGTGACGACAGTGCGCCGTATCAGATCACCGTGACGTTGACAATGTGGACGCGGTTGCGCCCTTCGAACGGTTGGATGCGCCCCCTGGCGTCGAAGGCGCGGCAGGCGATCTGGTAAGCGGCTGGCGCCTCAACGGGCCAGTCGAGCGCGAACCGCTGCCATGCATGAACGGGCTCCCGACTTGCGATCTGCGCTTGTGCCCAGGTGGCGCCAGCGTCGGTGCTCACCTCGACGCGAGTCACGTTCCCCGCACTCCACGCCCACCCGGAAATCACGTGCTGCCCGGATGTCAGCACTGACCCCTCCGCTGGGCGCACGATCACCGAATTTACGTCCAGCTCCCGGACCGGGTGGTCGTAATCGGCCAGACCGTCCACGACTACCCGACGGTTGTACAGCCGGGTGGTGAACAGTCCCTCTGGTCGGCCGTGCGCGACCTGGATCCGCGCGAGCCACTTCACCGCGTTGGTGCCGAAGTAACCCGGCACAAACACGCGGACCGGGAAGCCGTGCTCGGGAGTGAGCGGAGCGCCGTTCATCTGCCAGGCCAAGAGCACGTCACCCTCCAGGGCCCGCTCCAGCGGGAGATCCTTGAGGTACCGATCGTTGGACACACCGGCGAAGGTCCCGAAGTCCAAGCCCTCCAACCAGATGGCGTCCGCACCCGCCCGCACGCCCGCCCGTGTTAGCACGTCGGCCAGGGGAACACCTCGCCAGACGACGTTGCCGACACGCCGGGTGGGAACGTCGGGTGCTACGGGATTGCCGAAGCACTCGATGACCGCGGTGATCTCGCGCGACGGCAGCCTCGTCAGCTCGCGATAGTCAAGCGTCATAGCGCGGTCGACCAGCCCGTCCACCGTGAGACGCCAGCGTTGGAGGTCGATGTGCGCGATTCCCATGTGCGCGATCACGTAGACGTCATCGATGGAGGTGATCCACGAGTCGAGTTTGGCCACCGGTACCAGCCGCCGAACCGTCGAGGCCGGGTCCATCACGACGGCGTCGGAGGAAGATCCCCCCGACCGACGGATGTTCATGGACGTAGCTCGCTCTTGCACACCTTGCCCAACTCATTGCGGGGTAGCGCAGCGAGGTAGTGCACCACCCGGGGCCGCTTGTGCGGCGCGAGCAGCACCGCGACGTGCGCGGTGAGCTCGTCGGCGGGCGGAGGGGGATCGAAGGAAGCGACCACCCACGCGACCACCCGCTCCCCAAGGTCGGGATCCGGCTCCCCGGTGATCGCCACCTCCGCAACCCCGGGATGTTCAAGAAGGGCGTTCTCGACCTCCCCCGCGCCGATCTTGTAGCCGCCGCTTTTGATCAGGTCCGTGGCGCGGCGCCCGACCAGCCGCAAGTACCCGTCCGGACCACGGGTGGCAACATCGCCAGTGCGAAACCAGCCATCGGGCATCGCCTCAGCAGTGGCATCGGGCCGGTTAAGATAGCCCAAGAACAGCGTCGGGCCGGCAACCTCAATCTCACCGATGGTCTCGTGGTCCACTAATTCCACGATGTCGCGGTGGTCGTCCACCAGCCGCAGCGCCACCCCGTCCAGCGGCGGCCCGACGGTACCCGGCCAGCGTTTCCCATCAACCCGTATCGCGCAGGTGATCAACGACTCGGTCATCCCGTACCGCTCCAGGACGTGCTGACCGGTGGCCGCGGCGATTCGCTGGTAGTCGGAGACGGGCAGCGCGGCCGAGCCCGAAACGAGGAGCCGTACCTTTCCTAACGCCGCAGCAATGTCGGGATCCTGCTCTGCTGCCGCGGCCAACCGGTGATACATCGTCGGCACCCCGAACAGCATCGTCGCGGAGCCACTCAATTCCCGGACTACCCCGCCGACCGAAAACGAACCCAGATGGTGCAGGGTTCCGCCCAGCCGCAGCGGCCCGAGCAGCCCGAGCACAAGGCCATGCACATGAAACAAGGGCAGCCCGTGCACCAGGACGTCCTGGTCGGTCCACCTCCAGGCGGTAGCGAGCGCGTCGACGTCCGCGGCGAGCGCGCGCCGTGGCAACACCACACCCTTGGGCGGGCCGGTGGTACCCGAGGTATAGATAATCAGTGCCGGCGACTCGGGATCCGGTTCGGGCGGCGTCGAGCCGCCCTCCGCCCCCAGGTCGACGTCGAGCCGCGGTACAACTCGCAGCGCCTCCGGTAGCGTGGTTCCTGGAGCGGTGAGTACCAGGTCAGGCGACGCGTCCGAGACGACGTGTTGCAGTTCACGGGTGCCCAGCTTGGGATTAATCGGCACCGCAGGCACGCCCGCCGCGAGCGCTGCGACCATCGCCACGCAGGTCTCCAGCTCCGGCTCAGCCCAGACCGCGACCCGCCGAGCGCCGGACAGCCGCGACACCAACGCCGCAGCCACCACACCCAGCTCCCGATGAGTCATCGAACGATGCCCGAACCCCACCGCCTCGAGGTCGGTGGGCTGGTGCAATGTCGGCAACAATGGCGCAGTGCCCATCCGGCAACACCTTTCGAGGTAATGACCGCAGCATGGTCGACGAGGCCGCCACCATCGATGGTGAGACCGGCGTGCGAATCCTGGGACCCGCTACCTCGCCCTGGCGTTCTGCCTCCAGCCCCTGCCATCCTAAGGGTGACCGTTGCGTAGGAGGGAGTGCGCAGGGGCACGCGCTGCGTGGCGCTCGATCGACTGCGAAGGCCGACACCATCCCTACATGGCACGACGATCACCCAACACTAGCTAGTGTAGTGTCTCATTATTGACTTTACACTTCCTGGAGGGCGACTCGTCCGCGGGCGACCTTGGCGAGGATCTGCTCGGCAGTTGCGGTCCACACGAATGGTTTCGGCTTGTCGTTGTTGACTTTCAGGTAGTCCTCGATCGCGGCAATAAGGTCGTTCACGCTGTGGAACACGCCCCGGCGGATGGCCTTGTCGGTCAGGTCCCGAAACCACCGCTCGACCAGGTTGAGCCACGACGATGACGTAGGGGTGAAATGCAGGTGAAACCGCGGATGCTTGGTCAGCCATTCCTTGACGTTGGCATGTTTGTGGGTGCCGTAGTTGTCGCAGATCATGTGGATCTGCAGCCCTTTGGGCACCTCGCGGTCGATGACGCGCAGGAACTTTAAGAACTCGGTATTGCGGTGCCGTGGCAGACAGCGGCCGATCACCGTTCCGGTGAGCACGTTGAGCGCGGCGAACAGGGTGGTGGTGCCGTGGCGTTTGTAGTCATGGGTCATCGTGCCGGCCCGGCCCTTTTTCATCGGCAGCGACGGCTGGGTGCGGTCCAGGGCCTGGATCTGGCTCTTCTCGTCCATACACAGCACTACGGCCTGGTCGGGCGGGTTGAGGTACAGACCCACGACGTCGATGAGCTTGTCCTCGAAGTGGCGATCATTGGAGAGCTCGAAGGTCTTCACCAGATGGGGCTTGAGCCCTCGAGCCGACCAGATCCGCTGCACCGATGCCGAGCTCACCCCGGCCCGGGTGGCCATCGACCGGCACGACCAGTGCGTCTGGCCCTCCGGTTTCGAGTGCAGCGTCAAATCCACGATCTCGGCAACCTTCTCGTCACTGATCGACGGTTTGCGGCCACGTCCTTTGGCCACCTCACCGAACCCGATCAGTCCGTCTACCTCGAACTGGCCACGCCAGGCCAGCACGGTCGGGCGAGATACCCCAACAACCTCACTGATCTCGGAATTCGACACACCGTCGGCAGCCAACAACAATACCTGTGCTCGTTGCACAACACGGTACGCCGCGGTCCGCGAACCGGCCAACGTTTCCAATACTTCTCGCTGCCCATCGGATATCGCCAACGGCGCCGCTGCTTGACTCATGACTCATAGCATAACGTACTGTAAACTCAATTGCAAGACACTGCACTAGAGACGTTGCCCTTACCTCAGACAAGCCGCCGGGAGACGCGGTCGGTCATCAATGCCCAACTGATCACCGCGCAAGGCGAGATCAGCATCGCCCGGTTGTTGAGCGGCTGACGAACAGCAATGCTAGTCCCAGATAAAACGATCGGATAGGGGATGAGCGTGTGGGCGTTGAATCTAAAGCGAAGCAAGGTGTTCCACTTCTTGGGAAATGGTAGGTGCTCTGGCTGATATTAGTCGACAGGGAGGAGCAGTGATATGTCTGATGCAGGGGCGCTGGCGCTGGATCCTGCGGCCAGCGGTGTTGTAGGAGCAACCATTGTCTGGGCGGATAATAACGGGATTCCCCGCTCCAGGACGGTTCCGATCACGTCGTTACCACGGGTGGCTAATCGGGGGATCGGAATTGCTCCAGGTTTCGCGGTATTAAATACCCACGATGAGGTTACTTTCGCCCACGAAGCCCTGTCCCCCCTCAGGTGATATCCGGTTGGTACCCGACCTGCGGGGACTGACCCAACTCGCCGGCCAACCTGCGCTAGCGTGGGTACCTGGGCGGCAAATCGCCGTAGATGGCTCGCCCTGGCCATATGACCAGCGCGGAGTGCTAGAAGCTCTGGTCGAGGCCGCCACCGCTGAAAACTTACAGGTCAGGGCCGGGTACGAAATGGAGTTCGGTGCTCACACTGGCCGGCGACTTCCACGATGCCGACGTCGAGCTTCGGCTGCCGTACCACGGACCCTGTTACAGTCCGCACGCCTTGCTGGCCGTCGACGAGTTCGTTTCTGATCTGCTGGCCGACCTGGCAGCCAACGGTGTGCCGGTCAATCAGCTGCACGCCGAGTACGGCCAGCTCAGGTTGAGCTCAGCATCGTGGCAATCGATGAGTTGCTGCCTGCCGCGTGCCATGTCGTGGATCAATACGCGAACAACACGATCGAAGCCGATCACGGTCGCCTGAAGTCCCGGCTGCGACCGATACGTGGCCTGAACGACTCCGCTCAGCACGGGTGATCAGCGCAGGGCATGCGTTCATACAAAACCTCCGCCGCAGCCACTATGAACTCGGAGTTGACGCCGAACCGAGGCACCAGCTCCCGACGGCCTTCGCCGAACTCGTCCTCGCTGTCTGATCCGGGCTGCCAACCTCGGCCGAGTCTGTTTGCGCTCATTCCAACGCAACAGTGCCGCCACCAGCGCTTCGCACAGGGCCTGACGGCGTGATCGTGTCCTTTCGCGGACTGACCATCGCACAGCAGGACGGGACAGCACTCGTGGTCCACCATGGATCAGGTCATGTAGGAGTCGGGTACAGAGGTCCGCAGCACGGCGCGTTAGGCGCCGACGTGTCGAAGGAGCCCGCAGAACGGCCATGTACTTCCGCGAGACGATCATTGACTGAACCGGCAGTGGGCTCATGACCGCAGGCGCGCCCTCGGTCGGCATCCGCTCATCGGCAGAAGGGTACGTCCGGACAGTCTCGTGGGCGGGCGCCCGCCGAGGTGAACGTGTGTCGGGTAGTTATGCAGCTTTCTCTGGTTGGTACGTACTGGTGCTGGATGCTTGCGCGTGGCCCATCGCGATGGCGCCGCCGTTGACGTTGACGACCACGGCGCCGATGTCGAGGTCGCGGATGGGATGGATGGCGACCGAAGCGAAGACCTTGTTGATCTCGAACAGGTCCACCTTGGCAGGCACGGCGACGCAGGACACCGCGCTGTCGCATGATCATGCGGCGGAGAAGTAGGCGACACAGGCTGCGATGTTCCCCTGTGATCGCCCCGAGCACACGACTTGCGGAAGAGGCCGTGGTGTGCGCCGGGCGGCGCAGAGAGCTAGCTGGTGAAAGTCCAGTCGGACCGGCCCCAAGCGGGGTCCGTAGCCGAAGGCGGGGGTAATGCCTCGCTGGGCGTCGTTGGGAGGCACGGTACGGTGGTCGTGATGG
>NZ_DASUHS010000277.1:0-2025 GCF_036273375.1 Mycobacterium sp. | reverse complement strand
GTAGACCTGCGTGCCTAGTCCGTACAGGTATTTGTAGTCATCGGGGTCCGTGACCTCAGTTGCCAAGAATTTCTCGTCTCCAAGGAGCAATGATCAGAACCTGTGGATGGTCTTGGGAGGGCGCACCTTCCCGAGGATGATCTTTATGGAAACAGGTATTCGATCAAGACCGGCGTTGACGCGCTGGTTGGGAAGGTACGCCCATGCTCACGGTAGTTCACGACACGGATTCTTCCAATGAGGGCGATGCGGGTCGTTCGTTGCTAGACGAGGTTGTTCGCGACGGAGCCCGGCAGATGCTCGCGGCCGCGTTGCAGGCGGAGGTCGCCGCCTACGTCGAGCGGTTCACCGATCAGGTCGACGAGAACGGGTATCGGCTGGTTGTGCGCAACGGGTATCACGGCGAACGTGAGGTGTTGACCGCCGCGGGTGCGGTGATGGTTCGGGCGCCGCGCGTCAACGACAAGCGTGTCGACCCGGATACCGGGGAGCGGCAGCGGTTCTCGTCGGCGATCTTGCCGGCGTGGGCGCGCAAGTCGCCGCAGATGGCCGAGGTGCTGCCGCTGCTGTACCTGCACGGCCTGTCCAGCGGCGACTTCGCGCCGGCGCTGGAGCAGTTCCTGGGCACCGGGGCCGGGTTGTCGGCCTCGGCGATCACCCGGCTGACTTGCCAGTGGCAGGACGAGGCCAGGTCATTTCAGGAGCGGCACTTGTCGGGCGTCGACTATGTGTATCTGTGGGTGGACGGCATCCACCTGAAGGTGCGTCTCGCCCAGGAGAAGCTGTGCCTGCTGGTGATGATCGGGGTGCGCGCCGACGGTCGCAAGGAACTGGTCGCGCTAACCGACGGGTATCGCGAATCCACCGAATCGTGGGCCGATCTGCTGCGCGGCTGCCGGCGCCGCGGCATGCGGGCGCCGGTGCTCGCGGTCGGCGACGGCGCCTTGGGCTTCTGGGCCGCCTTGCGCGAGGTGTTCCCCGACACCCGTGAGCAACGTTGCTGGTGGCACAAGCAGGCCAATGTTCTTGCCGCGCTGCCGAAGTCGGCGCATCCGGGCGCGATCGCGGCGATGCGGGAGATCTACAACGCCGAGGACATCGACAAGGCGCAGGTCGCGATCAAGGCGTTCGAGATCGACTACGCCGCCAAGTATCCCAAGGCAGTGGCTAAGATCGTCGACGACGCCGACGTGCTGCTGGAGTTCTACAAGTATCCGGCCGAGCATTGGGTGCACTTGAGAACGACGAATCCCATCGAAAGCACTTTCGCGACAGTGCGTTTGAGGACCAGGGTTACCAAAGGACCAGGTTCGCGCGCCGCCGGGCTGGCGATGGCCTACAGGCTGATCGTGGCCGCGCAAGCCCGCTGGCGGGCGGTGAACGCGCCGCACCTGGTCGCGCTCGTCCGGGCGGGAGCCGTGTTCCACAAGGGCAAACTGCTCGAACGCCCCCTCGACATCACCCCGACCGCACCAGCTGCATCCGAAACCCGAAGTCGCCTGAATCCGCGTTGGGCGCGCCGGGTGCGCCTCGGTCAGTGCGTGTGATGGACTGCGGACATGCCCAAGAGCCGCGGCCGCCGCAAGGGCGCCAAGAGCCGCCCCGTCCGCCGTTCACCTCGCCCGCCCCAGCCCGCGGATCTGTTGCTGCGTGAAGCCCGCGACATTATCGAGCTCGACGATGTGCTCACCGTCGAGGCGTGGGCCAGCGGCTGGCTCGGCCGGGCCTGGTCGACCGCGGCGTTGACCGATCGTGAGCCCGAGCATGCGCTGTGCCTGCAGGTGACCGGCCGAGCATGCACCACACCGTCGCCGCACGCGCTGGGCGCGGTCGCCGCGCTGGCGCGGGTCGCGCCCGCCGCCGACATGTCGATGCTGACCCAAACCGTCGCGATCCTTGCCGAGACTCAACCGGTGCCGGCCTGGCACACCGCCGCCGCCTGGACCCCGTCGGCGGCGTGGCGGGCGGTCGATGTGTACGACAGCGAACGGGTCCTGCTCATCGACTACGACGGACCCCACCCGC
>NZ_DASUHS010000276.1:0-28162 GCF_036273375.1 Mycobacterium sp. | reverse complement strand
ACCAGCGCGGTGTCGATCCAGGACATGTGCGCCGAGCCGACGCGGACGCCGCGGTTGGCCACTTCCAGCCGGAGCGAATTGGCCAGCATTTCCACGCCTGCTTTTGACGCGTTGTACGGCGCCAGCCCGGGAGCGGCCGTGTACGCGGCCAGCGACGAGACGATGAGCACGTAGCCGCGGCGCTCGATCAACGCGGGCAGCGTGGCGCGGACGGTGTGAAAGACGCCGAGGACGTTGATGTCGAGCACCCGTCTGAATGCGTCGGGGTCGACTTGGGCCACAGACCCATAACTCATGATGCCGGCGTTGGCCAGCACCACGTCGATGCCGCCGAATCGTTCGACGGCGCGCGCGGCGGCGGCTTCCATCGCGAACAGATCGCGGACATCGGCGACCGCCGTCAGCACCCGTTCTTCGCCGAGTTCGGCGGCAAGCGACTTCAGGTCGGCTTCGTTGAGATCGGTCAGCACAAGCTTGGCGCCCTTGGCGTGCAGCCGGCGAGCGGTCTCCGCCCCAATGCCCCGGGCGCCGCCGGTAATGAAGACGACTTTGCCCCGCAACCATCTCATGTTCGCCAACGTACCGGTGCGGGCGACTTCGGCTAGACGGCCACTCCCAGTAGCGCGTCGATGGCTGTCTTCACCAGCTTGGGCGCCTCGTCGTCGTGGCCGCCGTATTCCAGCGCATCCGTAGTCCAACCATCAAGTGCAGCAAGCGCTTTGGGGGTGTTCAGGTCATCGGCCAGGTATTGGCGCACCCGCGCGATCACGTCGGCGGAGTCCGGACCCGCCGGCAGCGCGGCCGCGTCGCGCCAGCGCCGCAACCGGGCGATGGCTTCCTCGAGCCCCTGGTCGCTCCAGTACCGGTCCCCGCGGTAGTGGCCGGCCAGCAGCCCCAGCCGGATGGCCGCCGGCTCGACACCCCGGGCACGCAGCTGCGACACCAGCACCAGGTTGCCGCGGCTCTTGGACATCTTGTGCCCGTCCCAGCCGATCATCCCGGCGTGCACGTAATGGCGCGCGAATCTCCGCACGCCGCGGACACATTCGGCGTGGGCGGCGGTGAATTCGTGATGCGGGAAGATCAGGTCGCTGCCCCCGCCCTGAATGTCCAAACCGCTGCCGATGCGGCTGAGCGCGATCGCCGCGCATTCGACATGCCAGCCCGGACGGCCGGGACCGAACGGTGAGGGCCAGCTGGGCTCCCCGGGCCGCGCAGCCCGCCACAGCAGGGCGTCGAGCTCATCGGTCTTGCCGGGCCGTTGCGGGTCGCCGCCGCGCTCGGAGAACAGTCGCAGCATGGTGTCGCGGTCATAGCCGGATTCGTAGCCGAACTGCGGCGTGGCGTCGGCCCGGTAGTAGATGTCCGGGTATTCGCCGTCGACGACGTAGGCCGCGCCCGACGCCAGCATCTTCTCGACGAGTTCGACGACCTCGGCGATCGCCTCGGTCGCCCCGACGTATTCGCGGGGCGCCAGGATGCGCAGCGCCGCCATGTCTTCGCGGTACAGCGACACCTCACGCTCGGCCAGGTCACGCCAGTCGATGCCGTCGCGCTCGGCGCGCTCCAACAGCGGATCGTCGACGTCGGTGACGTTCTGCACGTAGTGAACGTCGTGACCGAGATCCAGCCATTGCCGGTAGATCAGATCGAACGCCAAATAGGTTGCCGCGTGCCCCAGGTGGGTCGCGTCGTACGGCGTGATGCCGCAGACATACATCGTGGCGGTCGAGCCGGCCGCCACGGGACGCACCTGCTGGTCAGACGTGTCATACAGCCGAAGCTCCGGACCGCGTCCCGACAACACGGGAACCTGTGGGGAAGACCACGACTGCATGGCAATCAGCCTATGCGCGCCGACGATGCAGCCCGCGCGGCGGGCTGAGAAGGAGACGCGCAATCAACTCGGGTGCGGCTTCGAAGCGCGGCCGAGTCACCCGCCGCCGCACGCCCACGAGCTATACCGCCACCTATGTCGCCACCGCGCGATTTG
Organism: Mycobacterium sp.; assembly: GCF_036273375.1. Lineage (GTDB taxonomy): Bacteria > Actinomycetota > Actinomycetes > Mycobacteriales > Mycobacteriaceae > Mycobacterium. The sequence goes on along the minus strand of NZ_DASUHS010000276.1, from coordinate 26,169 downwards.
TGGTTTGCTGAATCCGGTATCGGGCAAATCCGCTCAACGTCGACGAGCGAGGTGGTTGTGATGTCGACTCATACAACTGACCGACCAGACACCGCAGGAGCGGCCGCACAGCAAGAAGTCGTGGTCAGATGCCCGGCGACGGCACAGATCGTCGGCAGCGTCCCCGTATCGACGGCCGCCGAAGTCGAGGCCGTGGCCGCCCGGCTGCGCAAGGCCCAGCCGTTATGGCAGCAAATGAGCGTCGACGGCCGCGCGCGGTGGCTGGGCAATTGGCGCGACTGGATGCTGGACCACCGCGACGAGCTGCTGACGCCGCTGCAACTCGAAACGGGCAAGTCCTGGGGCGACACCGGTGTGGAGATCGCGGCGCTACAGATCATCAACTATTGGATCGACAACGCCGCCGAATTCCTGGCCGACCAGGCCGTGCGCCCCTACGGCGCCGCCAACGCCGGCAAGAAGCTGACCCTGGCCTACCAGCCCTATCCACTCGTCGGGGTCATTACCCCGTGGAACGGACCACTGTCGGTGCCATTGCTCGATATTCCCGCGGCACTGATGGCCGGCTGCGCCGTGCTGTCCAAGCCCTCGGAGTTCACTCCGCTGGCGTGGCGGGTGGCGGTCGAGGGCTGGAAGCAGATCGGCGCCCCGGATGTGCTGGACGTGGTGTTCGGTTACGGCGAAACCGGTGCGGCACTGGTCAATACGGTCGACTACGTGATGTTCACCGGCTCGGTCAACACCGGGCGACGCATCGCCGTGGCGGCGGCCGAGCGGCTGATCCCCTGCAGCCTGGAGCTGGGCGGCAAGGACGCGATGATCGTGTGCGCCGACGCCGACATCGACCGCGCCGTCGACGGCGCGGTGTGGGGCGGGTTCGTGTACACCGGGCAGGTATGCATCTCGGTGGAGCGAGTCTATGTCGAGGAGCCGGTCTACGACGAGTTCGTAAACAAGTTGGTAGCCAAGACATCTGCGCTGCGCAACGGCATGGACTCGGGACACGACTACTCCTGCGAGGTTGGGTCGATGACCACCGCGCAGCAACTCGCGATCGTGACCCGTCATGTCGACGACGCCGTGAACAAGGGCGCCAAAGTGCTTGTCGGCGGGAAGGCGGGCGACGCGAGTGACGGCGGCCTGTTCTACGAGCCGACCGTGCTGGTCGACGTGAATCACGACATGGATTGCATGCGAGAAGAGACGTTTGGCCCGACGCTGCCGGTCATGAAGGTGCGCGACGTCGCCGAGGCCGTCGAGCGGGCCAATGACTCCAACTTGGGCCTGTCCGGCAGCGTGTGGACGCGGGACAAAGACAAGGCGATGTCCGTTGCGCGACAGATGAATACGGGCAGCGTCAACATCAACAACGTCATCACCAGCCTGCTGCAGTTCGGGCTTCCGATGGTGGGCTGGAAGGAATCGGGCATCGGTTCCCGCTCCGGTGGCGCCGACGGCATCCGCAAATACTGCCGCCAGAAGGCCATCGTCGCCGACCGGGTCGCGATGAAAAAGGAGTTGCTCTGGTACCCGTACAGCCGCAAGAAGGGGAGCCTCGTCGAAAACATGGTCCGGATGCTTTCGGCGAAAGACTGGCGGCGTCGATTGGGCCGGTAAGGGCCCATCGGCGTTACCCGCCGCGGATGGCACCGAGCAGGATCGGCGCCAGCTCGGCGCGACACATCACGAAGTCGGGCAGATACGGGTCGAGTTGGTTGTAACGCATCGGCGATCCGTCGAGCCGCGACGCGTGCATGCCGGCGGCCATCACCACCCCGGCCGGGGCCGCCGAATCCCACTCCCACTGCCCGCCCGCGTGCACATAGGCGTCGACATCCCCGTCGATGATTGCCATCGCCTTGGCACCGGCCGAGCCGATCGCGACAGGCTGGATGGGCAGTGTCTGCCGCATCCGGTGCAGCACCGCAGGAGGACGGGTGGCGCTGACGGCAATGCGGATGGTGTCGGTGACGCCGACGCGCGCGGCGTCGGCGGTCACGGTGTCGCTGCGATAGACGATGTTCCCGCGGGCCGGCAACGACACCGCCGCGTCGGTGATTTCGCGCTCGCCGTCGTTGGGGCGTTGCCACAACGCGATGTGCACCGCCCAGTCGTCGCGGCCGGGCGTGGAGAACTCCCGTGTGCCGTCCAGTGGGTCGATGATCCACACGCGGTCGTGCTTGACCCGGGATAGATCGTCGTACGCCTCCTCGCTGAGCACCGCATCGCCAGGCCGTTCCTCGGTCAGGCGCCTCAGGATCAGTGCGTTCGCCAGGCTGTCGCCCGCATCGCCCAGCGCCCAGGGATACCCGAAGCCGACTTCGTCGCGGACTTTGAGCAACAACTCCCCCGCGTCGGCGGCGAGATCGGCGGCCAAAGCGGCATCGGACACGTCTGCCGGATCGTCCGCGCGGTTGCTCACCGCTTCAGTATCGCCGAAGGCGAAGCCCGGCCTTCACCGATGGCGGCGCCGCGCTTGCTGTCACCGCTAGAAAGCCGGCCATGGGATGGGGCGATGCCGGTTGGGTCCGGGCATCACCGGATTGTCCAGCAGCGCGTGCGCGCGCAGGCGCAGCGCGGCGATCTCGCCCCGGGTGATCTGCTCGGCCAGTTCGACGCCGAACTGATCGTCGAGCGCATCGACGAGGCCGGCGACGGCTTCCAGAGTGTGGTCGTCGATCGGCTTGCCGGCCCATCCCCACAGCACCGTGCGCAGTTTGTCCTCGACGTGCAGGCACACGCCGTGGTCGACCCCGAAGATGTGGCCGTCGAGGTCGCGCAGCACGTGGCCGCCCTTGCGGTCGGCGTTGTTGATCAACACGTCGAACACCGCCATCCGCCACAGGCGAATGTCGTCGGCGTGCATCAGGACGACCTCGTCGCCGGCGTAGTCGAGGGCGCGCAGCACTGGCAGGTAGCCCGGCTGCCTGGCGCCGGCGGGAAACAGGTCGACCAGATCCGGCCCCGGCCGCGGCTCGCTGTCCACCGCGTCGCCGGGTTGCTGCACCCACCGCTGCAACATGCCCGGACCGGCCGGCCCGTGCCGAATGATCGTGTAGGGCACGATGTTCCAGCCTAATTTCGCGGAAACCAGATACGCGGCCCGTTCGCGGCCGGCCAGCGTCCCGTCCGGGAAATCCCACAGCGGCGCCTCGCCGGCGACGGGCTTGTAGACGCAGTGCACGCTGGACTCGCCAAGCGTCGATTCGCACAAGAAGGTGCCGTTGCTGGCCGAGCGAATCCGTCCGATAACCGTCAGCTCGCCGTCGCGCAACACCTCACGGTCGTCAGACCTCGGGGTCATCGTCAGGCCCGAGCAGCGCACTGCGCCGATATCCGTTGGCGCGTGCGCAGATATGGCCTTCCGGGTCCAACGGTTCATCGCACAACGGACACGGCGGACGCCCCGCGGAGATGACGCGATTGGAGCGGGTGGCGAATTGGCGCGCCGACTCCGGCGTCAAAAACACCCGCACCGCGTCGGGACCCTCTTCGGTGTCGTCGAGCACCACCGACGCGTCGAACTCGGCGTCGGTTACGGCCAGCAGCTCGACCACCACCGTCTGGGCCTCCGAATCCCAGCCCAGGCCCATGGTTCCTACCCGGAACTCGGCGTCCACGGGGGTGACCAACGGATCGAGGTCCTCGATCTCGGCGGGCTCGGGCGGAACGGGCGTGCCGAACCTGCGGTTCACCTCGAGCAGCAGCGCACCGATGCGCTCGGAGAGCACCGCCACCTGCTGTTTCTCCAATATCACCGACACCACTCGGGCGTCGTGCACAGCCTGGATGTAGAACGTGCGATTTCCGGGCTGGCCGACGGTCCCGGCCACGAAGCGGTCGGGTGTGCGGAAGACATGAATTTCGCGGGCCATGGCACTTCCCAAAATACCGGCAGTTGCCGTCGCCGTGCGATCCGATGGAGGTAGCCGCCGAATTAATCGGTGGAACCGCCGACCACCGCGTCGCTGGACGGCACCGCCGCGGCCGATTCCTGCGACTCTCCGTTGGACTTGGGGTCGGTCTCGGGGTTCGTCGCGTCCTTCGCCGGCGGGCCGGCCCGCAGGGCGGCGGACAATCGCGCACCGGTGTGGTTGACGTGCAACACAAACGGGCGCAGCTCGGTGTAACGGATCACACTCACCGACGCCGGGTCGGCGGTGACGCGCTGGAAGCCGTCCAGGTGGATGCCGTACGCATCGGCGATGACCGCCTTGATGACATCACCGTGAGTGCAAGCGACCCACAGCACATCGCCGCCGTGCTCGGCGGCCAGCCGGCGATCGTGCTCGCGCACGGCGAACACCGCGCGCGCCTGCACCTGAGCCAGCCCCTCGCCGCCGGGGAACACCGCCGCGCTGGGATGGGCCTGAACGACCCTCCACAACGGCTCGCTGACCAAGTCGCCGAGTTTGCGGCCCGTCCATTCCCCGTACTCCACCTCGGCAAGCCGATCGTCGACGAGCGGTGTCAGGCATAGCGCGTCGGCCAAGGGCTCGAGGGTGCGACGGCAGCGCAGCAGCGGCGAACTGACCAGCTCCCGGATCGGCAGATCACCGATCCGATCGATCAGGCCGTCGGCTTGTTCCCGGCCCTTGTCATCGAGGTCGACGCCCTCGGAGCGACCGGCGAGAACGCCCGCCGTGTTCGAACTCGAGCGGCCGTGCCGTAACAGGATGACGGTCATATCGACCACGACGGTACCCGGTGGACGGGTCCGTGACTGACTACCGCGAAACCGGCACCGCGTGCGCTATGGAGTCCCGCACCGCAGCGCTCAGGCTGCGCTCGTCGGTGAGGTCGAGGTCGACCACGCTGCGGACCGCCCTGGCGACCACCTCGTCGGCCTGCGGAACGGGCCCCGCCAGGCGCGGCCGGTAAATCTCGACGACAAGGGAACGGTTCTCGATGTGGAACGAAAAGCTCCGCCCATCACCGACTTGTCCGTATCCGCTTGCGGAAATGCCTGTCGACATGTCCTCGACAGCAAACTCATTCTGCGCCAGATGACGGTCAGCGGTGACGGCCATCAGCCGACCATACCTCGCCGCTAGGGTCGGATGAAGGCGGCATTGCCCCCAGCGGACGCGAGACGCGTTCCTAGAATGTGTGTTCCACCGCCGATCCACGAGGGAAGAGAATTGCTGTCACGACAATCGCGTCACAAGTTGACAGCTCAGGGCGGTGTACTGGGTTTAGCGGTTTTGCTGATCGCGATCGGCGGATGTTCATCGAATCCGCTCGACACCGCGCCGCGCACCATCGAACCGGCGCAGGCCGCGGTGTCCCCGCCGGCGTCGCAGCAGCCGGCCGGGGCGGTGCGGCCGCTGGCCGGTCACGCCGCGGCGGCCGCCTTCGATGGCGGCACTCATCAGCTGGCGGTCCTGACGCCGGGCACCGACCCGACAGCACCCGCCAGCGTCACAGTCTTCGGAGGACCGCAGGTCACGCCGCGCGTCGTCGAGCTGCCGGGACCGGCGACCGCGTTGGCCGATGACGGCCGCGGAACGGCCTACCTGGCCGCCCGCGGCGGCTACTTCGCGGTCGAGCTGAACACCGGTCGCGCGACGCAGGTGGCCGTCGCCGACGCTTCCCAGACCGAATTCACCGCGGTGACCCAGCGCGCCGACGGCAAGCTGGTGCTGGGCAGCGCCGACGGCGCCGTCTACACCCTTGCCTCCTCGATGCCCGGCACCGTGACCAGCGCGACCGTCGCCAACAGAAGCAAGATCTTCGCGCGCGTCGATTGGCTTGCCACACAAGGGAATACAACGGTGGTGCTGGACCGTGGGCAGACTTCGGTGACGACGATCGACGCCGACGGCCATGCCCAGCAGGCGCTGCGGGCGGGCCGGGGCGCGACCACCATGACCGCCGACCCGGCGGGCCGGGTGCTGGTCGCCGATACCCGCGGCGGCCAGCTGCTGGTGTACGGGGTCGATCCGCTGATCCTGCGTCAGGCGTACCCGGTTCCACAGGCGCCGTACGGCCTGACCGGCTCCCGCGCGTTAGCCTGGGTTTCGCAGACCGTTTCCAATATCGTCATTGGTTACGATCTATCCACCGGAATTCCCGTCGAAAAGGTGCGTTACCCGACCGTGCAGCAACCGAACTCGCTGGCCTTCGACGAAGCGTCGAACACCCTGTACGTGGTGTCGGGTTCCAGTGCGGGAGTTCAGGTCATCGAGCACGCGGCGGGCACGCGTTGACCGCGGCGCGGCGCAGCCGCCTGCCCGCGGGCTGGGACACCGAGATGTCCGACGAATACGAATGGGCGCCGCTGCGCCTGCCACCGGAAGTGACCCGGGTCAGCGCGTCGACCCGATTGTCCATCGAGGCGGAATACCGCGGCTGGGAGTTGACCAGGGTGCGGCTTTACACCGACGGCAGCAGACGAGTGCTGTTGCGCCGCAAGAAGTCCCGTCTGGACGGCGCCGGCTCCGAGGGGCGACGGCCCGACCAACCGGAACTGTGACGCCGGCTCAGCCACGCGAGGACGGACACCGGATGTACGGCGTGGCGCGACGGCTGTTTTTCGTGATCCCGCCCGAGCGAATTCACACACTGGTGTTTGCCCTTCTGCGTGGTGCCACCGCGGTCGGCTGGACGCGGGGATTGCTGCACCGGCTACTGGCCCCGACGGACCCCGCGCTGGCCAGCACGGTGTTCGGGGAACGCTTTCCCGGGCCGCTGGGACTCGCGGCCGGCTTCGACAAGGACGGTTTGGGGCTGCTCACCTGGGGTGCGCTGGGTTTCGGGCATGCCGAGGTCGGGACGGTCACCGCGAACCCGCAACCCGGCAATCCCGCCCCGCGCATGTTCCGGCTGCCGGCCGACCGGGCCCTGCTGAACCGGATGGGCTTCAACAATCTTGGGGCGGGCGCGCTGGCGATGCGGCTTTCGCGACAGCGGCCCGAGGTGCCGATCGGGGTCAACATCGGCAAGACGAAGGTGACGCCGTCCGAGGAGGCCGTCGACGATTACCGGGCCAGCGCCCGGCTGGTCGGCCCGCTGGCGTCCTATCTGGTGGTCAATGTCAGTTCGCCGAATACGCCGGGGCTGCGTGATCTGCAGGCGGTCGAGTCGCTGCGGCCCATCCTGTCGGCGGTGCTCGCCGAGACGTCCACGCCGGTGCTGGTGAAGATCGCGCCGGATCTCTCGGATTCCGACGTGGACGACATCGCGGACCTGGCGGTCGAATTGGGCCTGGCCGGCATCGTCGCCACCAACACCACGGTGTCGCGGCAGGGGTTGAACACACCAGGGGTCGACGAGCTGGGCCCGGGTGGGATCTCCGGGCCGCCGGTGGCCCGGCGCGCAGTCGAGGTGCTGCGCCGGCTGTACGGCCGGGTCGGCGACCGCCTGGTGCTGATCAGCGTCGGGGGCATCGAGACCGCGGACGACGCGTGGGAGCGGATCACCTCGGGCGCATCGCTGCTGCAGGCTTATACCGGCTTCATCTACGGAGGAGGCTTGTGGGCCAAGCGGATTCACGAGGGCATCGCTCTGCGGCTGCACAACGGCGGCTTCGCCTCGCTCGCCGATGCCATCGGCTCGTCGGCGCCTAGGCCCGGCGAGTCGGTGCCTTAAGCTGCCCCCACCGCGTTGTCGTCGTCGCCGTCTTCCTGCTCGCACAGCAGATCCTCGGGGTGATGGAAGGCGTTGGTGCGCGGCTGACCGCGGTCGAGATGCGGCGGCGGTATCCATTCGGTATCGCCGTTGGCGCGTTTTCGGGTGGTCCAGCCCCTTTCGAGAAGTCGGTGGTGGGGTCCGCAGGCCAGGGTGAGCTGGTCGATGTCAGTGCGGTAAGTCCTGGCCCAATCTTCGACGTGGTGAACCTCGCAGTAGTAGCCTGGCACGTCGCAGCCGGGATGCGAACACCCACGGTCTTTGGCATACAAGACGATTCGTTGCCCTGGTGACGCCAGGCGCTTGGTGTGATACAGCGCCAGCGCCTTGCCCTTCTCGAAGATCGCCAGGTAATGATGGGCATGGCGAGCCAGGCGAATCACATCCGACATCGGCAGCATGGTGCCACCGCCCGTCAAACCCTTTCCGGCAGCGGCTTCGAGCTCCTCGAGTGTGGTGGTCACGACGATGCTGGTCGGTAATCCGTTGTGCTGAACCAACTCTCCGCTGGCCAGCATCGCTCGCAGCGCCGCGTTGAGCCCATCGTGATTGCGCTGGCCCGGCGTGCGGGCGTCGTGCCGCACCGCCTCTTCTGGCGGGGCGCCGTCGACGATCGGCGTGTCGTCGTCGGGGTTGCACATGCCGGGCGCTGCCAGCTTGGCCAGCACCGCCTCCCAGCTGGCACGCGCCTCCGGCGTCAACCATCCACTCAGGCGCGACATGCCGTCGGGCTGCTGATTTCCGAGCACCAGCCCGCGCGCCCGCGCCCGGTCTTCGTCGGTGTAGCTGCCGTCGGGATTGAGGCAGTCCATCAGGCGGCGGGCGAGCTTGGCGAGCTGATCCGGGCGAAACTCGGATGCCTTGCGCGCGAGGTGTTTTTCGGCGTGCTCACGCGTCTCGATGTCGACGGACTCGGGCAACTGGTGGAAAAGCCGCCGTATCACCGCCACGTGGTCGCCACCGATTGCCCCCTCGCGCTGCGCCGCCGCGGTCGCCGACAACACCGGCACCAGCGGTTCGCCGGAAAGCGCCCGGCGGGGGCCCAGATCGGCGGCATCAGCGATGCGGCGGCCAGCCTCGGCCCGCGTGATGTGCAGTCGGTCGGCCAACACCCAGGACAGCTTGCCGCCCAACTCAGTCGAATCCCCTTGCCCGCCAATCTGATTGATGAGCTCATGACTTGGCGCCTGCAGTCGGCGCGCCTCACACTCGAGTGTCTCCAACAACTGCAACCGCTCAGGATTGGTCAGCGCGTCATACGAATGATCCTGGAAAAGGGACACGGCGGCGCGCAACGAGTCAACGGCATGCTGAATGTCCTCACGGTCCGTCATGGTCATGTGCGCCGCCCACTCGGCAGCGTGAACGGGCTGCCCAGCTCATACTTGAACGCATCCAGCCAGCCGATGAGAAACTCGTAGTCCTCCAGCACCTCAACCAGTTCGGAAAACGTCAGCGCCTCATACGAGTGTTTTTGAAAGCGAGCAACCACAGCGCACAACGCGTCGTAGTCGGCTTCAATCTTTTCCACATTGATCGAACGCATGTTCGGAATACTATGACCGCCCACCGACAGAAATCGCCGCGGTGAAAACACCGGGACGAAAGTGGCGCAAGTGATTTCGGGCGCAAGTCATTTCGGGCGCAAGTGATTTCGGGCGGACGCCTCTTCGGCCGAAGCGCTCGTTCGGGCGGGCCAGATCCCTCTTTCGGGCCGGAGCCCCGCCCTACTTCTGTTCGTAGGTGGCGTGGATGACCGCCCGCGCGATGGCGTGCTGAAACAGGTTGAAGCCGAGAAAGGCCGGGCTGGCGTCCTCGGGAAGATCCAGCTTTTCGGTGTCCACGGCGTGCACGGCGATGTAGTACCGGTGCGCGCCATGGCCGGCCGGTGGGGCGGCCCCGATGTAGCGGCGCTGCCCGGCATCGTTCACCAGGGTCAGCGCATCCCCGGGCAGGTTGCTGCCATCGCCGGCGCCCGCGGGCAGCTCGGTGACGTCGGCCGGCAGGTTGGCCACCGCCCAGTGCCAGAACCCGGAAGCCGTCGGGGCGTCGGGGTCGTACACGGTGACGGCGAAGCTGCGGGTCTCGTCCGGGAATCCCGACCAGCTCAGCTGGGGGCTGACGTCTTCACCGCCCGCACCCATGATTCCGCTGACTTGCGGATTGGCCAGCGGCTGGCCGTCGGTGACCGATTGCGAGGTCAACGTGAAGGTCGGCAGGTTCGGCAACGATGCGTACGGGTCAGGAGCAGTGCTCATGGCGGTCCTCTCGTGTGGTCGGCGTGCGTTTGTCGTCTAGCAGTGGGTCAGCGTCTAGCAGTGGGTCAGGAAGTGGGTCAGCACCTCCGTGCCGAACCGCAGCGCATCGATGGGTACCCGCTCATCGACGCCGTGGAACAGTGCGGTGAAATCGAGATCCGGCGGTAACCGCAGCGGGCTGAACCCGAAACAGCGAATACCCAAGCGCGCGAACGATTTCGCGTCGGTGCCACCGGAAAGCATATACGGCACGGTGCGGGCGCCCGGGTCATGCGCCAGCACGGCCTCGTTCATGGCATCGACCAAGTCGCCGTCGAAGCTGGTCTCATACGACGAGAAGTCCTTGATCCACTCGCGCGTCACGTCCGGCCCGAGCAGCTCGTCGATCTCGGCCTCGAACGCCGCCTTGCGCCCCGGCAGGATGCGGCAGTCCACCACCGCCTCGGCGACGGCCGGTATGACGTTGGCCTTATAGCCGGCCTTGAGCATGGTGGGGTTCGCGGTGTCGTGCAGCACGGCCTTGAGCATGCGGGCCATCGGGCCCAGCTTTTCGATCACTCCGCGCAGGTCGCCCGATTCGGTGTCGAAGGTCAGCCCGGTCTCCTCGCTGACGGCGTCGAGGAACTGCGCGACGGTGTCAGTCAGCACGAGCGGAAACTGGTGGCGACCCAAACGGGCGACGGCCTCAGCGACGGCGGTGACGGCGTTCTGATCGTGGACCATCGAGCCGTGTCCGGCCGGGCCCCGGGCGGTCAGCTTCATCCAGGACAGCCCCTTTTCGGCCGTCTCGATCAGGTAGAGCCGGCGTTCTCCCCCGTCGCGGCGGGGCACCGTCAGCGAGAACCCGCCCACCTCGCCGATCGCCTCGGTGACGCCCGTGAAGAGCTCCGGCCGGTTGTCGACGAGCCATCGGGCTCCGTAGGTCCCGCCGTGTTCTTCGTCGGCGACGAACGCGAAGACCAGGTCACGCAGCGGCACGATGCCCGCGCGCTTCAACTGGCGGGCCACCACGATCATCATGCCGACCATGTCCTTCATGTCGACCGCGCCGCGACCCCACACGAAGCCGTCTTTGATCGCGCCAGAGAACGGGTGCACGCTCCATTCGGTCGGCTCGGCCGGGACCACGTCGAGATGCCCGTGGATCAGCAACGCGCCACGCGACCTGTCGGCGCCCGGCAGGCGAGCGAACACGTTGCCGCGGCCCGGGGCGCCGGATTCGACATACTGCGGCGCGTAGCCGACCTCGGCGAGCTGCTCGGCGACCCACTGCGCGCAGTCGGCCTCGCCCGTGGTCGTTTCCGGTTCGCCGGTGTTGGTGGTGTCGAACCGGATCAACTTGCTGACAACCTCGACCACGTCGTCGCTCGGGTTGGTTGGCACCTCGGTCGCCCCGCTCTGAATGGTCACAACCACCTTTCCTACCATTGCCGCGACTGGACGGCTTGATGCCGATCATCGAGCCGTCTCGAGGAGCTGGATTGGGTTCGCGGCGCGCGATCCGATAGCCTTAGCTGCCAACCCGTGCTGGTTTGGCCTTGTCCGAGTGGCGGAATGGCAGACGCGCTAGCTTGAGGTGCTAGTGCCCTACTAATGGGCGTGGGGGTTCAAGTCCCCCCTCGGACACCCCTGGAATTCACTGCCGGATACGCCGCTTCGGTGGCGGGTAGAAGCTCCTGGCGATCGTCGCCGACAGCCATCCGATCGCCCACCCGCCACACACCAGCAGGAACGTATGCCGGCTGGCGGCGTCGCCCGCCGTCGAAACCACCGCCAAGATGACCGCCCAGACCATCGCGCAACCGAAGCTGTAGGCCGTATAGGTCCCGTAACGCCGTCTCATTCGCGGATCCTCTCGGTCGTGCCTGACCCTGCAGCCAACCCGAACTCTGCCACCGCACTCAGCGTGACGCACGTAGCCTGGAATGAGGCCCAGTAGCCGGGAGCGTAAACGAATGAACCCATCGAGTGGCTTCGTCCGGCGGACATCACCGAAGACGTTCGTCGACCGACGCGAGGCCGGACGCGCGCTGGCGCAGGGGCTGGCGGCGTATCGCGGCCGGGGCGATGTGCTGGTATTCGGGCTGGCCCGCGGCGGTGTGCCGGTTGCTTGGGAGATCGCGGCGGCTCTGGCGGCGCCGCTTGACGTTTTTTTGGTCCGCAAGCTCGGGGTACCGCAGTGGTCGGAATTGGCGATGGGCGCTTTGGCCAGCGGCGGTGGCGTGGTGATGAATGATGACGTGGTGGCCAGCCTGCACGTCACCGACGAGCAGGTGCGCGAGGTGATCGACAGCGAGACGGCCGAGTTGCTCCGGCGCGAACGCGCCTACCGGGGGGGTCGCCCGATCCCCGACCTGCGCGACCGGATCGTGATCCTGGTCGACGACGGAATCGCAACGGGCGCAAGCATGTTCGCCGCCGTGCGCGCCATCCGAGCCGCCGGCCCGAAGTCGATCGTGGTCGCCGTTCCGGTGGGACCGGAGTCGACCTGCCGCGAGCTCTCGCAGGAGGCCGACGACTTGGTGTGCGCGACCACTCCGCCCGGATTCGAAGCGGTGGGCCAGGTGTACGACGACTTCCATCAGATCAGTGACGACGAGGTCCGCGAACTGCTCGCCACGCCGACTTGCTGAGGCGCCGAACTCGGTGAGGATGAATTACTTGGCAGGCTCGTCGCCGCGGCCCTCGGCCGCGACCTTGGACTCCTCGGTCTGCGCGGTCTCCCCAGTCGTCTCCGCCTCGCCCTCTGCCGGGACTTCCTCGGGGTAGTCGACGTAGTCGTCCTCGTCGGCCGAGGCCTCCTCGGCAGCCGGGGCTTCGTCGCCGCCCACGTCACGCCGCTGGCGCTCGCGCAGGGCGTCGAGAATCAACAGCACCACGCCCACCACGCTCGCGGCGATGCACACCCAGGCCACCAGCTCATTGCTCGTGACGACCGCGAACACCAACGCGACGAGCCCGATAAGGGCCAATACCAGCGCAATGATGAGCATCAGTCATCCTCCAAGCGACGAGCGAAACCGCGGTTCATGACCTAGTGTGCCTACCCCGAAGCTCGGCGAGTTACCGGCACGTCCGAAAAGCTAGTTGCTGCCCCGGTTGAACTGATCGAAGCTGCCCGCGTCCGCGCTGGAGTCCACCGGTGCCGCGGATCCACGCTGCCCGAGTTCTTCCAGCTGAGACTCCAGATAGGTCTTGAGGCGGGTGCGGTATTCGCGCTCGAACGTGCGGAGCTGCTCGAGTCGGCCTTCCAGGACGGTGCGCTGCTGGTTGATGGTGCCCATGATCTCGGAGTGCTTGCGTTCGGCGTCGGCCTGCAGAGCGTCGGCCTTCTCCTGGGCCTGGCGCAGCTGGGTCTCGGAGCGGGTCTGCGCATCCGCGAGCATGGCGTCGGCGCGCTGGCGGGCCTCGGTGACCGTGGTCTCGGCGGTGCTGCGCGCCTCGCTGACAATCTGGTCGGCATTGGCGCGGGCGTCGGCCAGCATCTTTTCCGACTCGCTCCTGGCCGTGGTGGTCAGGCGGTCGGCGGTGTCCTGCGCCAGCGTCAGCACCCGAGCGGCCTTCATGGCCTGTTCCTCGTTGTTGACCGCGGCGGCCGGGGCGGCCGGGGCTGCGACTGGCGCCGGCTTGACCGGTTCCGGTTCGGGGACGGGCTCGCGTACGGGGATGGCCTGGGTGGGCGCGGCCGCAGCGGCCGGGGTGGCCGAGCCACCACCGGAGGCCAGCTCGTGGTCCAGCTCTTCGATCCGCTGGCGCAGATCGCTGTTCTCTTCGATGAGCCGCGTCAGCTCGGCTTCCACCAGATCGAGGAAGGCATCCACCTCGTCTTCGTTGTAGCCCCGCTTGCCGATCGGTGGCTTACTGAACGCCACATTGTGGACGTCGGCTGGTGTAAGCGGCATTGTTTCGTCCCCTCAAGTTCCTTCTCGAACGTTCTGGAAAGTGTAGAACGCAGTGGTAGCCGTAGTGCAACTGCCGTCCATCCTGTCACACCAGGCGCGACCGTTGCTGATAAGCCCAATAAATAAGGCCCAATTTCAAGCTTTGAGGCCAATAAAATCCGAAACCTTAGAAATTTAAAATCGGGGGAACCAAACCGATGTTAAAGCGTGGCCGAACCGTCTCCGGGCGGGATGGCTTCGAACCGACGGGCCGCACGCGGCCTACGCCGCGGCGCCGAACGCCAGCTGCATACCGATGAACGCGACGAGCAACAGCACCATGATCGACAGGTCGAAGCGGACCGCTCCGATGGTGAGCTGCGGGATCAGCCTGCGGAGCAGTTTCACCGGCGGATCGGTGATCGACAGGATGATCTCCAGCACCACGACGGTGATCCCCGTCGGATGCCAGTCCCGACTGAACGAGCGGATGAACTCAACGACGACCCGAGCGATGAGCAGCAGCCAGAAAACGAATAGCGCAAACCCAAGGATCTGAAAGAACAACACCAACTGAAGTGCCCCGACCTTACCTCTGAGATGCCCAGCGATGCCAAGCGCCGCGGACCAGCGCGGCGCCTGCCAGCGTACCGACTCCGAGTAAGAGGCCTTATCTCACGTGGCCCCTTGAGGTGGTCGACGATCCGAGCCGCGCCGTGAAGCGGCCGGCGGATGTGGCTATTGGTAAGCGTAGAAGCCGGTTTCGGCGATCCGGCGGCGCTCCTCCGGGGACACGTCCACGTCGGCGGGCGACAGCAGGAACACCTTGGTCGCGACCTTGTCGAAGGAGCCGCGCAGTGCGAAGGCAAGGCCGGCCGCGAAGTCGACGAGACGCTTGGCGTCGGCGTTGTCCATCGACACCAGGTCCATGATGACCGGGGTGCCGTCGCGGAAACGCTCACCGATGGTGCGGGCCTCGCTGTAGTCCTTGGGCCGCAGCGTGGTGATCTTCGACAGCGGGTGGCCCTCCTCGAACATCATCGCCATCCGGCGCGGGTCCATCGCCAACGCTCCGCGGGTGGAGTTGCGCAACCACGACCCGAAACGCGGGCCGCCCCGCTCACCCCGGTCGAATTCGCGGGGGTGGACGGCGCCGTAACGGGGCTCGTCGCCATAGCCGCCGCGGTAACCGGCGGGCGGCGGATAGTCGGTGGGCTCGCGGCGCGGATCGTCGTAGTCGTCTTGCTCGTAGCGACCGTATCCGTCGTCAAATCGCGGGCGCGGAAAGCCACGGGACGGAGCGTGGTCGTCGTAATACTCGTCCTCGTAGTCGTCCATTGGAGCCATACCGAAATAGGCCTTGACTTTGTGCAGTGTGCTCATTGCGTTGACCCTTCTAGCCCCTGGGAGTACTGGTGTTAGTGATAAAGCTGTTACTGCAGTGACTACTTACGGTGACGGTAACCGCCGCGGGCCCAATAGCGCGGTACCGACACGCACACACGTCGAACCGTGTTTGACGGCAATTTCGAAGTCGTTGGACATGCCAGCGGACAACCCGACCGCGTCGCGATGCGCCTCGAGAACCCGCTGATGCTCGGATTGGAGCCGGTCAAAGGCCTCGTCGGGGTCCGAGTCCAGCGGCGGAATCCCCATCAGCCCGACCAGGTCCAGGTTCTTGGACTCCTCGACCTGGTCGCACACCTGGTCGACGGCGCCGGGTCGCGATATGTCGACGCCGCCGCGAGACTCGTCGCCGTCGAGGCTGACCTGGACGTAGATCCGCATCCGGGCGGTGCGGCGGCCCTCCGCCAGGGCCGCGGCCACACCGTTGTCGAGCGCGGTCACCAGGTGCGCGCTGTCGACCGAGTGAGCGGTGTGCGCCCAGCGCGCGACCGATTTGGCCTTTTTCCGCTGGATATGACCCACCATGTGCCAGCGTGGATTTCCCACATCCCCGTGCGCCGACGCCGCCAACAATCGGGTGACTTCGGCCACTTTTGCCCTGGCTTCTTGGTCCCGCGATTCGCCGACGACGCGGCAACCCAATCGGGACAAAGTCACTACATCGGTTGCTGGGAAGTATTTGGTAATCGGTAAAACTTCGATTTCACCGACATTGCGGCCGGCCGCCTCTGCCGCCGCCGCGAGGCGCGAGCGCACCAATGCCAATGCGCGGGTCAATTCCGAGTCGCGGTCGCTTCGACTGTCAGGCACTGGCATTCCTACCGCCATCGCGGTCACTCCATCCAGACCAGTGAGGCCAGCCGGCCGGTCGGCGCATCCCGCCGATGGCTGAACAATGCCGGGTCGTCCACCGTGCACCGTGGATCGATATCGATTGCCGTAACACCCAGATCCCTTAGCTGGCAAGCGATTCCGGCCCGCAGATCGAGCCCGGGAGTTCCCGCAGCGGTGGTGGTTCGGCTGCCCGGCAACGCCGCCTCGACCTCGTCGGCCATGGCTGCGGGCACTTCGTAATTGCGGCCGCTGACCGCCGGCCCCAGCAGCGCCGAGATGTCTTGGGGTTGCGCGCCGAGCTCCAGCATCGTCTCCACCGTCCGGGCCACCACGCCGCGCTGGGCGCCGACCCGGCCGGCGTGCACCGCCGCGGCAACACCGGCACGCGCATCGGCCATCAACACCGGAACGCAGTCAGCTGTTACCACCGCCAGGGCAAGTCGCGCCGTGCGGGTCACCAACGCGTCGGTGTCGTCGACCGCGGTGTCACGCGCTCCGTCGACCACCTCGACCCGCTCACCGTGCACCTGATTCATCCACACCACGCGGCCGGCGCGCAGGCCGACCGTGGCGGCCAGCCGGGCCCGGTTCGCGGACACCGCGGTCGGGTCGTCTCCGACGTGGTCGCCCAGGTTGAAGGTGTCGAAGGGCGGCTTCGACACACCACCGGCGCGGGTGGTCGTCACCCGCCTGATGCGAACGTTCACGTGACCAGTATCGGAGATTCCGTGTCGGCCAGGCCGCCCCGACTGTTGCGGTCGGGGGTCCAAGGTCACGGGCATATTCTCAGCGGCGCATGAAGGGCGGCACGTCGACGTCATCGTCGTCGCCGCCAATATTCAAGGTCGATCCGTTGGTGTGAACCGGCACGCTGACCGCGTCGACCGGTTCGAACAGCGTCGAGGTGAGCTTGCCCGCCTTCGCCGACTCGATCCGGTGCGCACCGCCCTTTTCTTCCTTGTCGGCGCTGCCGCCGATAACGGGTTTACGGCCGGCGCCGGCGGCGTCGAAGCCCGCGGCGATGACGGTGACGCGCACCTCGTCGCCCAGTGAATCGTCGATCACGGTGCCGAAAATGATGTTGGCGTCCTGATGGGCGGCGTCCTGCACCAGCGAGGCCGCCTCGTTGATCTCAAACAGGCCCAGGTCGCTGCCGCCCGCGATCGACATCAGCACGCCCTGGGCGCCCTCCATCGAGGCTTCCAGCAGCGGTGAGTTGATGGCGATCTCGGCGGCCTTGAGCGAACGGCCCTCGCCGCGGGCAGAACCGATACCCATCAGGGCCGTACCCGCGCCGGACATGATGCCCTTGACGTCGGCGAAGTCCACGTTGATCAGGCCCGGAGTGGTGATCAGGTCGGTGATGCCCTGAACGCCGTTGAGCAGCACCTCGTCGGCGCTTCGGAAGGCGTCCATCAGCGATACCGCGGCGTCGCCCATCTGCAGCAGCCGGTCATTGGGAATCACGATCAGGGTGTCGCAGCTCTCGCGCAGCGACGAGATGCCGCTCTCGGCCTGGTTGCCACGCCGCTTGCCCTCGAACGAGAACGGGCGGGTGACCACACCCACAGTCAGCGCGCCCAGTTTGCGCGCGATGCTGGCGACGACGGGCGCCCCGCCTGTCCCCGTCCCGCCGCCCTCACCGGCGGTGACGAAAACCATGTCCGCGCCGCGGAGCAGCTCTTCGATCTCATCCTTGGCGTCCTCGGCGGCCTTGCGGCCGACTTCCGGGTCCGCCCCGGCCCCAAGGCCACGCGTGGACTCGCGCCCGACGTCGAGTTTGACGTCGGCGTCGCTCATCAACAGCGCCTGGGCGTCGGTGTTGATCGCGATGAACTCCACGCCTTTGAGGCCTTGTTCGATCATCCGGTTGACGGCGTTGACGCCGCCGCCACCGATACCCACGACCTTGATCACGGCCAGGTAGTTATGCGGGGGGGTCATCATTCGTCTTCCTCCCTGATGGGCTTGGCTCAGCTCTCCCGGCGGTGCGCTCCTCCGGACGTTCGCGGCCCTCCCTGGCAAACCCTCAACCTCAACCATAGAGTTAGAGTTATGTCAAGTAGTTCCGCGCAACCAGAACGGTATGGGTATGGCGCGCCCTAACCCGGCAGGCGCGCCGACACGCGCCCCGCAAATTTTTGGCGATCTTGCCGCGTCGCGCGGCATGCCCGCTGTTGCACGGCATCGCGCCCTGCGACGTGACGAAGATCGCTACTTGACCGTCGGCAGGTCCGGGCTGGACACGTCGTAGGTCTTGCCGGGCTGGGTCAGGAGCGCGGCCAGCTTCTCGGCCTTCTCGTCGGTGCGGTCGGTGGTCCCCCAGATCACCACCCGGCCGTCGCCCAGCGTCAGGGTGATCGAGGCCACCGACGGCGCGGCGATGTGGCCGACCTGCCCCTGGACCTCGGGACGCAACGCGGTCAGCACCTGCAGGGCCGCCTTGGTGGCCGGGTCGTCCGGCCCCGGGTCGGCGACATCGAGGTACGGCAGCGCCGGTGGCGGCGGCCCGGTCGCGAAGTCCACTCCGTCCCGGTCGAAGAGATGCGGGCCGTCGGGAAAGTCTTTGACGGCCACCGGGACTCGCTCGACGATGCTGATCCGCAGCGCCGACGGGTACTGGCGCTGCACCCGCGCGCTGGCCACACGCCGGATCGCGGCCACCCGGTCGGCGACCTGGCTGGTGTTGATCTGCAGCAGCGGCGTGCCGGGCCGCACCCGCGCCGCATCGAGGACCTCTTCCCGGGTCACCACCCCGGTGCCGACGACAACGATGTTGCGGGCCGCCATCGCGGGCGTGAAATAGAGGATCAACGCCAGCCCGATGCCGACGCTCACCAGCAGGACGGTTGCCAGCAGCATCTTCAGGCCCCGAACGACGCCCCGCGCAACGGGTTTGGGCTCGTTGACCAGCCGTCCGGTGGCCCGGCGCTTCGCCTCGCGGCGGGCCTCTTCGATCGCGGTGGCCCGGGCCTGGGCGGCGCGGCGTTCGGCCCGCTCCCGGCGGGCGCGCCGGCGCGGTCCCTCGACCTCGGCCTGATCGGCCTCGTGAACGTCACCCGCGTCGCTCCCCGGCTGGTCCGCGCTCGTTCCGGTGCCGAGCGGTTCGGTGACCGCGCTGTCGCCAGGGTCGCCCGCGGGCTGGGCTTCGGCCTGTTCGCCGACCACGTTGGCCGGGACGGGGTCGTCCGGCTGCGTCATCGCAATGCCCCGGGAGCGCTGCGGTTGGCCCGCACCCGCAACGCCGTGACGATCTCGGGCCCGAGCAGTGTCACATCGCCGGCTCCCATGGTGACGATGACGTCGCCGGGCCCGGCGACCGCGGCCACCTGCTCGGCGGCCGCGGAGAAGTGCGGAAGATAACGCACCGGCGCACTGACGTGCTCGGCGACGCTGGCCCCGCTGATGCCGGTCAGCGGTTGTTCGCGGGCGCCGTAAACGTCGAGAACGAAAACCTCGTCCGCCGCGTCCAGCGCTCGTCCGAATTCCTCGGCGAAGGCCTTTGTCCGCGAATATAAATGGGGCTGAAACACCGCGATGCTGCGGCCGTCACCGCTCTGCTCGAGCAGGTTGCGGACCGCCGCCAGCGTGGCGATGATCTCGGTGGGGTGGTGAGCGTAGTCGTCGAACACCCGTACCGAGGCCGCGCTACCGACCAGTTCGAATCTTCGGCGCACGCCCTCGAAGCCGGCCAGGCCGTCCAGCACGGCGTCGACCGGGGCGCCGATCTCGATCGCCGCCAGCAGCGCGCCCATCGCGTTGAGCGCCATATGGCGCCCGGGCACCGACAACCGCATCACCCGCGGGTGCTGCTCCGGGTCCAGTTCGGGGGCCAGCCGGATCTGTGCGACGGCTTCGGTGCCCTGCTGTTGCCACGACATCAACGTCGCGGCCAGTTCGTCGCCGGAGCCCGCGGATCCGTATCGCAGCACCCGGATGCCCAGCTCTTCCGTGCGCCGTGCCAACTCGGCCGCCCCCGGGTCGTCCATGCACAACACCAGCGCCCCGCCGGGGGCCAGCCGCTCCACGAAGGCGTCGAACACGGCGACATAGGCGTCGGCGCTGCCGTAGAAGTCCAGGTGGTCGGTCTCGATGTTGGTGACCACCGCGACGTTGGGCGTGTACTCCAGCAGCGAGCCATCGCTTTCGTCGGCCTCCGCCACGAAGCAGTCGCCACTGCCGTGGTGGGCGTTGGTGCCGGCCTCCCCCATCTCTCCGCCGACCGCGAAGGAGGGGTCGCGCCCGCAGTGCTGCAACGCCACGATCAACATCGACGTCGTCGTCGTCTTGCCATGCGTGCCGGTAACCATCAGCGTGGTGCGCCCGTGCATCAGCTTGGCCAGCACGGCGGGCCGCAGGATCACCGGGATGCCGCGCCGGCGGGCCTCGACGAGCTCGGGGTTGGTTTTCGGGATGGCGGCGCGCGTCGTGACGACCGCGGTGGCGCCGCCGGGCAAGAGATCGAGCATGGCCGCGTCGTGCCCGATGTTGATCTGCGCGCCCCGGGCGCGCAGCGCGTGAATGCCGCGGGACTCCTTGGCATCCGAGCCGGATACCAGGCCGCCGCGGTCGAGCAGGATGCGGGCGATGCCCGACATGCCGGCTCCCCCGATGCCGACCATGTGTACCCGCTGCAGCTCGGGCGGCAGCTGGTCGGTGCTCATGACTTTCCTCCGGCCGGCAAGCGGCCGAGCTGGGCCTTCCTGGCGATGTCCAGCGCTGCCTGGGCGACCTGGCGCGCCGCGTCGGGATGTCCCACTCGCGCGGCGGCGGTAGTCATGGCCGCCAACCGCGTCGGGTCGCCCACCAACTCCGCCACTTCGCGGGCGACCAGCTCGGGCGTGAGGTCGGCGTCGGCGACGATCGTGCCGCCGCCGGCGTTGACCACCGGCAGGGCGTTGAGCCGCTGCTCGCCATTGCCGATCGGCAGGGGCACGTAGATGGCCGGCAATCCCACCGCCGAGACCTCGGCGACCGTCATCGCACCGGACCGGCAGATCACCAGGTCGGCGGCCGAATAGGCGAGGTCCATCCGGTCGAGGTAGGGAACCGCCACGTACGGCGGATCGCCCGGCTGGGGTTCGCGCAGGTCGAGGGCGTTCTTGGGGCCGTGCGCGTGCAAGACGGCCACGCCGGCGGCCGCCAGCTCGGCGGCCGCGCCGGAGACCGCCCGGTTCAGCGAGGCCGCCCCTTGCGAGCCACCGAACACCAGCAAAACCCGGGCGTCGTCGGCGAAACCAAAATAGCGGCGCGCCTCGTCGCGCAGCGCCGCGCGGTCCAGTGAGGTGATGGCCTCGCGCACCGGCACCCCGACCACCTCGGCGCGCGGCAACCCGCAATCGGCCACCGCGGAGAGCACCCGCTCGGCGGTGCGGGCGCCGACCCGGTTGGCCAGCCCGGCGCTGGCATTGGCTTCGTGGATCACCACCGGGACCCAGGGCTTGCGCGGTGAGACACCGCGGGCGGCGAGATAGGCCGGCAGCGCCACGTACCCACCGAAACCGATCACCACGTCGGCGTCGACCGCCCTCAGCACGGCACGGGTCTCCCGGACGGCCCGCCACACCCGCGATGGCAACCGGGCCAGGTCGCCGCTGGGTTTGCGCGGCAGCGGCACCGGCGTGATCAGCTCGAGGTCGTAGCCGCGCTCGGGCACCAGGCGGGTCTCCAGCCCCCGGGCGGTGCCCAACGCGGTGATCCTGACCTGCGGGTCGAGAGCGCTCAGCGCGTCGGCGACGGCCATTGCCGGCTCGACGTGGCCGGCGGTGCCGCCACCGGCGAGCACTACGGACAGTGGCTTTAGAGGCTTAAAAGACGACAACGCGGCACCGGCGGGCGAAGGGTTTCCCCCCCACCCGCCGGTCGGCTTGTTGACCGTGTCGTTCACCCGTAACGCTGACCTTCCAGTGCGCGAGCGCGTCGAGGCTGACGCTGGCCGGCCGCCTGACTGACGCGGCGTTGGCCAGTTCCATGATGCCTCGCCCGTGATCGAGCGGTACCGCCAGTCTGGCGAGCCTGCCGGCCGGCCGTTCGCGGCAGCGCCGGCCGCAGCGGGGCGTCGGCCTTGCGGGAAGCCTTGCGCCCGGGTGCGCCGGCGCCCTTGCGCGACGCCTCGGCCGACTTCGGACGGGCACGCTTGCGATCGCGGAGCGATTCCAGGCGCGTCGGCGAGTAGGGCTCGGGCAGCGGCAGCCGCAGGATCCGGTTCATCTTGTCGTCGCGGCCGGCCCGCAGCGCGGCCACCGCCTCGGGTTCGTGACGAGCCGCGTTGGCCATGATGCCGATCATGAAAAGCGTTGCCGCGGTGGATGTTCCACCGGCAGAAATGAGCGGCAGCTGAATACCGGTGACCGGGAGGATGCCAATCACATAGCCGATGTTGATGAACGCCTGGCCCAGCACCCACATGGTCGTGGTGGCGGTCAGCAGCCGCAGGAATGGGTCGGCCGAGCGGCGGGCGATCCGCATCCCCGTGTAGGCGAACAGCCCGAAGAGCACCAGCAGCGCGAACGCACCGATGAAACCGAGCTCCTCGCCGATGATCGCGAAGATGAAGTCATTGTGGGCGTTGGGCAGGTAGTTCCATTTGGCCACGCCCTGGCCCAGGCCGTCGCCGAAGATTCCGCCGTGCGCCAGCGCGAATTTGGCCTGTCGGGCCTGGTAGCCGGTGTCCTGTGGGTCGTTCTCGGGGTTGATCCAGGACCGCACCCGGTCCGACCGGTACCCGGCCGACATGGCCAGGACCGCGCCGGCCACGAAGACGGCCATCATTGAGGTGACGAAGACGCGCAGCGGCAGGCCCGCGTACCACAGCAAGGCCAGCAGGATGATGCCCAGCGACACCGTCTGCCCGAGGTCGGGCTGCGCCACGATCAGCGCCAGCGCGATCACCGCCGCCGGCACCAGCGGGATCAGCAGTTCACGCAGGCTCGCCCGCTCCAGACGACGGGCGGCCAGCATGTGGGCACCCCAGATGGCGAAGGCGATTTTGGCCAGCTCGGACGGTTGCATCGAGAAGCCCGCGACCACGAACCACTTACGAGATCCGTTGGCCAGGTTGCCGATACCGGGAACGAGCACCAGCACCAGCAGGATGACCGTGACGACGTAGCCGGTGAACGCGAGGCGGCGGATGAACCGCACCGACATCCGCAACGAGGCATAGCAGGCGATGAGGCCGATCGCGGTCCACAGCACCTGCTTGCCGAAGATCACCCAGGCCGATCCGTCGGCGTCGTAGGACCGCACGCCCGACGCCGACAGCACCATGATCAACCCCAGCGTCGTCAGCAATCCGGCTACCGCGACGATCAGGTGAAACGACGTCATGGGGCGGCCCAGCCAGGCGCCGAACCGGCCGTGCGAACCGCTCTCTTTGACGGCGGCCTGGCCTTTCTTGGCCTTTTGCGGCTGGTCGGCCTTCGTGCCCTTGGCTTCCGAGGTGTCGTCCGTGGCGTCGTCAGCCGGCCCGGGCTCGGCCGCGGCGGCCTCGGTGATGTCTTTACCCCGGCCCAGCAGCCGGGTCAGTGCGTTACCCACGCCCGCCCTACCGGAGCGCCGCGCGCACGGCGGACGCGAATGCGTCACCACGATCGGCGTAGCCCGCGAATTGGTCGAACGACGCGCCCGCCGGTGCCAGCAGGACGGTGTCGCCGGGCTGCGCCAGGGTACGAGCCGCGGCCACCGCCGCGTTCATCACCGCTGTGGCCAGATCGTCACCTGATTGTTCCACTTCTGTCACATCTGCCCCAAAAACCACAGCAGTCGCATCCATACCAGCATCCTCGCCTGTCACAACGTGCAGGACGGGGACATCCGGCGCGTGTCGCGATAACGCCTCCGCAACCTCTTGCCGATCTCGGCCGAGGAGCACCGCCCCGACCAGCCGGGACGCGATCCTGGCGACCTCGGCGTCGACCGATGCGCCCTTGAGCAGACCGCCGGCGATCCAGACGACCCGGGGGTAGGCCAGCACGGACGCCTCGGCAGCGTGGGGGTTGGTGGCCTTGGAGTCGTCGACGTAGGTGATGCCGTCCGCGACGGCCACGACTTCGGCCCGGTGCCGGCCCACCCGGAAGGAGGCGATCGCGGCCGCGATCGCCTCGGCCGGCACGTCGACGCAGCGCGCCAGCGCCGCGGCGGCCAGCGCGTCGAGCACCCCGACCGGCCCCGGCACGGGGATGGAGTCGACCGGCAGCAGGGCCAGGTCGTCGGCGAAGGCGCGGTCGACCAGGTGGCCCTCGCGCACACCCAGCTCCCCGGCCGCCGGTTCGCCCAAGCGGAAGCCGACCCGGACCGGCGCCCGGGCGGTGTCGAGCAGCGCCGCCGCCCGGGCGTCGTCCAGGCCCACCACCGCCACGCGGCCATCGAGCACCCGCGCCTTCGCCGCGGCGTAGGCGGCCAGGCTGCCGTGCCAGTCCAGGTGGTCTTCGGCGATGTTGAGCACCGCACCGGCCTCGGGCTGCAGCGAAGGCGCCCAATGCAATTGGAAACTCGACAGCTCGACGGCCAGCAGCTCGGCGGGTTCTTCCAAGACGTCGAGCACCGGGTCACCGATGTTGCCGCACAGCAGGCTGCGCCGGCCGCCGGCGGTCAGCATGGCGTGCAGCATCGAGGTGGTGGTCGTCTTGCCGTTCGTCCCGGTCACCACCAGCCAGCGGCGCGGCGGCCCGTAGAGGCCCGCGGCGTCGAGCCGCCAGGCCAGCTCCACGTCACCCCAGACCGGCACCCCGGCCGCCGCCGCGGCGAGCAGCAGCGGCGTGGTCGGTGCGAAGCCGGGACTGGTGACCAGCAGGGCGTAGCGGGAGATCTGCTCGATGGCCGTCGACGTGGACGCGGTCGCCACTCCCGCGTCGGCGTAGCCCCGCAACCTGGCCGGGTCGTCGTCGCACAGCGTCGGTGCCGCCCCGAACCGGGTCAGGGCCGCAAGCACCGCCTTGCCCGTGACCCCGCCGCCGGCCACCAGCACCGGCGCGCCGGGCGCCAAGGGCTCAAGACCGCTCATCAGGCACCGATCGCGCCCAGCCACTCACCATAGAAAAGGGCCACGCCCAGGCCGCAGGCGATCGCGGTGAGCAGCCAGAAGCGGATGATGACCGTGGTCTCGGCCCAGCCGGCCAATTCGAAATGGTGGTGAAAGGGCGCCATCCGGAACACCCGGCGCCCGGTGGTACGAAAAGTCAAGATCTGCAACACAACCGAGCTCACCTCGGCAACGAACAGCGAACCCAGCACGACGGCGAGTATCTCCGTGCGGCTGGTCACCGAGATGCCCGCGATGATGCCGCCCAGGGCCAGGGATCCGGTGTCGCCCATGAAGATCTTGGCGGGCGCGGCGTTCCACCACAAAAAGCCGATGCAGGCGCCGGCGGTGGCGGCCGCGACCAGCGCCAGGTCCAGCGGATCGCGCACGTTGTAGCAGCCCAGCCCGGGTGCGGTGACGCAGGCGTTGCGGTACTGCCAGAAGGTGATCAACACGTACGCGGCGGTGACCATCGCCATGCTGCCGGCGGCCAGCCCGTCCAGGCCGTCGGTGAAGTTGACCGCATTGGACCAGGCGCTGACGACGACCACGCAGAACAACACGAACAGGCCCGGGGCCAGGGTGACGGTGGCGATCTCGCGCACGTAGGACAGATCCGCGCTGGCCGGTGTCAGGCCGTTGTTGTTGTGGAACTGTAGCGCCAGCACCCCGAACAGCACCGCGGCGGCGACCTGTCCGATGGCCTTGGCCGTCTTGTTCAAGCCGAGGTTGCGCGACCTGCGGATCTTGATCAGGTCGTCGAGGAATCCGACGCCGCCGAGCACCGTGGCCAGGCCCAGCACCAACAGGCCCGACACGGTGACGCCTTCCCCGTCGAAGGCCATCCCGGCCAGGTGCGTGCCCAGGTAGCCCGCCCAGATGCCGGCCAGAATGGCAACGCCGCCCATCGACGGCGTGCCCCGTTTGGCGTGGTGGGTCGGCGGCCCGTCGTCGCGGGTGTGGTGGCCGAATCCCTGCCGAGTGAACAACCGGATCAGCGCCGGGGTCAACAGGATCGACACGGTCAGCGCGACGGCGACGGCGATGAGGATCTGCCTCATGCGCGCGTCCCGCCCTCGGCTGCCAGGGCGTCGGCCAGCGCACCGAGCCCCGCCGAGTTAGACGCCTTGACCAGGAC
>NZ_DASUHS010000275.1:0-9681 GCF_036273375.1 Mycobacterium sp. | reverse complement strand
GATCGAGCTGCAGGTGTCCAAGGGCAATCAGTTCGTCATGCCGGACGTGTCTGGCATGTTCTGGACCGACGCCGAACCACGGCTACGCGCGCTGGGCTGGACGGGGATCCTGGACAAGGGCGCCGACGTCGACGCCGGTGGCTCCCAATCCCATCGGGTGGTGTATCAGAACCCGCCGGCCGGCTCCGGGGTCAACCGGGACGGCATCATCACGCTGAAGTTCGGTCAGTAGCCGGCGGGTCGGCCGGAAAATACGGCCGCACGGCGGCGTGCACGTCATTCTCGAGTCGGCGCACCAATGTGTCGTTGCGCTCCCACCCGCAATCGGCGAGCCAATTCGCCAGCATTCGATGGCCGCCCTCGGTCAGGATCGACTCCGGGTGGAACTGGACACCGTGAATCGGCAATTCGGTGTGCCGCACACCCATGATCACGCCGCTTCGCGTCTGAGCCGTGACCTGCAGCACCGGGGGCAGCGACTCGGGCAAGATGGTCAGCGAATGATAGCGAGTCGCCGTGAAGGGATCCGGAAGTCCTTGCAGCACACCGACATTGCTGTGGTGGACGCTGCTGGTCTTGCCGTGCAGCAGTTCGGGCGCGCGGTCGACGGTGGCACCGAAGGCGACGCCGATGGCCTGGTGCCCCAGGCACACCCCGAGCAGCGGAGTCCGCTCGGCGGCACAAGCCCGAACCATCGGAATCGACGAGCCCGCGCGCTCCGGGGTGCCCGGCCCCGGACTGAGCAGCACGCCGTCGAACCGGCGGGCGACTGCGGCCTCGTCGGAGAGCCGGGTGTCGTCATTGCGCCAGACTTCAGCGTCCACACCCAGCTGACCGAGGTACTGCACCAGGTTGAACACGAAGCTGTCGTAGTTGTCGACAACCAGGATCCGCATCGTGCCAGGTTACCGTCCGACGGCGGTCGCGCTGCTGGTCAGTAGGCATCAGTAGCTGATCGGGCCGTTGGGCTGCGCGGAATGCAGCCGGTCGGGCTCGAAATGGCCGACGACCTGCACGTCGGACTTGACCTCTTCCTGGTAGCCGAGGCCGAAGCGGACGACGTACTGCTTGTAGAGGACCACTAGGGGAGCGGCGGCGAGGGCGGCTTGCATGGCAGTCGCGTTGCCGATCGCGGTGATCGTGTACGGCGGGCTGTAGGTGCGCCCGTTGAGCAGCAGCGTGTTGCCGACGCAGCGCGGTACCGACGTCGCGATGATCCGCTGGTCCTGCATCTGGATCGCCTCGGCACCGGCGCTCCACAACGCGTTGAGCACTGCCTGGATGTCTTGCTGATGCACCACCAGATCGTCGGGTGACGCATCGCGGGGGAAACGGCCGTTGGCGTCGCGCTGCGCATCCGCGAGGGTGACCGCAAGGCCCGGTCCGTGCACTGGGCTCATCCCCGCCTCGCCGGCGAGCTGGGTGGAGCGGCGCAGCATGGCCGCGAGCGCGGCATCCGACGACCGCCCGTGCGCGGCGTCGATCTTGCCCGCCAGCGCCTCGCGCTGGGCGCTTAGCCGGTTCACCGAAGACTGGGTCTCGCGGACCAGGTCCACCAGCCGCGGGGCATCACTGCGGCGGATTTCGGCGCCGCCCGAGACTGCGTGGGTAGCGGCGAGCAGCAGTCCGGCCAGTAGACAGACGACCGGGACGCCAAAGCGCCATGGCGACCGGCGCGTCTGGATCATCGCCTCTCCATTTCCTGATCACCGCCCCGGGTGAGTTAGTCTCGTAGCCAAGCTATGGGTGCAGTTGCAGTGTTTATCGTTGCACCCCGTCCTGCTCACCGTGTCGTTGAGGTAATCCGCGAGGTCATCATGCCCAAGTCCAAGGTCCGCAAGAAGAATGACTTCACCGTCAGCGCGGTTAGCCGCACCCCGGTGAAAGTCAAGGTCGGACCATCGAGCGTGTGGTTCGTCGCGCTGTTCATCGGTCTGATGCTGATCGGTCTGGTCTGGCTGATGGTGTTTCAGTTGGCCGCGGTCGGGAGCCAGGCGCCGGCCGCCCTGAACTGGATGGCGCAATTGGGCCCGTGGAACTACGCCATCGCGTTCGCTTTCATGATCACCGGTTTGTTGCTCACGATGCGCTGGCACTGATCAGGACAGTCCGCGTAATGAATTCATTTTTGGTCTGATTCGTCACTGCGTCAGCAACTTTCCGGCCACCCAATCACACGCGTGTGATTTATCCCCACTGTTGATAGCTGATGTGGATAACTGCATAGGCCGTGGTGGGAAGGGTTAAGGAGAGCATGCAGCAAACACAATGGGAGCCGCACACGGCGGGAATCGCTGGTTGTGGAGCCGCAGGCGTTTTAATGGCTATCGCCGCTGTGACCGTGGTCACAGACCCGCCCGGGCGCATTCTCGCGGGCGTTGCCGCGGCAGGTCTGATCTTGTTTGCCGGCGTGTCTTGGCACGCGCGTCCCAAGCTGGCAATCACGCCCGATGGCCTGATGCTCCGCGGCTGGTTCCGAACGCAGTTATTGCAGCATTCCGACATCAAGATCATCCGCATCATCGAGTTCCGCCGCTACGGACGCAAGGTGCGGTTACTCGAGGTCGAGACGGCCGACGGCGACCTGGTGCTGTTCTCCCGCTGGGACCTTGGGACGGATACGGTAGGGGTGCTCGACGCACTCACGGCAGCGGGCTACGCGGGCCGTCAGCAGGGCTGATCGACCCCCGGCTTACCGCCGGGCTCAGGAGATGGTGATCGACTCGATGACGACCGGCTCACTGGGGCGGTCGTTGCCGTCGGTGCCCGTCGTCGAGATCGCTTCGACGACCTTCTGCGACTCGGGGTCGGTGACTTCACCGAAGATCGTGTGGCGCCGGTTCAGGTGCGGGGTTTGTCCCACAGTGATGAAGAACTGCGACCCGTTGGTACCCGGGCCCGCGTTCGCCATCGCCAGTAAGTAGGGCTTGTCGAATTGCAGTTCGGGGTGGAATTCGTCGGCGAACTTGTAGCCGGGGCCGCCGCGACCGGTTCCCGTCGGGTCGCCGCCCTGGATCATGAAGCCCCGGATCACCCGGTGAAAAACCGCGCCGTCGTAGAAGGGGCCGGAGGAGCCTCCCGATGCATTCTGCGTCGAGTAGTCCTTGGTGCCCTGCGCCAGGCCAACGAAGTTGGCGACGGTCTTGGGCGCGTGGTTTCCGAAGAGGGCGACCTTGATGTCGCCGCGGTTGGTGTGGAGCGTGGCGGTAGCAGTCTGAAAGGGGCTGTTGGTCACGGCATCAGAGTCTGCCACTATGGGCGGCCGTTGCCGCACGCGGTGTCACCCAAGGCGAACCGCCGCGGAAAATGCGGCGAGCGCACACCGCGGACGCGGACGTCCCTATGCTGGCAGTCTGTTCAGAAATCGGACTTTCCTGAGCAGGCTTCACAGCGGGCTCTATTGGCGGGACGAAAGGCGACAGATGAGGGTGCAGATGGATTCCCGGCTGACCCCGCGGCAGCGACTGGCCCGCGGCCTGACCTATTCGGCGCAGGGACCGCTGGACGTCACCCGGGGAGTTGTCGGCCTGAGTGTTCAGTCCGCGCAGTCGACCGCCTCGCAACTGCGTCGCCGCTACCAAGAGGGGCAGCTGGCCCGAGACCTCGCCGCGGCCCAAGAAACCCTGGCCCAGGAGCTGGCCGCCGCGCAGGAAGTGGTCACGAGCCTGCCCCAAGCTCTGCAGGACGCGCGACGCGCGCAGCGTCGCAGTAAGCGCCCGTTGGTCGTTGCGGGGGTCGCCGTCGCGGTCCTCGTCGGGGGCGCCGCCGCGTTCAGCATCGTCCGGCGCTCCGTGCGAGCGAAGCCTCAGGAGCCGCAGTCGCGACCGCCCAGCGTCGACGTGCAGCCGCGTCCCTAGGGTCACCGCACGGCTAACCGCAGCCGTTCGCGGCGCCGGACCAGAATGCTCGGCAGCCATTCCCCGATGTCCGTCGCGTCGATCCATGTAGTGCGCTCGAGCAGCATGCGTAACACGATGTTGGCTTCCAACCGGGCTAATGCGGCTCCAACGCAGAAATGGACGCCCTTGCCGAAGCTCACGTGACTCTTGGCGGCGGTGCGGTCGAGCCGAAATTCGCTTGGAGCCTCGAAGTGAACCGGGTCGCGGTTGGCCGCTCCCCACATCAGCAGCAAGTGAGAGTTCGCCGGCACCTCGACCCCACCCAGCGTGGTGTCGCGCCACACGTGACGGTAATGGCCGCGAAACGGCGGCTCAAACCGCAATGTCTCTTCGATGAAAGCGCTTAGTAATTCCGGGTTCTCGCGAAGCTGCTGTTGGATCGCGGGGTGATCGGTGAGGATGCATGCCGCGCTGCCCAGCAGCGATGCGGTCGATTCGCCGGCGGCGCCGAAGAGCGTGAGCATGATGCCCAGCGCCGGCAGTTGGTCGAGTTCGCCCGATGAGTAGCGTGCCGCCAGGTCGCCTATCAGCCCGGATTCTGGCTTGCCGCCGGCCTTTTCGAAATGCTCCAACACATAGCCGGACAGCTCCATCGCGGCTAATCCGGCCTGCTCTAGCTGCTCGCGAGTGACGATCCCGTCGAGCAGTGTGGTGGTGGCGTAGCCGAGCCGAATGAGTTTGTCGGCGTCTTCGTCGGGTAGACCCAGTAGCTTGCAGACCACCATCATCGGCAACCGGTTGGCGATGCTGCCCATCCATTCGATCTGACCGTCGCGCACGTTCTCTTCCCAGAGACCGTCCGCGGTCTGGACCGCGAACTCCTCGATGATCCGCACCCGCTTGGCCGACAAGTGCGGCAGCAGGATCTTTCGGTGCATCGCATGAACCGGGTCATCCGCGGTGGCCAGTGCATGCATCGGGGTTCCCGGCGGCCCCATGTCGAACGGGGTGACGGTGCCGTCCTCGTGAAAGACCATGGTCGCCGTGAGGTTCGACGAGAAATCCTCGACCCGATCCACGGCCTCTTGCACCGCATCCCAACCACACACGGCGTAGAACACGGAGTCGCCGATCCGGTGCACGGGTGCCTCGGCGCGCATCCGGTCATACAGCGGGTAGGGGTCCTGTATCGACTCGCTACCGAAGAACCGGGTCGCACTGTCCAAGACCGCCATGCGCTTCAGGTTCGGTGCAGCTCACCACAGCGTCAATGGGCCGCGGCAAAGTTGAGGAGCGCCGGGTGGTCGACGTTGATGGTGGATGACCGCACGAACCCGTCACCAGCAGTATGTTCGCGTGAGAGAAGCCAGCCAGAAATTCTCATGCTGCGAGAAGCGTTTCTGTGCTCCGCAATATGGGGGAGCATGAATGGATGCCGCGTGACGACTGGTTGGTGGGTCGCGACCGCCGTAGCGAGGCCGCCGAACGGATCTACACCGCGGCTGCTGACCTCATCGTCCGCCGGGGATATGAAGGGTTCACGATCGAAGCCTTAGCCGCCCGGGTTCACTGCTCACCCGCGACGATCTACCGGCATGCCGGCGGCAAGGCGACTATCCGCGACGCCGTCATCGGCATTCAAGCGGCTCGCATCATTGACACCACCCGGGAAGCCATCAAGGACCTCGTCGGGCCGGAGCGCGTCGTGACCGCCACGATCATGGCGCTGGAACGCCTGCGCTCCGACCCACTGGCTCAACTCATGCGGTCGATCCACGCGGCCCCCGTCAGCGATTGGGTCATCAGCTCACCGACCGTGACGGTCTTGGCCGCCGAGATGCTGGGGCCCGGCAACAATGATCCGCTGGCCGCGCAGTGGCTGATCCGCGTCTTCCTGGCGCTGTGGGGGTGGCCCCTCAAAGACCCGGCCGCTGAACGCGCGTTGGTGGAACGCTTTCTCGGCTCGTCGTACACGAGGCAGCGCGAGTAGACGCGCACGTTCGAGCGGCTGCCTTATGGCATCTCCTCGGCCCACGCGATATGTCCTTCGAAGCCAAGCGTGCTCGCCAAGTCGCGGTAGCGATCCCTGAAGCGCGCGTAAGCCTCGGCATCGCCTTGAGCGCGCGCCAGCGCGGCCCGCATCCGCTGCAGCCATGTCTCACGCATCGCCAGGCCCTCATCGGCTGGCACGGTCGCCAACCGCTCGATTGCGGCCTCGGCTTCGGCGACGTCGCTTTCGGTTCCGCGGCCGAGCAGTGTCTCCACCAAGACGCCCGTCGTCAATACTCCCCACGAAAGCCCTTGTCCCCCAAGCATGAGATGGTCGACCGCAGCACGCATCAGGGGTATCGCCTGGTCGCGATCACCACGGCGCGCCATCTCACGGGCCACGTACACGTCAAGCATCGGTACATCGCACAAGAAGTGCCCCCCGCGCCGGAACACTTCGCGGACCTCAGACAGAAGCTGCTGTCCGCGATCACGCTCGTCGTCCGTGTGACGGTGCACCAATGCAAGCCCCAGGGTCAGCCAAGCGACACCTAGTTGAAGGTTGTCGCCTGATGGCTGGGCAATCACCAGCGCGTCCTCGATCTCTCGCACCGTCGAATCGTCGGGTCGAAGCGCGCCGGCCGGTATCCCCGTGGTGTACACGTAGCTGACCACCGTGACGTAGGACAGGGAGTCCGCTCCGTGCGCCATGGCCACGCCGCGCCGCAGGTCGTCTCGCCATCCGGCACGACCCAGGGCCCATCGGGCGGTACCGCGTTGGGCGAATGCGAGCGCCAGGGGAGACCCGAAGAGGAAGTTGCCCTTTGCGGGGTCACCGTCAGCCAGGTCGATGACCCTCTGCGACAGGCGATGCATCTCGGCCCACTCGCCCGTCGCTATCTTGGCGCGGATCGGGGTGAAGGACAGCCCCACCGTCATGGTGGGGTCGCCAATGGACTCGATGAGGGCCATGGCCTCGGAAGCCAGGCGCGACGCCTCGCGCACCCTGTCTTGGAATGCGTGATCCATCACCAACCCCGCCATCGCAATGGCCAGTGACGCCTTATCCCCTGCGGCGCTGCACAACTTCCGCAACTCGTCGAAGCGGTCCCAGATGTTGTTCACGTGCACCCGCCAGGCGATCCCGCACAACATGGTGCGCGGGGCGATGCGCATGGCCGCCCGGTCTGGGTCATCGGTGGGCAAGGCGTCGGCGATCCTGGTGGCACTCTCCCAACTCAGCCGCGCGGCGCCGATGTCGCGGTATCTCGCCCACGTTGCCGCGCGCATGTGCCATCCGTAGGCGCCCCGCAAGTCGCCCGCGGCTTCGAGATGTTCGGCGATCAACGCCGCGTTCTGGTCGGCGGATTCCGGCTCACCCGTCTCGATCGCGCCGGCCAGCCGTTGGTGCATCTTTGCGCGATCGGATCGCAGTTGTGATTCATAAGCGACACTGCGGATCAGCGGGTGGCGAAAGGCGAACTCCGCGCTGGGCGTGAATCGGACCTGATCGATCAGTGCGGCCTTCTGGAGCGCGTCGAGAGCAGCTGTATTGCCCACCGCGACGAGTAGTTCGGGCGTGAACCGCGAGCCGATCACGGCCGCGGCGTTCAGCGTCTGCTTGGCATCGGGATCCAGCCGGTCGATGCGCGCGGCGATCGTGGCCTGCAGCGTCGCCGGAACGGTGACCTCGGCCGGATCCGCGGCGCAGGTGAAACCACCACGGTCACCTTCGAGCACAGCGCGCTCGGCGAGCTCGCGCACGATCTCCTGCGCGAAGAACGGGTTCCCGCCGGCCCGTTCGGCAACGAGCACTTTGATCCCGGCGACTGACGGATCGGGGCCCAACAACTCGTCAAGCAGCGCCGCGGCCTCCGCCTCACTCAAGGGCGAGAGCGAAATCGTCTGCGCGCCGGGCACATTCGCGAGTAGACCGGTGTACTCGGGCCGGTAGGTGATCAGCACCATCGACGGCGTCCGGGGAATGACGGTGAGGAACTCGGCCACCATCGAGTCGCTGACCTCATCGATCCAGTGCGCATCCTCGATGACATAGAGGGCCGGCTGGCTGCGGGACAGCGACATCGAGTTGATCAGAGCGGTCAACCGTCGTCGCCGTGCGTCGGGATGGATCGTCGGAGGTGGTGTGTCGGGGTCTCGAATGCCCATCAGGTCGTAGAGCAGCAGCACGTCCTCATCGGGGACGTCGGGGATCCTGGCACGCACCTGTTCCCGCGCTGCCTCGTCGTCGAGTTCCGTTATTCGGAGCGCTGCGCGCAGCAGCGCGGCCGCCGCGACAAAGGGGACATCGCTGGTGTGTGACTCACAGAACGCTGAAATCACTTCGGCGCCTTTGCGAAGCGCCAACGCGACGGCCTCGTCAGCGAGTCGCGTCTTGCCGATGCCCGCCGGCCCGGCGACACAGACGACACATCCGCGCCCGCTCTTGGATCGGTCCAGGAGACCGGCGATCGTTGTCACTTCCAGCTCTCGCCCGACCAACGCGCCTTGCAAGTCGCCGCTTCGTTGCGGCCCACCGGTCAGGCTGATGAGACGACGGGCCAGGACCGGGACGTCGCTGCCCTTGATGTGCACCTGCTCGGCGTCGGCCAACACGGCGGCCTGCTGAACGAGTCGGGCGGTGGATTCACTGAGCATCACCCCGCCCGGCGGAGCCACAGATTCCATCCGTTGCGCCATCCCGACCTGCTCGCCGATTGCGGTGTAGCCCAAGGGGCCCGAGCCGACCTCACCCGCGATCACCTGCCCCGAGTTCAGCCCTACCCGCAACTGAAGGTCCACACCGTCGCGCTGTTGGACGTCGACCGCAAGCCGCTCGATCTCCTCCTGAAGGCCCAGGGCCGCAAGGCAGGCGCGAAAAGCGTGGTCCTCCATCGTTACCGGTGCGCCGAACACTGCCATGATCCCGTCACCGGTGAACTTGTCCACCGTGCCTCCGTAGCGATGCACCACGTTGCTACAGCGGTCGACCAGTTCGACCATGATTTCGCGCAACCGCTCGGCGCCGACGGCCGCGGCGATGTCCATGGAGTGCACCACATCGGCGAACAGCACCGACACTTGCTTGTACTCCGCATATGCGGCGAGCTCGGCGACCGACGCGCCGCAGCTGTGGCAGAACCGCGCATCCTCGAGGAGTTCGCTGCCGCATGCCTGGCACGCCGCTACGGCCGTCATCCGACCCTCCGCCATCCTCACCCCAGCGTTTGCTGGCTCCTCAAAGGATAGGCCGTCGGGCACCCCCCGAGGGAGTGTTAACTTCTCACTCGGGTGCGGCGGCACAATATTTTGCTGACACTCAGGCCTCAATCCGTGGCAAAGCAGAACAGCCGGTAGGTGGCCTCGCCGTTACCCAGCCGGCGGTAGATCAACGAGCCCGGCCCACCTGCGTAGTCATTAGCTATGCCGCGCAACAGCGCGATGTTCGGTAGACGACGAGTGATTTGATGGACGAACCGGTTTTTCTTCAGCCCGCGCATAACTTCGGCGTTGATGACCCGTTCCGATAACAGCCGCATGGGGATGTTGGCCAGGTCAGCCTCCCAGGCACCAATTTCGTCGGCGTAGCGGATATCGGCGTACAAAAACCGCCCGCCCGGGCGCAGCACGCGTTCCACCTCGGCGAAGAATTTGGGAACGTCTTGGTAGTTGATCGCAGCTTCGACATTGATCACTGCGTCGAAGGACTGATCGGGGAAGGGCAGGCTTTCGGCGTTGCCGTGCACGAAGATCAGGCCGGGCAGGGTGTGCCTCTTTCGGCAGAAGTCGATGCCGACCGTGTTCAGATCCAGACCCGTGTAGGCAGCCGGGTGCAGCGTCCGCATCAAGTACG
>NZ_DASUHS010000274.1:0-49365 GCF_036273375.1 Mycobacterium sp. | reverse complement strand
TGACGAGGCCGGCATGGAAAGCGATGTGCGAGCAAGGGTATGGCCGCATTCTCAACACCTGTTCGGCAGCCGGAATATTGGGCGCTGCCGGTATGAGTAACTACGGCTCGGCCAAGACCGGATTGATCGGCCTGACTCGCGTTCTCGCCGCCGAAGCCGCCGGTCGCGACATCAAGGTCAACGCCATCGCCCCGATCGCTTATACGCGGATGCTGGCGCACTCCGTAGACGGCGCCGCGCAGCCCGATGATCCCGCTGCGCAAGCGGTGCTGGATGACCTGGTCAGTCAGTACCTGCAGCGACTGGATCCCGCGTTGGTGGCTCCCGTGGCGGCTTACCTGACCCACCGGGATTGCCCGGTGTCGGGGGAGATCTATACCGTTGGGGCAGGCCATGTTTCGCGGTTCTTCATCGGCAGGACAAGGGGCTTCTACCGTCCCGGATTGTCCATCGAGGACGTGCGTGACCATCTGGACGAGATCCGCGATGAAGCCGGCTACACCGTGCCGGGCGGAACTGCCGACGAGATGAGCGAGCTTTTCACGACCATCATGGCCGGCTTCAGCAGCTGAACGCCGTGCCGACACCATCCGGTGGTGGCGTCGACTTCAGGCAGCCGAACGGCTCGATGCCGGCGGGGCTGAATTTGGCCGCCGACTGGTGCGCGTAGTCAACGCAATACAGGCCGGTTTGGTCGGCGCGGCACCGGTAGTCACCGAACGACAGCGAATCCCCGTCCGCGAGTTCCGGTCCGTTGCCGTTGATGAACGGACCGGGATCGGCCCGGGCGGATCCGACCTGCAGGTTCATCCCGTCGAAGCTGATCCAACCGCCTTGCCATTGGCCGTAGGCCGTCGCGGGCGCCGGCGGCGGGCTGGTCAGACTCACCAGGCAGGCCAGCGCACCACCCGTGTGTTTCGCATCGGTCATGCAGGAGACCTTGCCCGCCGTCGCCGTCAGTGCGATGTCGTCGCCGAGTGGCGTGGCCGCCCCGTCGCGGGTGGCCGTGTGAAAGCGGCTTGGATCGGCGCGGTGACCGGCCTCGATCCACGCGATGACGTCGGAGATTGCCGCACCCGCGGCCGGCGCGCCGGATGGTCCCGGTGATTTGTTTCCCGGCGCCCCGGCGGCGCTGGACGTCTGGGTGGTGCTTCCGGTGGGCTCCGAATGGCCGCCAGTGGCGTGTGAGCATCCGGCGACCAGTAATGACGCGGCGATCATCGCAGCTATCCGCATTCAGTCAGGCTAACCGCCGCGCCGGGCAATTAAGGCGCTGTGCGCGCGTTACGACCGTCATGTCGGTTACCGTCGGGTTATGCATGACCGCACTGTCCGCGCACGCACGGCCATCGGCACCGTCGAAGGCTTCACCCGCGACGGGGTCACTCGATGGCGGTCGATCCCGTATGCCCGTCCACCGGTGGGAAGCCTGCGCTTCCGGGCGCCGCAGCCGGCGCGCCCGTGGTCGGGTGTCCGGCACTGCCATGGCTTCGGCAACTGCGCACCTCAACAGCGCCGCTACACCCTGCTCGGCATGTCGGGTTCGGGAGGCCGCTACCAGCCGATGGGCGAGGACTGCCTCACCCTCAACGTTGTGGCGCCCGAGGGCGCGGCCGAGGGACCGCTACCCGTCATGGTGTTCATCCACGGCGGCGGCTATTTCCTGGGCAGCTCGGCGACACCGTTGTACGACGGTGCGGCCTTGGCGCGCCGGGGATGTGTGTACGTATCCGTGAACTATCGGCTGGGCGCGCTGGGGTGCGTGGACTTTTCGTCACTGTCGACACCGGAGATCACGATCGACAGCAACCTGTATCTGCGCGACCTGGTACTGGCGCTGCAGTGGATTCACGACAACATCGCGGGATTCGGCGGTGACCCGGACAACGTCACCATCTTCGGCGAGAGCGCAGGCGCGTGTATCACCGCCTCACTGCTGGCGGTGCCCGCCGCCGAAGGCTTGTTCGCGCGGGCGATCTCGGAAAGCCCAGCGTCGGGTCTCGTGCGGTCGCAAGAGGTTGCGGCAGAATTCGCGAGCCGGTTCGCCAACCTGCTCGGGGTGCGCAGGCAGGACACCGCCAACGCACTGATGCAGGCGTCCGCGGCCCAACTGGTGGAAACCCAACACCGATTGATTGACGAGGGCATGCAGAACAGGCTGGGCGCCTTCCCGATCGGCCCGGTCTTCGGTGACGACATCCTGCCGATGGATCCGGTAGAGGCGATGCGGCGCGGCGAGGCCCACCAGGTCCCTTTGATCGTGGGCACGAATGCCGAAGAGGGCCGGTTGTTCACCCGGTTTCTGACGATGCTGCCGACCAACGAATCGATGGTCGAAGAGCTGCTGGCCGAGGCGGAACCCGCTATCCGCGAACGCATTACCGCCGCATATCCCGACTATCCCGACCGGGAGGCCTGCATCCAACTCGGCGGTGATTTCGCCTTCGCGTCGGCGGCCTGGCAGATCGCGGAGGCCCACAGCGCGCATGCCCCGACCTACCTCTACCGGTATGACTACGCCCCGCGCACGTTGCGCTGGTCCGGTTTCGGTGCCACCCATGCCACCGAGTTGCTCGCGGTGTTCGACGTCTACCGCACCAGATTCGGCGCGTTGTTGACCGCGGCGGCGGACCGGCGGGCCGCGTTGCGGGTCAGCAACCAGGTGCAGCGGCGCTGGCGCGCGTTCAGTCGCACCGGGGTGCCGGGGGAGGACTGGCCCCTCTACACCGCCGAAGACCGCGCCGTGATGATCTTCGACGGCAGGTCCCGCGTCGAGTTCGATCCACACCCACATCGCCGAATGGCATGGGACGGCTTCTCACTGGCGCGTTGACCTGGCACGCTGACCCTCATGCATGCCGAGACCGAGCAAGTCATCGAACGACCCAGCGACCTCACCGCCTCCTGGCTGGCCGTGGTCATCGGCACCGGACCCATCGCCGATTTCTCGGTGGAGCGCATCGGTACCGGCCAGATGAGCGAGTGTTACCGCATCCGGCTCAGTTATGCAGAGGGACCCGCGGAGGGGCCCGAGTCGGTGGTGCTGAAGGTCGCGGCCACCGATCAGGTCAGCCGGCAGACCGGCCTGGCGCTGGGGCTCTACGAGCGGGAGGTGCGCTTCTACGGCGACATCGCGCCGCGTCTGGGTGGGCCCATCGCGCCCTGCTACCACGCGGCGGTCGACACCTCGACGGGCGTGTTCGATTTGTTGCTGGGTGATGCCGGGCCGGCCGTCGTCGGCGACGAAATCGCCGGTGCCACAGTAGAACAGGCCCACCTCGGGGCCGTCGAACTGGGACGGCTGCACGGGCCGCTGCTCGGTGACGTCTCGCTGGCCGAGGCACCGTGGCTCAACCGTGAGGCGCCGCTGAACCAGGCCATGATCACCCCGTTGTATGCGGGTTTCGTCGACCGCTATGGCGACCAGATCGCGCCGGAGCACCGCGTGGTGTGCGAGCGTCTGGTGGCCGCGTTCGACGGCTACCTGACCCAGGAGGCGGAGGCGTCCGGGCGGGGGCGCATCCAGGGCCTGGTGCATGGCGACTACCGCCTGGACAACATGCTGTTCGGTACCGACGGCGCGGATCGCGCACTGACGGTGGTTGATTGGCAGACCGTGTCCTGGGGCCCTGCCCTGACCGACCTGGCCTACTTCCTGGGTTGCGCGCTGCCCACCGAGGACCGCCGCCAGCACTACGACGCGCTGCTGCGGGCCTACCACGAGGCGCTCGGTCCGCAGGCGCCGCTCACCCTGGCCGACGTCGCCGACGGCGTACGCCGGCAGAGCTTTTTCGGGGTGATGATGGCGATCGTCTCGTCAATGCTGGTCGAGCGCACCGACCGCGGCGACCAGATGTTCATGACGATGCTGCGACGGCACTGCGACCACGTCCTGGACACGGACGCGCTGTCGACGCTGCCCGAAGCGGTAGCACCCGAGCCGTTGCGACCGTCGGCCGAAGACGAACTCGCCCACGACCCCACCGCCGAACCGCTGTGGAGTGAGAGCTGGTACGCCGACTTCGTCGATGCGGCACAGGGATTGGGCGGCTGGTTCCGCCTCGGCCGAGTGGCCAACGAGCAGATCGCGTGGGTGCATATGCTGTTGTGCGGACCCGACATGCCAACCGTCGCCATCGACGCGCAAGTGCCGCTGCCGTCGGACCCGTGGACCCTGCGCACCGATGACGTCGAGCTCGGCCATTCCGCCGAGCTGCCCCTGCAGAGCTATCGCGTCGACGTGCGGGCGCGGGGCCAGGCTTACGCCGATCCGTCGGCGTTGTTGCGCGGGGAGCCCGGAACCCCGGTCGAGATGACCATGCGCCTGGTGTGGGCCACCGACGGCACGCCGTACAAGTACGGGCTGACGACGCGTTATGAAATCCCGTGCACCGTCTCGGGCAGCGTCACGATCGACGACCGCAGCTATCGTTTGGAATCCGTTGCCGGCCAACGCGACCACTCGTGGGGTGTGCGCGATTGGTGGGGCATGGATTGGATGTGGAGCGCGCTGCACCTGGACGACGGCACCCACCTGCACGGTGTGAACATCCGGATTCCCGGGGCACCCGCGTTCAGCATCGGCTACGAACAGGGCGCCGACGGCAAGGTCACCGAGCTGCAGACCGTTGATTCACGAGAGTCCTTCGCCGGCAATGGGTTACCGCTCGAAGCGACGCTGGCGCTCCAGCCCGCGGGGATCACCGCGGACGTCGACGTGCGCGGCCAGGCACCGGTCCGGCTCGTCGCGACGGATGGGCGGGTCAGCCAGTTTCCCCGCGTCTGGGCCACAATCAGCACCGCCGACGGGCGTAGCGGTGTCGGCTGGCTGGAATGGAACCGCAACCTCGGCGAACAGACCTAGGTGAGCGGACCGGCCCCCGTCGTGGTGATGGGCGTCTCGGGATCGGGCAAGTCGACGGTCGGGGCGGCGCTCGCGCAGCGCTTGCAGGTCCCGTTCGTCGACGCCGACACCCTGCATCCGGCAGCCAACATCGCCAAGATGGCGGCCGGCGAACCGCTCGACGACGACGACCGCTATCCCTGGCTGGAGCGGGTCGGCGACTGGTTGGCCGCTCACCGCGACGGCGCCGTGGTGAGTTGTTCGGCGTTGAAAAGGGCGTATCGCGACCAGCTGCGCGCGCACTGCCCGGGCGTGGAGTTTCTGCATCTCTCGGGTTCGGCGGAACTGATCGGCGGCCGGCTGGCGGTGCGCGCCGACCACTTCATGCCGGCCGCGCTGCTGCGCTCGCAACTGGACACCCTGGAACCCCTGGATCCCGACGAGGCCGGCATGACCGTCGACATCGGTCCTGACGTCGACGCGATCGTGGACACCGTCGCGCAAGCTCGCGAGTAGCCGGGGCGGACCCGGCCGTGTAGCATTATGCTACAGCTTGTAACGGAGTGTTGCATTGGAGGACATCATGGCCGAGGCTCTCGATCGTGTCACGCGGGTTGCGTCCGACCTGATGGACAGCGCGGCGGCTGAGGGCGCGCGCCAGAGCCGCTCGGCCAAGCAGCAACTCGACCACTGGGCGCGGGTCGGACGCGCGGTGTCCAGCCAGCACACCGCCTCGCGGCGACGGGTCGAAGCCGCACTCGCCGGCCAGCTGGCGACCAGCGAACTCACGGTCGAGGAGGGCGTGGTGTTCAACGCCGAGATCTCCGCGGCCATCGAAGAAAGCCTGGCGCGCACCAATTACGGGGCGACGCTGGCCGGCCAAGGGGTCAGCACCGTAGCCCTCAACGACGACGGCGAGATCGTCGAGCACCGCCCCGACGGCGCCGCGGTGGTGCTCGCGGGCGGGCGCTGACCCGGCGTTCGTAGCGGTTCGGCGGTCCGATGGATCGACTTGATCTGGTGGTCGGGCCGAACGGCGCCGGTAAGTCCACGTTCATCGCGTTCACCCTGGCACCGCTGTTGCCGGGAAGCCTCGTGGTCAATGCCGACGAGATCGCGAGACAACGCTGGCCGGAGAATCCAACGTCGCACTCCTACGACGCCGCGCGCATCGCCGCCGACACCCGCGCAAAACTGATCAAACTGGGTCGATCCTTCATCGCCGAGACGGTGTTTTCCCATCCCTCGAAACTGGACCTCATCCACGCAGCCCGCGGTGCGGACTTCACCGTCGTGCTGCACGTGCTACTCATCCCGGAAGACCTTGCGGTCGAACGTGTCCGGCACCGCGTGACAGCCGGCGGTCACGACGTGCCAGAAGCCAAGATTCGGCAGCGCCATCGGCGGCTGTGGACGCCGGTCGCCGAGGCCATCGCCCTGTCCGACCTCGCAACGGTCTACGACAACAGCCGGCTTCGCGGTCCGCGCATCGTCGCGCGGCTCAGCGGCGGCCTGACGGTCGGCGCGCCTAAGTGGCCCACATGGGCGCCGGAGAACCTGCGGGCACGCTGGCCCGACTAGCTCCGAACCCCTACCAGGGCAGCTTGCGGCGGCCGGTGTCGACCTGAGTGCCGACTCGCTCGCGCGCGGTGTCGGCTAGGTCCCCGCCGCGCTGGCGGGCGGTTTCGGCGAATTCCTCGCCGCGCGCCCGCGCCGTGCCGGCCAGCTTCTCACTGCGCTTGCGCGCCTTCTTGGCCAGCTTCTCGCTCCGCTTGCGGGCCTTCTTGGCCAGCGGTGCGGCGCGGTCGGCGGCCTCGTCGGCGAGCTCTTCGCTGTGCTTACGTGCCTTCTCGGCCAGATAGGCGGCGCGGTCGGCGGCCTCGTCGGCCCATTGCTCCCCGCGCTTGCGGGCCTTCTTCGCCAGCGGCCTGCTACGGTCGGCCGCGGTGCTGGCGAGTTCGCGGCCCCGTTCGAGGGCGGCTTCGGCGTAGGGCGCGCCGCGCTCCGCTGCGGTGCTGGCGAGTTCGCGGCCCCGTTCGAGGGCGGCTTCGGCGTAAGGCGCGCCGCGCTCTGCCGCCGTGCTGGCCAATTCGCGGCCCCGCTCGGCGCCGATCTGCAAGCCGTGTGAGATCCGATCACCCAGCTCGGAGAAATCGGCATCGAAGCCCGAGTCGTCCGAACCGGGCCACGCCGACGAGACGCGCTCGGACAGCCGTTCGGCCGCTCGCCGGCCGCGCCACCCGAGTGAGGGCTTACCGGCGGTATCCGCCGACGCGATCAGCAGTCCGCCCAGCAGGCTGAGGTCGGTGAGAAATTGCTGACGTTTCTGGGCTTTGGCCACCGGGTCGCTTTCGTTCCAGAACGAATGCGTCCCGAGGTTGGCCGGCAACACCGTCACCGCGAGCGCCGCCGACGCGATGCGGGGGAGTTTGCCGGTGGCAAGCAGCAGACCGCCACCGATTTGAACGGCAGCGGTGATCTGCGCGACCGTCTCGGGGTCGCTGGGAATGCTGCCGCTCACCGAGTCCGGCAACGCCTGAAGGCCGTCGACTGCCGGAGCGGCGGCCTCCGCCGCCGATTTGGGATTGAGTAGCGAATTGACTCCTTGCCCGATGAATGCCACTGATAACAGGGGTCGCGCGATTCTCCTGAGCACCATGGCCGGTGTATTACCCGGCTGCCTGTCGAGCAAACCGTTGGGTCAATATCCCCAGCTAGACCGGCATAGACATCAAGGTGCACATCGATAGGGTGGAGCGCGTGCGAGCGTTGATCATCGTCGACGTGCAAAACGATTTCTGCGAGGGCGGCTCCGTGCCGACGGCCGGCGGCGCTGCGGTGGCGCCCGCGATCAACGCCTATCTGTCCGAAGACCCGGGTTACCACTACATCGTGGCGACCCAGGACTTTCACATCGACCCGGGTGATCATTTCTCCGACCGCCCGGACTATTCATCCTCCTGGCCCGTGCACTGCGTGGCCGGAAGCGCGGGCGCGAATCTACGCCCGGACCTCGACATCGGGCACATCGATGCGGTCTTTCGCAAGGGCGCTCACGCCGCGGCGTACAGCGGTTTCGAGGGGGTCGACGGGAACGGGACGACGCTGCTGCAGTGGTTGCGGCGGCGGGGGGTCGACGAGGTCGACGTGGTCGGTATCGCCACCGACTTCTGCGTGCGCCGGACCGCCGAGGACGCCGCAGCGGCAGGCCTGACCACCAGAGTACTGGTGGACCTGACCGCGGCCGCCGCCGTGGACTCGGCCGCCGACGCGCTGGCGGACATGCGCTCCGCAGGCATCGAATTGGTTGGGGGACCGTAGTGGTGGTGCCGCTGGATCGGGAACGTCTGCTCGCCGCCGTGGAGCGCTCGCCGCGGGCGGCCGCCGCGCACGATCGCGCCGGGTGGGTGGGACTGTTCGCCGGTGACGGCCGGATCGAGGACCCGGTGGGCTCGCGACCGCACGTGGGGCATGAGCAGATCGGGCGCTTCTACGACACGTTCATCGGTCCGCGTGACATCAAGTTCCATCGCGAT
Source organism: Mycobacterium sp. (assembly GCF_036273375.1). Classification (GTDB taxonomy): domain Bacteria; phylum Actinomycetota; class Actinomycetes; order Mycobacteriales; family Mycobacteriaceae; genus Mycobacterium. Next base: position 40,986 of record NZ_DASUHS010000274.1, on the reverse strand, counting down.
CTCGACATCGTCGTCGGCACCACGGTGCTGCGTGACCTCGAGCTCGAGGTGGCGATGGGTTCGGCCGTGACCATGTACATTCCCGCCTTCCTGCGTTATGACCTCCGGGAAGCCAACGGCGAGTGGAAGATTGGCGAACTGCGGGCCTACTGGGAGCTTCCCGCCATGATGTTGCAGTTCCTGCGCAGCGGCTCGGGTGCCCTGCGGCCCGCGTTGAACCTGTCCAAGGGGCTGCTGAGCAATCAAGGCTGGCATGGCACCGCAGGTTTCATGACCGGATTCCGACGGGTGGGAGCGCGCCACCAGCGGCTGCTGACGACGTTCCTCGACGCCGTCGCACGGAAAGACGAGCTCTCCGCGGCGCGGCTGCTGTGCTCAGATGCCGCAATAACTTTGGGTGATCGCGACCCGCTCGAACTGGCCGAGCTGGTGGAGCAACTGGACGGGGCCGGCGCAACCAAAATGAACAGCGCGGGCCCAACCGTCGCCGTCTCACTCAACTCGGGTCACGGACGCGCCATCGTGTTCGCCGATGTGGCTCGGCGCGGCAACACCATCAACCGGATCAAGTACTTTCCCGCCTGATCCACCCCCTTCAGGTATGTCTCACCGGACCACCATCAGCGCCAGCGTTGCCGCGGACAGGCACAAGTACGCGCCGGGGAACGCGATGTTGTACAGGACGTGCGCCCTCAGGTGCGTCACCACCGCACCGACGAAAAACGCAACCAGGCCGGCGGCGGCCGCGATGCCCAATAGCCGCGGGCCCACCAGGCCGACAACGATCCCGGCGGCTCCGGCCAACTTCACCGCGCCAAGGGCCGGTAACCAGGACCGCGGGACCCCGACCTGGGCAGAGTTGGCCAGAACGAAGCGCGCCGGAACGAGGTCGGCTATGGCGATCGCGGCGGTGATAGCGGCGGTAATCAACGTGATCACGACAAGAGCGGTGTTCATCTGGATCAATCCCTTGTCGCGCAGCAAATTCCGCAGCGGCGGGTCGAGTGCGTGCACTGTGCGCCGCGGCGCACAATCGGTAAGGTCATGGTGCTTGTCTCCTTTGCCACAGGAAATCCGTTGGACGCGGTCATCTTCTTGACGACTTTCGTGCGGAAAAGGTGACTTATGAGCGCAACAAGGGATTTGGCGAATCTGGCGGCGCGTTTTGACGCCGACCGACGACATCTGAGGTCGGTCGCGTTCCAGCTGCTGGGCTCGGTGGCCGACGCCGAGGACGCCGTGCAGTCGGCGTGGCTCAAGGCCAGTCGTGCGGACTTCGACGCTGTCGAGAACCTCTCCGGCTGGTTCACGACGATCACCGCGCGCGAGGCGCTCGACCAGCTTCGGGTGCGCAAGCGTCGCGCCGAACAACCGCTCGCAGGGACCGACGAACTGGACCGGCTGGCCCAGACGGCGTCGCCGCCGGCCGACGAGGACGCACTGCTGGCGGAGTCGGTGAGCGGCGCGCTGCTCGTCGTGCTCGACCGGCTGTCCCCGGCGCAGCGCGTCGCGTTCGTGCTGCACGACGTCTTCGCGATGACGTTCGAACAGATCGCCGCAGTGATGCATCGGTCACCGGACGCGACCAAGAAGCTGGCAAGCCGGGCACGTGGGCGTCTGCACCCGGACCCGGCCGTCGCTGGGCGCCGCACGGCCCACCACCTGAAGGTGGTGGAGGCGTTCCTGGCGGCCTCGCGCGGTGGTGATATCGCCGGCCTGCTCGAACTGCTGGCTCCCGAGGTGGTGCGCACGGTCGATCCGGCCCTCGTCCCGGCCGACGTGCCAAGCACGTTGCGCGGCGCCCGCGAGGTCGCCGCGGAGACTCGTCGGTTCGCTCTGCGGGCGCGCGCCGGTGCTGTCATGCTCATCGACGGGGCACCGGGCATCGTGCTGGCGGTCCGCGGGCGCGCTCAAGTCCTGCTGGTGATCGGCATCGGCGCCGACAGTCGCATCCACACGATCGACATCACCGGCAATGCCGAGCGGATCCGTCGGACCGCGCTGACGCTGCCTCAGTGGCCGATCCAGGAAGATCACAAACTCATCGGGTACCAAGGACGTCAGACACCGTCGGCCGGGGAGCCGGCCACGGGGCAAGACCGGGAGAGTCATGCTCGATAAGCCGTTCGGACGACGCAACCTGCTGCGGGGCGCCGGCGCGCTTTCTGCGGCCGCGCTGGCACCGTGGGCCGCCGGGTGCGCCCCCGAAGACGACGCCCTCACCTTCTTCTTCGCGGCCAACCCGGACGAGCGCGACGCCAGGATGCGTATCGTCGACGAATTCGCGCGCCGTAATCCCGATATCAAGGTTCGGCCGGTGCAATCCGGTCCGGGCGTCATGCAACAGCTTTCGACGTTTTGTGTCGGCGGCAAATGCCCCGACGTGCTGATGACGTGGGAATTGTCCTACGCCGGGCTCGCCGAGCGCGGTGTGCTGCTGGACATGAACACCTTGTTGGCCCGCGACAAGGCGTTTGCCGACCAGCTCAGGGCTGACAGCGTCCCGGCACTGTACGAAACCTTCACATTCAACGAAAAGCAGTACGCGCTGCCCGAGCAGTGGTCGGGCAACTACATGTTCTACAACAAACGGCTCTTCGCTGAAGCCGGGGTGCCGGTGCCACCCAAGACGTGGGAACAGCCTTGGGATTTCACCGAATTCCTGGACGCGGCGCGCGCTCTGACCAAGCGTGACGCATCCGGACGGGCCGCGCAGTACGGCTTCGTCAACACCTGGGGTACCTACTATTCGGCCGGCCTGTTCGCGATGAACAATGGCGTCGCCTGGTCAAACCCGCGGCTGAATCCGACCCACTTCAACTTCGACAAGGCGGCGTTCCAGGAAGCGGCTCAGTTCTACGCCGACCTGGCCAACACCTACCGGGTTGCGCCCAACGCATCGGAGACGCAGTCGATGTCGACACCCAATCTTTTCGCGGTGGGACGGGCAGCGATCGCGCTCGGCGGGCATTGGCGCTACCAGACCTACATCCGGGCCGAGGACCTGGATTTCGATGTCGCTCCGTTGCCGGTCGGTCCGGCGCTGGGCAAGGGTCACGCCGCGTGTTCCGATATCGGCGCCACCGGGCTGGCCATCTCTGCGAGTAGCCCCCGCAAAGAGCAGGCGTGGGAGTTCGTCAAGTTCGCGACCGGTCCCGTCGGGCAAGCGTTGATCGGTGAATCTTGTCTGTTCGTTCCGGTGCTGCACTCAGCGCTGCGATCGGACGGATTCGCCAAGGCTCATCGACGGCTCGACAATCTCAGTGTGCTCACCCAAGGGCCGGCCTTTTCACAGGGCTTGCCGATCACGCCGGCGTGGGAGAAGGTCAATGCCTTGATGGACCGCAGCTTTGGCCCCATCCTGCGGGGCAACCAGCCGGCCACCTCGTTGAGCGGATTGTCCCGCTCCGTGGACGAAGTGCTGCGCAGCCCATGATCTCGACGGACGCACCTGGCGCGACGTCCCTGGCCGGCAGGGCGAGGAGGGCCCCGAAGGACCCGAGCCCGTGGCGCCGACACGGCTGGGCGGGTCGGTTGTTCGTGGCGCCCAACATGGTGGCGGTCGCCGTGTTCATGCTCTTTCCACTGGGCTTCTCGCTGTACATGAGTTTCCAGCAATGGGATGTGTTCACGCCACCAAAGTTCGTGGGCCTGCGGAACTTCGGAGACCTGTTCACCTCCGACCCGCTCTTCCTGATCGCGATCGGCAACACGGTGATCTTCACCCTCGGAACGGTCGTGCCGACGGTCCTCATCAGCCTGGCCGTCGCCGGGGTGCTGAATCAGAAGGTCAGCGGCATCGGCATCTTCCGAACGATTGTCTTTCTGCCGCTGGCTATCTCATCGGTCGTGATGGCGGTGGTGTGGCAGTTCGTTTTCAACACCGACAACGGCTTGCTCAACATCATGCTCGGCTGGGTCGGGCTTGGTCCGGTCCCGTGGTTGGTCGATCCCCACTGGGCCATGGCCTCACTGTGCATCGTCAGCGTCTGGCGCAGCGTGCCCTTCGCCACCGTCGTCTTGTTGGCCGCGATGCAAGGCGTTCCGGCAACGGTCTACGAGGCGGCCAGGATCGACGGTGCCAGCGAGATAAGGCAATTCGTCTCCATCACCGTTCCGTTGATTCGAGGGTCGATCTCGTTCGTAATCATCATCTCGGTCATCCACGCCTTCCAGGCGTTTGACATGGTCTACGTCCTCAACGGCCCCAGTGGCGGGCCGGAATCGGCGACCTACGTCCTGGGCATCATGCTGTTTCAGCACGCGTTCTCGTTCCTCGAATTCGGATATGCCTCCGCGCTGGCGTGGGTGATGTTCGCCGTCTTGCTGGTGCTGACCGTGGTGCAGTTGCGTGTCAGCCATCGACGATCTTTGGAGACTTCGCGTGGGCTCAAGTGAGGGTGTCATCAAGCACACCGTGGTGCGCGGCGGAATCGTGTATGGGGCGCTGCTCGCCGTCGCCTGGTGCGCGCTGTTCCCGATTGCGTGGGCGGTGTCGGGTTCGCTGAAAACGGAAGGCGAGGTCAGCGAGCCCACGCTGCTGCCGGTCCACCCGCGGTGGTCCAACTACGCTGAGGTGTTCGCGCTGATGCCGTTCGGGCGGATGTTTTTCAACACCGTGCTCTACGCGGGGTGCGTCACCGCGGGGCATGTCTTTTTTTGCTCACTGGCCGGATATGCCTTTGCGCGACTGGATTTCCGGGGCCGCGACGCGCTGTTCGTGGTGTATCTCGGCACGTTGATGGTGCCCCTGACGGTCACCGTGATCCCGCAGTTCCTGGTGATGCGGACCCTGGGCTGGGTCGACACGCCGTGGGCGATGATCGTGCCGGGTTTCTTCGGGAGCGCATTCGGCACGTACTTGATGCGGCAGTTCTTTCGTACCCTGCCCACCGATCTGGAGGAGGCGGCGATACTCGACGGTTGTTCGCCGTGGCAGGTCTATTGGCGAATCCTGCTGCCCCATGCACGACCGGCTGTGATGGTGCTCGCCGTGCTCACCTGGGTCAACGTCTGGAACGATTTCCTGTGGCCGCTGCTGATGATTCAGCGCGACAGCCTGGCCACCCTGACCCTGGGCCTGGTCCGGATGAAGGGCGAATATGTTGCCCGGTGGCCGGTTCTGATGGCAACCTCGATGCTCATCATGCTGCCCCTGGTCATCATCTATGCGATCGCGCAACGGTCCTTCGTCCGCGGAATCGCCGTCACCGGGATGGGCGGCTAGCCATGGCAACGGTGACATTCGAGCAAGCAACCCGGCGCTACCCGGGAGCGGACCGGCCGGCTTTGGACAACCTGGACCTCGTCGTCGGCGACGGCGAATTCGTCGTCCTGGTCGGACCGTCCGGGTGCGGCAAGACCACGTCGCTGCGGATGGTGGCCGGGCTGGAAGTCGTGGATTCCGGGCATATCCGGATCGGCGAGCGAGACGTCACCAACGTCGATCCCAAGGATCGCGACGTCGCGATGGTATTTCAGAACTATGCGCTCTACCCGCACATGACGGTGGCCCAGAACATGGGCTTTGCCATGAAGATCGCCAAGACGCCGAGGGACCAAATTCGTGAGCGGGTGTTGGACGCGGCGAAACTGCTTGACCTGCAGCCCTATCTCGATCGCAAGCCGAAGGACCTGTCCGGCGGACAACGCCAGCGAGTGGCGATGGGCCGCGCGATCGTGCGCCGGCCGCACGTGTTCCTGATGGACGAACCGCTGTCCAACCTCGACGCCAAACTCCGGGTGCAGACGCGTAACCAGATTGCCGCATTGCAACGGCGGCTGGGCACCACCACCGTCTACGTCACCCACGACCAGGTCGAGGCCATGACCATGGGTGACCGCGTCGCCGTCCTGCGCGACGGCGTGCTGCAGCAGTTCGCGCCACCTCGCGAGCTGTACCGAAACCCGGACAACGTCTTCGTGGCGGGTTTCATCGGATCGCCGGCGATGAACCTGTTCACCCTTCCCATCGTGGATTTCGCTGTGTCGCTGGGCGATTGGCCAATAACCCTACCCCGGGAGATCGCCAGCGCCGCGGGTGAAGTCGTGGTCGGGGTTCGTCCCGAACATTTCGCGCTGGGTGGCCTCGGTGTCGAGATGGAGGTCGACGTGGTGGAGGAGCTGGGGGCCGACGCGTACCTGTATGGCCGAATCACCGGCTCCGGCAAGGTAATGGATGCGCCCATCGTGGCGCGGACCGACGGACGCAACCCACCGCAGAAGGGCAGCAGGGTGCGTCTGCACCCGGAACCCGGGCACCTGCACTTCTTCGGTGTGGATGGCCGCAGGATCTGTTGATCATGCTCCGCCATTGAAGTGAGTGCGGTTTTCGGTGCGGCGGGCACGCGCGCCCGGCTCGATCCGATTAGGAGGAACTTGCGGTGAGTACAAACCGTGCCGACTTGGTGTGCGAAGGCGGTGGCGTCCGGGGTATCGGGCTGGTAGGCGCAATAGATGCGCTCGGCCAGGCCGATTACCGATTTCCGCGCGTCGCTGGAAGCAGCGCGGGCGCGATCGTCGCCTCGCTGGTGGCAGCCCTGCAGGTGGCCGGCGAGCCGCTGAGCCGGTTGGTCGAAGTGATGCGCACGATCGACTACGGGAAGTTTCAGGACCGCAGCCTGATCGGGCGCGTGCCGCTGATCGGCGGAGGCCTGGCGCTGTTGACGTCAGACGGGGTCTACCGCGGGGATTATCTTCAACAGTTGCTTGCCGGTCTGCTCGGCGATCTGGGCGTGCGGACTTTCGGTGACCTGCGCACGGGCGAAGAGCCCGAACAGTTCGCTTGGTCGCTGGTGGTGACGGCCAGTGACCTGTCCCGGCGCCGCCTGGTCCGAATCCCGTGGGATCTGCACTCCTATGGCATCGACCCCGACGACTTTCCGGTGGCCCGTGCGGTGCACGCGTCGTCGGCCATTCCGTATGTGTTCGAGCCAGTTCGGGTCGGCGGAGCGACGTGGGTGGACGGCGGATTGTTGTCAGACTTCCCGGTCGAGTTGTTCGACCGGCCCGACGCGCAACCGCAATGGCCCACGTTCGGGATTCGTCTGTCCGCGCGTCCCGGCATCCCGCCCACCCATCCTGTGCACGGGCCGGTGTCGTTGGGGATTGCGGCGATAGAGACATTGGTGAGCAATCAGGACAACGCCTACATCGACGACCCGTGCACTGTACGGCGCACCATCTTCGTGCCCGCCGACGAAATCAGCCCGATCGACTTCGACATCACCACGCAGCAACGCGAAGCTCTCTACGCGCGAGGACTGCAAGCGGGCCAACAGTTTTTGCAGACCTGGAACTACGCCGACTATCTGGCGGCCTGCGGCGCCCCGGTGCGCAAATCACCGTGACACAGTGAATCGTTCGGCGATGCCTATCCGCGGGAGCAGCGTAGCGCATGGACGCGACGCTGGACACGCGCGACGTCGTCGGGGGAGGGCAGCTGGTTGGTGATGCGGGTGATCTCCACGCCGATATCGACGGAACTGATCGGCCAGAGCCTACGCGTGATGAGATCCCTTGCGATGGCGGTGATGTCGTCGCCGCAGAGCCGTCGGCGCGTCAACGCCACCAGTGGCATATACCTGGTAGCCGGTATGCCGGAGGGGTAGCCGGCCCGCACAAAAGCCACAATGCTCGTCACCCAATGCGACAGGTCCATACGTCCACCTCGCTAACCGCCGCAAGTTGCGCGTAAGCGGCAGTGCTTGCCTTGGCTAGCAACGTACCATCGGCAATGCCATCAGCTGAGTAACGCCACACAGTTAAACGCAATTATTATGGCCGGTGATGACGTCGCACCGGGAGTGACTTCGATGACGTTTCGCCGAACGTGGCGCGCCGTAACAGTGTTTGGCCGCAAGGCTTTCTAGTATTGCCGCGTGGTGGATCGCTATGGAACCGATGTCCTCGCCGCGGGACGACGCAAGCCCCGCTCGACCGAGCATCCGGCCGAACTGGGCCTGGTGGTCGAGGACGTGGAGACCGGATACGTGGGCGCGGTGGTGCGCGTCGAATACGGGCGGGTGGACTTAGAAGATCGACGCGGTCACGTGCGTGGCTTCCCTTTGGGCCCTGGGTATTTGCTCGAGGGGCGTCCGGTCATCCTCACCGCGCCCCGGCGGCCAGCGCCGACCGCCGGGGGCAGGACCGCGTCCGGTTCGGTCGCCGTGTCGGGCGTGCGTGCCCGCGTCGCCCGGGCCAGCCGCATCTATGTCGAAGGTCGCCACGATGCTGAGCTCATCGCGCAGGTGTGGGGTGAGGACCTGCGAATCGAAGGCGTCGTAGTCGAGCAACTCGGTGGCGTCGACGACCTGGTGGACATTGTCGCCGAGTTCGCCCCGGGTCCCGGGCGCCGGCTGGGGGTGCTTGTCGATCACCTTGTCGCGGGTTCCAAGGAGGCGCGGATCGCCGATGCGGTGCGGCAGGGCCCCGGCGGCACCGACACCCTGGTCGTCGGTCATCCCTACGTCGACATCTGGCAGGCCGTGAAACCGCGGCGGTTGGGCCTGGACGCCTGGCCCAAGGTGCCGCGGCAGGTGGAGTGGAAGCTCGGCGTGTGCCAGGCGCTCGGTTTGCCCCACAACGACCAGGCGGACATCGCCAGGGCCTGGCGGCATATCCGTTCGCGGGTGCGCGACTGGAACGATCTGGAGCCGGACCTGATCAGTCGGGTCGAAGAACTCATCGATTTCGTGACGGCGCCTGTCGGCTGACATGGCAGCCAGCGGACCAGGGCTAATGCGCGTGGCTTAGTTAGGCTACGCTAGCCGAAAGTCCCGACCGGCGGGACAGAAACAAGGCGTATGCAGGGCGTATTCGGCGTATTCATCGGCACGTTTCTCATCGGCCTCCGTGAAGGCCTAGAGGCGTCGCTCATCGTGAGCATCGTCGGTGCCTTCCTCAAACGAAACGGCTCGACGGTTCGCCCGATGTTTGTCGGCGTCGCCCTGGCCGTGCTGCTCAGCGTCGGCGTCGGCGTCGGCCTCGACCTGTTCGCCGCGAGCCTGCCGCAGACCCAGCAAGAGATGATGGAAACCGTCATCAACGCAATCGCGGTGGTGTTCGTGACGTCGATGATCATCTGGATGAACGGCAACGCCGCGCAGCTCAAGGGGGAACTCGAGCGCGAGGCCCGTCAGGCGGTCAACCGGGGTGGCGCGGTCGCCCTGGCTGCGATGGCGTTCCTCGCCGTTCTCAAGGAGGGCTTCGAGACGTCGGTGTTCTTGCTCGCCGCCGCCGAGACGTCGCACGGCAACCGGTGGTTCGCCGTGCTGGGCGGCGCCGTGGGCATCCTGACGTCGGTCGGGCTCGGTGTGGGCCTGTACTACGGCGGCCTGCGGATCAACCTCGGCCGGTTCTTCCGGGTGACCGGGGTGTTCCTGGTGCTGATCGCCGCCGGGCTGGTGCTGGGCGCGCTGCGCGCCGCGCACGAGGCCGGTTGGGTGAGCATCGGCCAGCAACAGGTGCTCGACCTGTCTAGCTGGATACCCAGCAATTCGGTGCTGGGCGCGGCGACGACCGGGGTGTTCGGCATCCCCGCTGATCCTCGCCTCATCGAGGTGCTGGGCTGGGTGCTGTATGCGGTGCCGGTACTGGTCGTTTTTCTCTGGCCCGCCCGGCTCGCCGCCGCGCCGCGAGCCCGCAGCCGGCTGCTGGCGGCGACCTCGGCGGTGCTGATCATCGTCGCGGCGGGACTAACGATCATGACGCCAGCCGCTGCCTCGTCGCCGACGTTGCGGCTGCGCACTGTCACCGACCGCTCCGGCCACACCGTCGCGGTGTCGATGCAGACCGGGCCGCACGGGCGCGAGCTGAGGGTCGTCCCCCAGGACACCTCGACCGTCCGCAACGTCGTGCTTGTCCCGGCAGACGACCAAACAGTGGACGGCGTGCCTGTACAGGTATGGCAGGCTTCCGAGGCCGCCGGGGCCGATGGTGCACCGGAAGTCACGCTGGATCAGTTGCTGAGCATGACGGGGGGCCGGCTGCCGGTCGGTCTCGCCGTGGGCCGCACCCCGGGGCCGTTCCAGGGTCAATGGTCAACGACCACCGTGTATACCGTGTTCGCGCGAGGTGATTCCGTGGTCAGTGCGCACGCGGCGAGCAACCGCACCGCGCTTTTGACCGGCGGTGGGTTGACGGGGGCCAAGACCGTCAGCCTGGGCGGGCTGGCGACGGACTGGTCCACGTCCGCCGCCGAAGACCACTCGACACTCGCTCAAATCGTCGCGAGCGAGCGCAATCGCGGGGAGCGGCAGCTCTGGAATGTCTGGCTTCCGCTGGTAATAGCGGGTTTTGCGTTGGTTTGCGCGATGTCAGCGATAGCCTCGGTGCGCGTAGACCGCCGGCAAGAGGATGAGAGGAAATCGATCAATGGTGAGTCGCATCGCCTCGGCAACGTGCCGGTCTCGTGAATTCTGTTTGACTGCAACGATTCTTGTTGGCGCGGCGGTGTTGCCGGTGACCGCATGCACCCACTCGGGTGACAACTCGAACCACGCTCAGCAGCCGAAACCGGGGGGTACCAACGCGGTCAAGGTCACCATGGCCAACGACGACGGCAAGGATGGCTGCGCACTGGATACCACCAGCGTGCCCGCCGGACCGGTGACCTTTACGGTCGCCAACACGAATGCACCCGGCATCAGTGAGGTCGAATTGCTCAGAGACCAGCGGATTGTGGGCGAGAAGGAGAACCTCGCGCCCGGCCTGGACCCGGTGTCGTTCACGGTCTCGCTGGACGGCGGCGCCTACCAGCTCTACTGCCCGGGGGCGAGCACCGAGTATCAGACCCTGAGGGTGACGGGTAAAGCGCCTGCGACGCCGACGGGTACCGTGGCCAGCATCCTCAGCCAGGGCACCAAGGACTACGCCGCGTACATCGTCAGCCAGATCGGTCAGCTCAACGACGGCGTGAAGGCGCTCGATGCCGCCGTGCAGTCGAGTAACCTCGACGCGGCGAAGGCGGCCTACGCCAAAGCCCGGTTGTTCTGGGAGCGCTCGGAATCCACCGTGGAGGGCTTCGTGCTGCCGGGCTTCGCGGTCGGCGACAATGCCGGCAGCCTGGATTATCTGATCGACATGCGTGAGTCGACACCGGTCGACGCCAAGGTCGGCTGGAAGGGCTTCCACGCCATCGAGCGCGATCTGTGGCAGGGTGGCGCGATCACACCGGCGACGAAGGCGTTCAGCACCGAATTAGTCGGCAACGTCGGCAAATTGAACGGCATCGTCGCGAGTCTGCAGTACAAACCCGAGGACCTGGCCAACGGCGCCAGCGACCTGATCGAAGAGATTCAGAACACCAAAATCACCGGTGAGGAGGAGGCCTTCAGTCACATTGACCTGGTGGACTTTTCGGGCAATGTCGAAGGCGCCCAGCAGGCGTACGCGTCGCTACGTCCGGGGCTGGAAAAGATCGATGGCAATCTGGTCCACCAGATCGATCAGCAGTTCCAAAGCGTGCTCGCCACGCTGGACGGGTATCGTGACCCGGCCGCACTCGGCGGCTACAGAACCTACACCCCGGCGTTGAAGGCCAGCGACGCACCGAAGCTGACGGCGGTCATCCAGCCGCTGCATGAGAGTCTGTCCACCGTCGCCCAAAAAGTCGTTACGGCGGGCTGATCGTGACCGACGACATCACCGAACCAGACGTCGGCGACCCCAACAATGCCGGCGCACCGACAGACTCCACCACGGTGTCGCGCCGGCGCGCGCTCGGTGGCGCCATGCTGGCCGGGCTCGGCGGGGCCGCCATCGGTGCCGTCGGTGGCGGCTTCGCCGGTCACGCCATGGCGGCAGGACAGCGCGGTGACGATAACGACACCGTCGATCTGCGCCGCAGTTACCGCTTCTACGGCCAGCCCCACCAAGGCGGAATCGACACGCCTCCACAGCGTTACGCCATGTTCATGTCGTTCTCGGTGGCCGGCGGCGCGGGCCGCACCGAGTTACAGACCCTGTTGGCGCGCTGGTCAGCCGCCGCCGCGATCCTGCAGCAGGGGAAGCCGGTTGGGACGGTACAGCCACAGGTCGACGTGCAGCCTCCCGCCGACACCGGGGAGGCCTACGGGCTGAGCCCCGCCAGTCTCACCGTCACCGTCGGGTTAGGCCCGTCGCTGTTCGGCGATCGGTTCGGGCTGGCCGCCCGGCGCCCTTCCGTGTTCACCGACCTGCCACCGCTGGATGGGGACAACCTTGATCCCCGCCTGCACGGCGGCGACCTGTCCGTGCAGGCGTGCGCCGACGACCCCCAGGTCTGCTACCACGCGGTGCGCAACATGGCGCGGCTCGGCCGCAACATCGTCTCGCCGTACTGGGCGGTGCTGGGTTTCGGTCGAGCCTCTGCAGGCCCGGGCCAGCACACGCCACGAAACCTCTTGGGGTTCAAAGACGGTACCCGCAATATAGCCACCGATGCCGAGTACGCGAAATTCGTCTGGATCGAAGACAGCGATCAGCCGTGGATGAACGGTGGTACGTATCAGGTCGTCCGCAAGATCCGGATGTTGATGGAGACGTGGGATGTGGACCGGATCGGCCATCAGCAGAGGATCTTCGGGCGCACCAAAGAGGAAGGCGCGCCGCTGAGCGGCAAGAACGAATTCGACACACCGAATTTCGCCGCTAAGGGCCCCGATGGCAATCCGCTCATCGATCCGATGTCTCACGTCGGCCTTGCCGCCCGGGAAAACAACGACGGCATCATGATCCGCCGACGGTCCTACAACTACACGGACGGTCTCGACGCCAACGGCCAACTCAACGCCGGTCTGCTGTTCATCTCGTATCAAAACGATCCCCGGGCTTTTATCCGCCTGCAGAACCGACTGGGCGCCCACGACCTGCTCAACGAGTACATCCGCCACATCGGATCAGCGATCTTCGCGGTGCCGCCGGCGCCCGCTGAAGGTCACTACATCGGGCAAAGCCTGTTCAGCTGAGCTCATCTCGCGGATAGGCAGCGGACGGTCGGCGGCACCGCGTTTCACACGTGTGAGTTCCGTGTCGGGCCGGCAAATCAATCACACCCGCCGCACGTATCATTCTGCGGCTGTTTAGGCTCAGCGCCGCTGAGGCACGCGCGTTATGTCGAAGTCCGTCGCCCGACAGCATATTTGACGAAAGTTAGGCGGGGATCAGCGTTACACCCTTCCCGCGTGCCGCCGAGCGGGGCGAAACGCCGCCAGCAGCGCTCCGGCGGCGAAGATCGCTGCGGTCAGCCACGGGAAGCGTCCGTTGGGAGCGAAGCCCTCGGCGGCAACCAGGGACAGGGCGTAGGCCGCCATCGCGGCACCGGCCAGCATCACCGGTTCCGTCCAGCGCTCCGTGAGCGGGACGCCGAGCAGGGGCAGGGGAGCCGCGAAAAGTCTTCGCGCCCAGAACAGCAGCACCAGCTCGACCGCGGTCACGACGCTGAGGACGACCACCCATTCCAGCCGGGCCAGCCACCAGTCCGCGGTACCTTCGGGCGGCTGCGGCAAGAGCCCCGCCGGATAGCCGACGATCGCCACGATCACTACGGGAATCATGTGCCACAGGTAAAGTGCCATGATGTTGTTGTTGGCGATGGACAGCGCACGCTCGACCCGCATGGCGCGCAGCGCACGGTTGAGCGCGGGAGTGGCCGCCATCGCAATTCCGGTTTGGGCGCACCCGAATGCCAATAGGGCCACGGTCGGTGGTGTCGTGTTGTCGATGGTCTGTCCGGGAACTCCGATCATGCTGACCGGATAGATTTTCAGCCAAATCAGCAGGGCCAGCGCCACTGCAGAAACGCCGGCCAGTAGCCATGGCCTGCGGCCGGCCAATGACCCGCCGTGCCAAGCGATTCCAAGTTGATACAGGGTGCCCCAGCCCAGCAGATAATTCACCCAGTTGAGGTAGGGCACGTGGCCCGCGAGCCGTGCGACATCCACCGCCGCGACGGCCAACGCGAGAACACCCGGCGCCAGCAGCCCCCAACGGCGTTGTGCGGCAATCGCAATCGGCGTCAGCGACACGACCACCAAATAAACGGCCAGGAACCATAGGTGCATCGCAACCGCCCAGCCTGCGTACTCGAGGATCGAGCCGGCCACACCGCAGGCACCCAGGACCACCACAACGACCGACACCAGTGCGATGTACATCGCCGTCGGACCGAGGACTCGCGCCAACCGGCGCTGCACCCAGGTTCGACGTGAAACTCCGTCGGTGTCATGGCGATGCGTCCAGGACACGGCGCCGGCGTAGCCGGCAACCAGGAAGAACGCCGGGACAGCCTGGAAGGGCCAGGTCAGCCACTGGGTCCAGGGCAGGTCGACGAGCGGGTTCTGCCGGCCGAACTGTCCATAGTGGTAGGTCACCGATCCGGCCAGCCAATGTCCCAGCACGATCAGCACCACGCCCGATACGCGGTAGTAGTCGACCGCCAGATTGCGCTCCGGCCGCGGGGTGTTTGCGCGGTCCATCAGATCGGGGGAGGCTCGACGCGGTACACAGCGCCACGGTACCGTCCAGCACTCAGCGGGGCCTCGCGCAACCGCGTCAAGAACAGGAGACATCCCATGAAACTGGCTCAACTCGCCGAGCTACAGGTCAGCCGCCTCGGGCTGGGTGCGATGGGGATGTCGGTGGCCTACGCCGGCGCGGGCAGTGATGATGAGGAATCGATCCGCACCGTTCATCGCGCCATCGAGCTGGGTGTCACGCTGATCGACACCGCCGAGGTCTACGGCCCATATGTCAACGAGGAACTTGTGGCCCGTGCGCTGCAGGGCCGACGCGATCAAGTAGTCCTGGCAACCAAATTCGGCCTGATCTCGCACACCGGCCGCGAGGGTCTCGACAGCAGCCCCGCCAACATCCGCGTCGCCGTGGACGGTTCGCTGCAACGGTTGGTGACCGATCGCATCGATCTGTACTACCAGCACCGACTCGACCGCCAGACCCCGATCGAAGACACGATCGGTGCGCTGGCTGAGCTGGTCACCGCCGGGAAAATCCGGCACATCGGTCTGTCCGAAGTCGGTGTGGACACCATCCGTCGCGCCCACGCCGTGCATCCCGTCACGGCAGTCCAGTCCGAGTACTCGCTGTGGACGCGCGATCAAGAAGACGAGATCCTGCCGGTGCTGCGCGAATTGGGGATCGGGTTTGTCGCGTACTCGCCGTTGGGCCGTGGCTTCCTCACCGGCGCCATCCGCTCTACACAGGAGCTGCCCGATACCGACTACCGCAAGACGAACCCGCGGTTTTTCGAGGACAACTTCCAGCACAACCTGCGGTGCGCGGACGAGGTCCGCGCGATCAGCGCGGAGGTCGGTGCCACGCCGGCTCAGGTCGCTTTGGCCTGGCTGCTGGCGAAAGGTCCTGACATCGTGCCTATTCCGGGAACCAAACGTGTCACGCGCCTGGAAGAAAACGTCGGTGCCGACGCGGTAAATCTGACTGCCGACCAACTGGCCAGGCTCGATCGCCTCACCCCTCCCGTGGGAGGACATCACGCCGAGGCACAAATGGCCTGGATCGACCGCTAGCTGGTCGCGCTAGTCAACGCTGGCCAAAGCCGCTGTGCCATATTTCTTTTCGATCAGCGACCACGGGTCGGCGTAGGGACCGCGACCCTCAAGCCGGCGCTGAACGAAAAAGACCGCACGCAGCGCCGGCCGTAGCAGTGGCGCAAGCAGCCGCAGCACGATGCGCACGCGGCCCTGCGATTCGGCGATCCATGCCAGCGTCTGGCTCCAGTCGTGCTCTTGGAAGTCCAGCAGCGCCTGCGCTTCGGTGGTGTCATACCACCCGGTGAAACTCCAGCCGCGGTCGTCGGCCGGGTCGCCGGGCAACCCCGCCGAGGGGCCAAGCGGACCCAGGCCGGCGGCGCTCATCAGGTCGTCCTGCAGGCCGTGCTGTAGCAGCACGTACGTTTCGTTGCCGCCGATGAGCACGACCTTGCCGGAAATCGATGCCTCACGATCGACGCCGTTGGCGAACGCCAGCGCCACATCACGCGCATCCACCGCGTGTATGCGATTGTCGCTGGGCATCGAACGCATCAGGATGAGGTAGTCACCGTTGATGGCGGCCTGAGTGTCCGGCGAGATGACACCCGCAAGCCGAAAAAGCGCGTGCGGCAGGCCGCTACCGCGGATCGCCGACTCGGCGAGCACTTTGTCCTGACCGTATTGATCGATCGGGTTCACCGGGGTATCCGGCGTGATCCGCTCGGGCTGACGGTAGGGGTTCCGCGATCCGTACACCGCGGCACTGGAGGCCATAAGGAACAGCGGCGGACGGGGGAGTGACGAGCAGACCGTCAAGAGATTCTCGGTGCCACCGACATTGACGCGCCGAGCCAGTCCGGGGTTGCGGTATGACGGCGGGGACACGATGGCGGCCAGGTGGACGACGGCCCCGGGCCGATGGGCGGCGACGAGCTCGGTTACCGCAGCGGCATCCAGGAGATCGGTGTACGCGGGGATCAGTGTCCCCGGATGCCCACCGCCGGCAAGTTCTTTTTCGGCGGCGGCGGTGTTGTCGTTGCGCAGATCCATCGCGATGACGGTTCGTCCCCGGTCCAGCAGAATCTGCGTGCAGCGCTTACCGACTTGTCCGAATGCGCCGGTGACCAACACGGTGTCGACGGTCATGGCCGCGTCACTGATCCATCAGCCGGCCGGCAAGCTTGCCGATCGCCGTGCGGACTCGGGGAGAGACGTAGATCGAGAAGAATGGAGTCACGATGTCCTCACGGAGTCGAGTTAGCTTGGAGCTCTTGATAAGCCACTGGCCGGCGATGCTCTCATAGGTCTCGTGGTAGTGGCCGTAGCCGACCAAAGTTACCCCGGGCCCAAATCGCACGACGTCTTGCAGCGCCCATATTCCACGCGCGGTCGTCGCCGAGGTGAGCTGAATTTCGGGTGTGTGTACCTGGTGGGCGGTGGGCTGCGTTGGGCGGCCAAGGGCCCGACGGGTGAACGCCACGAAGTCATCGGCGCCGGCGATCACCTTGCCGCCGGCTTCGGACGTGTCGCTGACGAAGTCGTCGGCAAAGATCGTCCGCCATGCCGCCCAGTCCTTAATGTCCAGGTAGCGGCAGTAGCGGGCCTTGAGCTGCTTGATGGATTCGATCGCCGGCAGCGTCTGGTCGATCGGGCCTTCGGCGCGCTCTGTCATTGCCGCTCGATTCTTTCCGTAGGCGTCCTCGCGTGACGTTTCACTGGCGAAGCGTAAACCCGTCACCCTTTGAAGTAGACGATCTGATGTGTGGTGGCCAGCAGCCCGCCGTCGGCCGTCCACACTTTTGCGCTCTGGTCGAAATAGCCGCGGGAGAAGCGGTTGGCGTGGGCGGTGGCCAGCACGAAGTCGCTCGCGACGGCGTCGAGTTGAGGCCGATCGGCGTGAAAATAGGTGGTCAATGAGATGGTCCCGGACGGGATGAAGCCACCGCGGCGCAGGAACACCCGCGGGTAGAAGATGTCACACAGCGCGGCTAGCGCCGGATAGTCGACCGGGCGTCCCGCGGCGTCGCGGACCCATAGCGTGGAGGTCGACGACGGGCTCGGATTCCCGCCTTTGCCGGGCATCGCACCTTCGACGTACCGCAGGTCGTAGAGACTGGTCCATCGAACGAGGCCGGGATCGACGGCAGGAATTTGCTCGGGCACCGACGCGCTCGGCGGATCGCTTTCCGTGTCGGCCCAACTTGCGCGCCGGACCGCGAAGATCGCGGTAGCCGTCGTCTTGACCACATCGGCCTGGCTGAGCTCAATAATCCAGTGCTGATTGGTGCGATTGGTGCGCGCCGCCCGCAGCGTGATGTCAAAGTCGCCGTCGGCGATGGGGGCGGCGTAGTTGACGGTCAGGGCCAGCGGTTCCCCGATGCGCTCGGGGTGTGCTTCGACGGCGTGCAGCATGACGGCGGCGGTGATCCCTCCGAACGGTCCAACCATGTTGGCCCACTCCGGGTGCGTGTGGCCACGGCCGACGTCCGCGTCGATCGTGTTGAGCTGGAGGGCTTCGTCGAAGGGATGTGGGTCGGCCATTTGGGTTCCTTGTTCGCCAGAGCGTGAATCGTGCGGCCGGGCGTAGCATTCGCCAAGGCCCGGCACGAGTCGACCGCAGATTACTTGCGGGCGGCCTCGCTGCCGAACACGGGGTCCTGGCGTGTGGGCCCCCGGCGCACACCACCCCTTGATGTACGGTCCTGCGAGCCACACCCTCACCGAAAGCGAGCCCCGATGGCGAACCCCAAGGACGACGCCGCAGCCCAATCTCCCGCCGAACTGATCGACGCCAGAATCAAGGAATTGGCGGACTGGCGCGGTGAGATGCTCGCTCACATCAGGAAACTGATCAAGAAAGCCGACCCCGAGGTGGTCGAAGAGTGGAAGTGGCGGGGCGTTCCAACCTGGTATCACGACGGGATGATCTGCACCGGTGAGACGTACAAGAACGTCGTGAAGATGACCTTCGCCAAGGGCGCGTCGCTGCAGGATCCCGCGGGTCTGTTCAACTCCAGCCTGGACGGAAAAACCAGACGCGCGATCGATTTCCACGAAGGCGACCAGATCGATGAGAAGGCGCTGACGGCGCTCATTCGCGCCGCGGTGGAGTTGAACGGCGCTTAAGGCGCGACCTGTACACCCGCAAGGCGGTGCTGTACAGTCGCCCAGCACAAGGTCGACGCTCGAATGAGAGGCCATCCGGTGACTTCGGAGTCGGTCGAGGAATTTCGGAGCCGGGCCAGGGCCTGGCTGGCCGCGACCATGCCGCGACTCGATCCGGCCAAGGCGGCGCTGCTGGAGCGCGATGAGCTGCCGTCGTGGCATCGGGCTCGAGACCTGCAAAAGTTGCTGTGGGAGGGCGGATTCGCCGGGATCTGTTTTCCCCGCGAGTATGGCGGGCTCGGGCTGGGCTACGAATACAAGAAGGCGTTCGACATCGAGTCCCAGGCGTATGAGACTCCGCTGCTGCTCAACGTCCCATCGTTCGCCATCTGCTGCGCCACCATTCTCGACATGGGCTACGAAGAGCAGAAGCGCACGCACATTGCGGCCGCGCTGCGCGGCGACGAGGTGCTGGTGCAGCTGCTTTCCGAGCCCAACGGGGGATCGGACCTGGCGGGCGTCATCACCCGCGCCGAGCGCCGCGACGGACGGTGGATCATCAACGGCGCCAAGACCTGGAGCACGTGGGCGTTCGCCGCCGACTACGGCCTGTGCCTGGCCCGGACCAACTGGGACGTCCCCAAACACGATGGGCTGACGATGTTCCTGGTGCCGCTGCAACATCCCGGTGTGACCATCAACCGGATCCAGCAGGTCAACGGCTCCATCGAATTCTGCGAAGAATTCTTCGATGACGTCGATGTGGGCGACGACGCTGTCGTCGGAGAACCGGGCAAGGGCTGGGACGTCGCATCGCGGCAGCTGTACCACGAGCGGCGCACGATGGGGGACGGCTCGGAATACACCAGCGGGCCGGGAATCGCTGAGGCCCATGATGTTTCGGTGGACCTGATGTCGCTGATCGACAAGACGAACCAGGCTGGCAACCAACGCCTCCAAGAAATGGTCGGTCGGGCGCTGGTGCACCGGGCGGTGCATGGCCAACTCAGTGAGCACGTCTTCCACGCCGTGGCCAGCGGATCCCTGCCACCCGCCGCAGGATCGATCATCCGCCTGTATATGGCCGAGGTGCACGATGTCGAGACCGATACCGCGCTGGCCGTGGCGGGTACGGCGGCCGTGGTTGACGACGAGGGCGGGTTGGTCGACATCGGGACGCGCTATCTGGGCCGTCAGACCGCCAGCATCGGCGGCGGTACCACCGAGATGGCGCGCAATGTGATCGGCGAGCGCGTGCTGAACTTCCCGCGCGAGCGCGCCGACGACCGGGGCGTGCCGTTCAACCAGGTGCGGCGCGGCAAAGGCTAAGGAGGCGAACGGAATTGAGCGATCAACTTCGTGACATCCGAGAGTTGATGGGTGATTCCGACGCCTATCGCGACGAACTGTACCGGCGTTGGACGGGTCTGCTGAGCTACCGCTACATCGGCCGCAAGCATTCGTCGATGAATCTGGGGGAGACCGACGACACCGTTACCATCCGCCGTGACATGCGCAACGAAGCGGGCGGAATCATGGTGGCCCCGTTGGCCATTTCTTCCCCGGAAGGCTGTCAGACCGACATGGTCGCCGTGCCCAATCCGGTTATCGCGTCGGTACAGATCGTCGATCCCGGCTACGACGTCAACAGAATCGAGATCGTCGGGTCGGGCATAGTGCACCAGGGCCGCACCATGGGCTACGGCCGCTGCACCATCGTCGACGCCGACAACCCCAGCCGGGTCATCGCCTTCAACGAGGGGCAGGGAGCGATTATCGGAATCCCGCCGGAAGGCCTGGACCGCATGGATGTTTCGGGCACCGAGCTGGTGGTCGAGGACTCTCCCGATCTACCCCCGCTGTGGCAGGCCTTCGGGGCCAGCCGGCGGGGCGACGGTCACTGGATACTGCCCGAGTTGAGCACCGAACTCGCGTCGCCGGATGCCGCGCTGCACATCGGCCCCCAGCACGTCGTCCTCGAGACCGCGGCGATCGACCTCGCCGCCGAGGTCGCCGGTACCAAACAGCTGCAGGTCATCAGCTGGCATGTCATGTTCATGTCGCGCGGCAAGGTCGGCCCCTTCCGGGTCGAGGGCTCCGCGCATCCGGGCGGATCCGGACGCGTCGGCGTGCGCATGCTGCTGCACGACGAGGGCAACGCCGACAAGGCGGTCACCTCCGCCGCGGCGGTCTTCGACATCGTCAGCTGAGCAGGGTTCGGTGGCCCCGCCTCAGGGCATAGTTAGGAACCGCCGTGCGGATGGCGATAACGTTTCCACCGCGGGGGCGATGCGAAGGAGCGTGGTGGTCATGCAGGTCAGTATGTTCGGGCAACTCAGCGGATCGGGCAGTGAATCGCCTATCGACGCGACGATCGCCAACCTCACGATGCTGCGCGACGAAGGCTTCAGACGGGTGTGGATGAGCCAATTACCTTACGAGCCAGACCTTCTCATGATCCTGGCCATCGCGTTGCACGAGGTCGACACAATCGAGGTGGCCAGCGGTGTGGTGCCCATCCAAAATCAGCATCCGATGCAGATGGCGCAGCGTGCCCTGACGCTCAGCCTCGCCTCGGGTGGCCGGTTCACCCTCGGGCTCGGCATGACCCATCAGGCGGTCACCGAGGGGATGTGGGGCATTCCGTGGGACAAGCCGGTGCGCAGGCTCAACGAGTACCTCGACGGGCTGCTGCCCCTGTTGGCCGGTGAACGCGCCGACGCGGTGGGGCAGACGGTGACCACTCGCGGCGCGCTGATGGTCTCGGGGGCGCCGCGGCCCGACGTCTACATCGCGGCGCTGGGTCCCCAGCTGCTCAAGCTCGCGGGGCGGCGGACGTCGGGCACCTGCACCTGGATGACCGGACCCAAAACGCTGGCCGAGCACGTCGCGCCGACGCTGCGGCAGGCAGCCGCCGACGCCGGACGCGAGGGCGGGGTGCGCGTCGCCGCGTCGTTGCCCGTCAGCGTCACCGACGACGTCGACGCCGCCCGCAAGCAGGCGGCCGAACAGTTCGCCATCTACGGCCAATTGCCGTCATACCGCGCGATGCTCGACCGCGAGGGCTATGCGGGGCCGCAGGACGCCGCGATCATCGGCGACGAGGACACTGTCCGCGGCCGGCTCGACGAACTGCGCGCCGCGGGCGTGGACGAGTACGTCGCCGCGGCGTTCGATCCGTCGCCGGAGGGCCGCGCACGCACGCGGGCGCTGCTGCGCGCGTACGACTCCTGACCCGAAGAAATCGCCTGGCCCGGTCCTGGGCTGGCGCATCCGTTGGCTATGGCCATACATAGCCAACGGTACGTATGGTGCATAGACGAACCCTCACGACAGGAGAAGCACAGTGGCAGAGCGGTTGGCGGGCAAGGTGGCCCTCATCAGTGGCGGTGCCCGGGGGATGGGCGCATCACACGTGCGGACGCTGGTCGCCGAGGGAGCCAAGGTGGTGTTCGGTGACATTCTCGACGATGAGGGCAAGGCGGTGGCGGCGGAGGTCGGTGACGCGGTCCGGTACTTGCACCTCGACGTGACCAAGCCCGAGGATTGGGACGCGGCAGTGGCGACCGCGCTGGGTGAGTTCGGCCGCATCGACGTGCTGGTCAACAACGCGGGCATCATCAACATCGGCACTTTAGAGGATTACGCGCTCTCGGAGTGGCAGCGAATCCTCGACATCAATTTGACTGGCGTGTTTCTCGGTATCCGCGCCGTGGTCAAACCCATGAAGGAAGCAGGCCGGGGATCGATAATCAACATTTCCTCGATCGAAGGCATGGCCGGCACCATCGCCTGCCACGGCTACACCGCGACCAAATTCGCCGTGCGGGGACTGACCAAGTCGGCCGCGCTCGAACTGGGCCCGAGCGGAATCCGGGTCAACTCAATCCATCCCGGGCTCATCAAGACCCCGATGACCGATTGGGTTCCCGACGACATCTTCCAGACGGCGCTGGGCCGGGCGGCCCAACCGGTGGAGGTCTCCAACCTCGTGGTCTATCTGGCCAGTGACGAGTCCAGCTACTCCACCGGCTCGGAGTTCGTGGTCGACGGCGGCACCACCGCCGGCCTGGGGCACAAGGACTTCTCCAACGTCGAGACCGACGCGCAGCCGGACTGGGTTACCTAGCGGCGCTTACCGATTCGGGTTCCTTGGCCGGCTGGGGCCAGGGCGACGGAACCGGGCGTTGACGGACCCGTTGCGGCCACCAGAACCACTTGCCCAGCAGCGCGGCAATGGACGGTGTCATCAGCGACCGCACGATCAGGGTGTCGAACAGCAGACCCAGTCCGATGGTGGTACCGACCTGCCCGATGACCGTCAGCTGGCTGACCGCCATCGTCATCATCGTGAAAGCGAACACCAACCCCGCCGATGTCACCACCGAGCCGGTGCCGCCCATCGACCGGATGATGCCGGTGTTCAGGCCGGCGTGGATCTCCTCCTTGAACCGCGCCACCAGGAGCAGGTTGTAGTCGGCGCCGACCGCCAGCAGGATGATGACCGACATCGCGAGCACCATCCAGTGCAGCTCGATGCCGATGAGGTGCTGCCAGATCAGTACCGACAGCCCGAAGGACGCGCCCAGCGAGAGCAGGACGGTTCCCACGATGACCGCTGATGCCACGACACCTCGCGTGATGATCAGCATGATGATGAAAATCAGGCACAGTGAGGCGATTCCGGCGATCAACAGGTCATAGGTGTTGCCGTCGCTGAGGTCTTTGTAAATCGAGGCGGTACCCGCGAGATAGATCTTCGAGCCTTCCAGCGGCGTTCCCTTCAATGCTTCGTACGCGGCCTTCTTGATCAAGGGAATGTGCGAAATGCCTTCGGCCGACATCGGATCGCCGTCATGGCTGATGATGAAGCGCACGGCATGCCCGTCGGGGGAGATGAAGTTCTTCATGCCCTTCTTGAACTCGGCGTTGTTGAACGTCTCCGGTGGCAGGTAGAACGAGTCGTCGTTCTTTGAGGCGTCGAACGCCTTGCCCATGGCGTTGGAGTTCTTCTGCGCCTCATTCTGCTGATCCTGCAGACCCTTCTGGGTCGAATACATGGTCAGCATCGTGGTTTTCATGGCCTTCATGTTTTCGATCATGGAAGGCATCAGCGCCACCATCTGGGGCATCAGCGTGTCGAGGTGATCCATGATCGGTAGCAGGCTCTCAATATCGTCCGTCATCGTGTCGATACCGTCGAGGCCGTCGAAGACCGAGCGAAGCGACCAGCACACCGGGATGTCGTAGCAGTGTTTTTCCCAGTAGAGGTAGCTGCGGATCGGACGGAAGAAGTCCTCGAAATCCGCCATGTGGTCGCGTAATTCGTTGATGTCGATGGTCATGTCATGCATCTTTTTGACCATCTGGTGCATGTCGTTCGACATCTGCACGGTGATGCTGGACATCTTTTCCATGCTCTCGATGGTCGTCTGCATCATGTCGGCCTGATGCAGCATGTCGGCCATCTGATCTTGTTGGTACTTCTGGTTCATCTGCTGGGTGACGCCCTGCATGCTGATCTGGAACGGGATCGAGGTGTGCTCGATCGGCGTGCCCTGCGGGCGAGTGATGGCTTGCACGCGACCGATCCCCGGCACCCGGAAGATCGTCTTGGCGATCTTGTCGATCACCAGGAAGTCCGCGGAGTTCCGCAGATCGTGATCGCTTTCGATCATCAGCACTTCGGGGTTCATCCGTGCCTGCGAGAAGTGCCGGTCCGCAGCCGCGTATCCCTCGTTGGCGGGCAGGTCCGCGGGTAGGTAGTTGCGGTCGTTGTAGTTGGTCCGATAGCCGGGCAGGGTCAGCAAGCCCACCAGCGCCACACCGATCGTCAACACCAGGATTGGGCCCGGCCAGCGGACGACGAGGGCGCCGATCTTGCGCCACCCGCGAATCCGTTGCGTCCGTTTCGGTTCGAGCGTCTTGCGGAAGCGTGTCGCCACCGAGATGACCGCCGGACCCAGTGTCAACGCCGCGGCGACTACGACCACCATGCCGATGGCCAACGGAATACCCAGCGTCTGGAAGTACGGCAGGTTCGTGAAGTGCAGGCAGAATGTCGCGCCTGCGATCGTCAGACCCGACCCGAGCACCACGTGGGCAGTGCCCTTGTACATCGTGTAGTACGCGTCTTCCCGGGACTCACCGATAGCCCGGGCTTCCTGATATCGGCCTATCAAGAAGATCGCGTAGTCGGTCGCGGCCGCGATTCCCAACGTGACCAACAGGTTCGTGGCGAACGTCGAAAGCCCAATGAGCTTGAAGTAGCCCAGGAAAGCGACCATTCCGCGCGCGGCCGACAACTCGAGCACCACCATCACCAGCGTCAGCAACACGGTGACGATGGACCGATACACCAACAGCAGCATGCCGATGATCACGGTGAATGTGGCCAATGTGATGAGCTGCAGGCTGCGGTCGCCGGCTTCGTGCTGGTCCGCCGACAACGCCGCGGGCCCGGTGACGTAGGCCTTCACCCCCTTGGGCGTCGGCACACTCTTGACGATGTTTTGTACGGATTCCACCGACTCGTTGGCCAAGGCCTCGCCCTGGTTACCGGCCAGGTAAACCTGGACGTAGGCGGCCTTGCCGTCATTGCTCTGCGCGCCCGCTCCGGTCAGTGGATCGCTCCACATATCCTGAACGTGTTCAACGTGTTTGGTGTCGGCGTCGAGCTTCTTGACGATCCGGTCGTAGTAGGTGTGGGTGTCGGTACCGAGGGGATTCTGACCCTCGAGGACGATCATCACCGAGCTGTTGGACTTGTACTCGTTGAATATCGCGCCCATGCGCTTGGTCGCGACCACCGACTGCGCATCGTCGGGTGCCATCGACACCGAACGCATCTTGCCGACCTCGTCGAGCTGGGGGACGAGGACGTTGAGCACCGCGATGATCGCGATCCAGCCCAGGATGATCGGCACGGCGAAGGTGCGGATGATCCGGGGGATCTTGTCATGCACCGGTTCTTTGACGACGGGGATGGCGTCGGTGCGGGTGTCGTCGACTGTTGTGCTCATGCGGATTTCACCAAGCAGAAGGTCAGGGCGTGCACGCCTTGGGTCATGTTCTCGGCCTTGACTTCGTCATCGATGGTGATGCGGCAGCCGAGGGAATTGCCGTCGCTCTGTGCCGAAAGATTCGGGAAGACCGAGGGGGCGGTGGTGGACAGGACCAGCGTCCACGGCAACGGTGCTCCGTCGACGCGTCTCGGGTCGGCGGACAAGTCCAAGTAGTTCACGTTGGCCTGGCTTGCCGAGCCAAAGACCTCGTATTTGACGACCTTGGGCTTGAACGGCTTTGAATCATCGAGCCGCGGGCTGCTCATGATCCCGGTGTCGTGGGCGCCGAAAAACGATTTGACCCTGACGACCGCAAAGCCGCCGACCACCACGACCGCCACGATCAACAACGGCAACCAGGCGTTGCGCACAAGTCTCGATATCTGCACCTAGGTGGTCCCTTCCCCATCACGCTGTCGTGACGTGGATCAGTGTTTGCGCGACCGGAGGCGGTGGACAGGTAAGGGCCCACAAGTCGCATTGCTCAACAACGAATTACGTCGATTGCTACGGTTCGCGCGCGCTGGGGCGTCAAACGCGGTGATGCTGCCCACCCACACCGGCTGACGTCCCTGGCATCGACACCCGGCTCACCTTGTTGCTGAAGCCTCCCCGGATACCGCCACCAGCGCACAGTACATGATGTGCATATCTTGCAGTGTATGCAACATTTGCTGCTGGTGTTTCAGATCACTTTGTGAAAATGCTGTTCACCAGCGCGGCGGCGCGCTCAACATAGGGCATCGGCGTGTCGGCGGTTTCATTTGCCTCGCCGCTGGCCCACTTCTCGATGCCGGACCGTACCGCCGTCAGCGCCAGCGCAGAGATCAGCGCCGCCATCTCGTCGTCGGGCTTCATCGCCTGGCGACGCACGATGATGTCGGTCAACTGCTTTTGAAACCGCTCCAAGTCGGCGAGGAACGCCGCCAACACGGCGGGAGAGGTCTTGGCGAGTTCGAGCATGTGGGCCGCGTGTTCGCGTTGCGGGGGCACGTCGCGGAGGTGGTGGGCGGCCAGGGTGATCAGCTCCGCCAGCACTACCGAGTACGGGGCGGGCCCGGCGGCCACGAAATCGGCCACCAGCTCGGGAGGAATGTCCGAGGGGCCGTAGGCGAGGGCGGACTCTTTGTTGGGGAAGTAGTTGAAGAACGTGCGCGTGGCGATCCCGGCTTCGGCGCAGATCTCGTCGACGGTGACCTTGTCGAATCCGCGTTTCAGCGTCAGGCGCACCGCGGCGTCGCGGATGTCGGCGCTCGTCTGGCGGCGACGGCGCTCTCGTAGCCCTACGGGATTGGCCATACCCATATAGTTGCACGTTGTGCACACTTTGCAGTCAAAAGGTACCGCGTTCGAGGTCGAGGGCCGCTGTGCGCCATGCGCCTCAGCAAATTTTGGCTGATCCCCCGCGGGACTATGGCGGTGTGCATGTTGAAACCATGCCCGGAGATAAACCACTCTTGCACAACGTGATTCGATTACACGCGGCGAACGATGCGCTGGTTGATGGCGGTCATCCGCTGGGCGCAAGCGCACGCCGCAAATAGTCGCATTGACTTTCGAAGAACCTGCTCGATATCGGCGCCTTGTCGGCGATTTGATCGAACGCATGGAACGCGCCCGGAACGATTTCCTCCTGCACCGGCACGCCCGCCTCACGCAGGCGTCGCGCGTACTCCAGGTTCTCCTGATAGAAGAGGTCCAGCGTGCCGACCCCGATCCAGGCGGGCGGCAAGCCCGACAAATCCGTTCGCCGACCCGGTGCCGCCTCTTCGGGATCGGCCCCGTTGAGGTACCACTGCCAGGCGAGTTGATTGTCGGATTCGCTCCACATGATGCGCCTCGGGCCGTCGCGCTTGGCGCCGGTGCGATCGTCGAGCATCGGATAGACCAGCATTTGGAAGGTGATTTGGACGTCGTTGCGGTCGTGCGCTCGCTGGGCGACCGCGGCCGCGAAATGCCCACCGGCACTGGCCCCGCCGATGGCGACCCGATCGGAATCAACCCACGGCTGGCGGGCCAGCCACAGCAGGGCTGCGTAACAATCTTCGACCGGTATCGGGTAGGGGTGTTCGGGAGCCAATCGGTGCTCTACCGCGGCAATCGCGAACCCGGTGCGGTCGGACAGCTTGCGCAGGTATTTATCGTCCTGGGCCGCGTGCCCCATGACGGTCGCGCCGCCGTGGATCCACAGCAGTGCGGGTGCGTGGTCGGGCATGCCGGCCGGGCGATGCAGACGGACGCTGACGTGCTCGTTAACGGCGGCGACCGGCACGGTGCGGAGCCGTCCCGCGTTGCCCATCATGTTCATGACTGCGCGCTGAAACTTCAGACCGCGGTGCAGGGCGTATCCGCGCGGTACGAATCGCGCCACCTTGCGAAGGCCGGGGTCTAAAACTTGTGGGGACGTGAAGGCGTTGTCGGGGAGCCTGTTTGCCATCGAGTGCCCTCTGTTCCCTTGCGCCGGCAGACATCGCTGACCATACAGGAACGGCATCAATGTCCATGAGCAGTCATTGCGACCCGCTGTGGTCATCGACTAGTGCGCGCACCGCGCGCTCGAACATGGTCTGCTTTATCGCCCCCAGGGTGCCTGAATCTTTGCCCTGCAGTGGGCGCACTACGTCGAGGGCCGTATCGGTGCCCGCGCCCTCGGAACAGGTGGCGTCGACGATGCCGAATTGTTCTGCCTCGGGGCCGCTGAAGCGTCGGCCCGTGGTCATCGAGGCGATGGCGGCGCGCGGCGTGAGTTTGGATTGGATGAGCGCGGCCATGCCGGGGTTGAACGGGATGCGGATGTCTACCTCCGGAAAGCAGAAGTACCCGCGGTCGGCGCGCATCACGCGATAGTCATGTGCGATGGCCAGCATCGCGCCGGCGCCGAACGCGTGACCCACCACGGCGGCCGCGGTGGGTAGGGGCAGGGTCAGCATGCGTGCGAGAAGCTGGTGCACGCGGCCGATGTACCACTGTCCCTGGTCCGTGTGAGCGCTCAGCCATTCCAGGTCCAGGCCGTTGGAGTAGAACTTTCCGCCGGCGGTTGTGATCAAACCCTGGGCGCCGTCTGAGATCGCTTGGCTGAGTGCATCATCGATGTCATGCAGAAACGTAGGGGAGAAACGGTTCTCGTCCTCGCCCAGGCGGACGATGGCGATTTTGTCGGCGTAGTCCAATGTCACTGCCATGTGATTCCTCTTCAGTTGCGCTTGTAGTTACGAAGGTTCGTCAATCGCGTCGCTGTCGCGGTGGAGGGGGCCCTACCGCCAGCACGGCGCGTACGGCCGCGTGCAGCTGCGCGCGTGCGGTGGCACTTCCAAGCCGGTCGCGGCGCAGCAGCAGCGCGGTGGGCAGATCGACGACGCAGCTGGTTATCGCGTCGACCGCCGCCGCGTCCTTGCGGCCCCAGACTGCGAAGGCAAGCCGCACCATCAACGCGACGAGAAGTTTGTCGAGACGTCGCAGCTCATCGCCAACATCGTCGGGAACGTCGTCGGCGAGCACTTCCTCGCGGCGCACGCGCAGCACGAGTGTTGATGAGCCGGGATACTGCTCGGTGAATACCACCGCTGCGTCGGCGGCGGCCACCACTGCCTCGATGGGGCCATCCGGGTTGTTACTGGCTAGTGCTTCCTCGACCAGCGAAGTCTGCAGTGCCAAAAATCGCTGGCCCGCCCGCAGCCAAGCCCGGCCCATCAGCCCACCCCGCGATGTAAAGGTGTGGTACACAGCGCCGTTGGACACACCCACCGCCGCGCTGATCGCTCGGATGGTCATCGCGGTTGGGCCCGATCGCACCACCAGGTCCTCAACGGCGTCGAGTACGGCGTCGGGATCATGCATGCGGGGGCGTGGCACGGGACCACTATACAGAGCGAGTGCTCTATTATTGGAGGCAATTCTATTTGTGGAATGCGCGAGCCTGACCTCTCGCCAAGTCGGTCTCCGGAAATAGCCGTTCGGGCCGTGGCTAGCATCGGATGTCCGGATGTCGATGTGGAGGGCAAAGCTTTGGCTGCGATACCCGTCATCGCGCTCACTGGCCATCTCGGAGCCGGGAAGACCACGCTGCTCAACCATCTGCTACGTCATCCCGGCACACGAATCGGCGTGATAATCAACGACTTCGGCGACATCAACATCGACGCCGCCCTGGTGGCCGGCCAGGTCGACGAGCCGGCCTCGATCGCTGGAGGCTGCATCTGCTGCCTGCCCGATGACGGCGGCTTTGATGACGCACTCATCAAGCTCGCCGACCCGGCTCGCCGCCTCGATGCCATTGTCGTCGAGGCCAGCGGCTTGGCCGACCCGGTGGCGATCGCACGGATCATCGGCTTCAGTGAAATCCGCGGGGTCCGGGCGGGCGGGCTTGTCGACGTCGTCGATGCCGTGAATCACTTCGACACCGTCGACTGCGGCACACTGCCGCCGGTGCGCTATGGCGCGGCGTCGCTGATTGTGGTCAACAAGCTGGACCAGGTACCTGAGAAGGAGCGGTCGGCTGTGGTCCAACGCGTCACACAGCGCGCGGCGCAACGTAACCCGCGGATACATGTGGTGGGAACAACGGCTGGCAGGATAGACCCAGAGCTGCTCTTCGACGCGGCAGCCACCTCCGGACAGCTTGGCCAACTCTCGTTTTTGGACCTGGCACCTGACCACGACCACGACCACGTCCATGCCGACGCCGTCACCGTCAGCAGCTCTGGTTGCGTCGACCCCGATGCCCTGCTCGACCTTCTCGAAGACCCCCCGCCACAGGTGTTCCGGCTGAAAGGCATTGTGGCCGTGCGGCACCGCACGACCGTGCACGACTATGTCGTCAACCTTGTCGGTGGCGCAATCCACATCCGGAAGGCGCCGCCGGGTGCCACGACCAACTGCCTAGTGGCGATCGGGATGCATCTCGACTCCCACACCGTTCGTGCACGACTCGACAACGCCCTGCAGCCGGCATCCGGGCCGGCGTCGGCGTCGGCATCACGGCGGTTACAGGTGTACCAGCGGATCAGCGCGTGAGGCGCGATCGGGCAAGATACGTCGGTGATGTCATCTTCGCTGGGCGACGTGCTCGCCACCTTGGAGCTCGAGAGGGTCGACCAGTGGCTCTTCGTCGGGCAGCAACTGCCTGCGCCCGCCAACCATATTCTCGGCGGGCATATCTCGGCTCAGGCTTTGTTGGCGGCCAGCCACACCGCGCCGGGTCGCGCACCGCACAGTGTCCATACTTACTTTCTTCGGCCTGGCGATTCGCGTCGGCCGGTTGACTTCGAGGTTGTTGACCTCCAAGAAGGCCGGACGTTTTCGGCGCGACGAGTCACGGCGCGCCAAGGCGGCAAGATCCTGATGGAAACGATGTCTTCGTTCAAAGTCGCCGATTCCGCACCCGCTCAGGTCGTCTACCAACCATCCATGCCCGGGGCTGCCAATCCAGAGTCCCTGCCGTGGGTTGCGCCGCACCTGGCGGAGTCCGACGAGAGCGCCCAAGGGCGATGGTCGAGCCTGCGCTGGTTCGAGCGCCGAATTATCGACACCCAGGACGCTCCACCCGCACGGGCGCTGATGTGGTGGCGGCCCGCAGGCGAGGTTCCCGATGATCCAGCGCTGACCGCCAGCCTGGTGGCCTACCTGTCGGCGGTGACGTTGACCGAGCCGGCATATGCCGCGCGCGGTGGTGTCGGGGCGTCAGCTCAGCGTGATCATTCGGTGTGGTTTCACGCGCCGGCGGCCTTATCGGATTGGCTTCTCTATGACCGGTCGTCACCGAGTAGCGCCGGTTCGCTGGCGCTGGCGGGCGGGTCGATGTTCAACCGCAACGGCGAACTGGTGTGCACGGTGAAACAGGAGATGTACTTCCCGCCGTGCATCACGTGAGACCGCATCCGCCATCACCGTCGTCGATAGCGTTTCGCTGCAACAACAGTCGTGACAGTGACGTATTACGGGCGATAGGCGGGAAGGGGGAGGGCAGTCCGCGGACCGGTTTGGTGGATGTAGCACCCGGAGGCTGGCTTCGTCGCTGAAGGGCTCAATCCGCAGTTGAAGGATTGTCGGGTGCCGCAGGCGCCTACGCGGAGTGTGACGAACCTCAACCAGCAGCAGTGACGTACGTCATAGCGCGATTGGCGTCGGTTAGGCAATCCTAACGTTTCGTTTGCGTAGCTAATGGCTGGGAGTGAGATGGCCGACCTCGACTTTGCTTATGATCTGACCCTCGACGAGGCGCGCAGGCGCAGCGCTGTGCTCGAAGCAATTGGTGACGACTGGGATCCCGTCGCCGTGCTCGCCGAGGAGCAGCAGGCCTACGACATGCTGTACTCGAACCTGGACGACGAGCAGCAGCGGGTCTACAACGAGTTGGTCCGCGCGGGCATACTGCCAGAGCGGACGACTGCTCATGTTTCCGATTGATCCGACTGCCGACCGCGGTCGCCGCGCGTGGCTGCCGTGCCCGTGCTGCGATCACGGCACCAAATGTGGTGATTGCCGGAGCAGCCGAAACTGCGACACGCACTGGCAGTATCTCTTGAGCAACCGGGGCACGCTGGTGCACCTGCAGTGCTCGGATTGCGGCTATCTCTGGTCGACCGACACGCATCGCCGCGCGCGCCCCATGCGGCGGGGACGCAAACCGAACTAACACCGGCCAACCTCATATCCCAATATGCCTGCGCTGCAGAGCTATTCATCACAGTGACGTATTGGCGGCGATGGGCCGCGGGGAGGGAATGGGGGGCCGGGGGGCCGATGCATACATTTGTCACCCCGGCCGCCTGCGTCATTGTCGTATGTCGTCTCGTCGTTATGGATCGTGACACTCGGCATGCTTGCTGAACGCCGGTCGGCGTGGGCGATGGCCTCGGCCGGCCGACGCGGAGCGCCGGAAGTGTGTGCGGCCCAAAGCTATTCGTCACTGTGACGTATTAGTGCCGGTGTCGCCGGGAAGGCAGAAGGGGTAAACGACGACTCGTTTGCACGCGCGCGGCGGTCCAATGGCGCGACGCTCGAATTTGTCACCCGATCGGCCTGGGTCGATAACGCGGTAATCCAGAACCATCGCTCTGTCGGGGCCTGTCGGCAGGCGAGGTCCCCCTGCAGGTGAGAACCAGGGACAGAGTGGCAAAGGCGCGCTGCGCGTCTGATGCGTTGATGCGATAGCATCAGGATATGCGAACGACACTGGACATCGATGACGACGTGGTCGTCGCGGCACGGGAACTCGCCGCCGGCGAGCGGCGGTCCTTGGGCGCGGTGATCTCCGAGTTGGCGCGCCGCGGCCTCACGCCGGCGCGCGTCGAGGCCACCGATGGGTTGCCGGTCATCCGTGTGCCGTCGGGCACGCCACCGATCACGCTGGAAACCGTCCGGCGTGCGCTCGACGAGGACTGACCACCGCCGATGGCGCTGCTCGACGTCAACGCGCTGGTCGCTTTGGCGTGGGACTCTCACATCCACCACGTGCGCATGCGCGAGTGGTTTGCCGCCAATGCGCCGCAGGGCTGGGCGACCTGCCCTATTACAGAAAGCGGGTTCGTTCGCGTGTCGACGAACCCAAAGGTGCTTCCGAGCCCTATCGGGATGGCCGACGCGCGGTATGTCCTTGCTTCCCTGCGCGGGGCCGATGGCCACCGGTTCCTATCCGACGACGTGTCACTCATTGACGACGACGTTCCAACCATCGTCGGTCACCGCCAAGTGACAGACGCACATCTGCTCACGCTCGCGCGCCGTAGGGGAGTTCGCCTCGTTACGTTCGACGCTGCCATTGTTTCCCTCGCCCAAGGGCGCGATGTGGAACTACTGACCACGCTTTGAGTATGGCCGGAGGTGTTCGTCACACCGGAGCGGCTCCGCAATCCGCTAGTGCACGAAAGACATTGCATAGCAGGAGAATCCCTTCGGTCCCCGCGTCCGCCCAAAGCGTCACTGTGACGTAATGGGGCAACCGGGGGCTCGCGAGGGAGAACTGTTCCGTGCACGTCAGAGATCCATTTCAATTGCCACAGATCGATGGGCTTGGGTTCACCCGGTCGAAAATGATGTTGCGCTCGGCGGCCAGCCAATTGCGGAACTTCGATCGAGGCGTTCAAGACTGCCATCGGCCCGCAACGTTTCACCTAGCCAATCGTCAACGGGTGCGAGCACTATCATCTGATGCGACTCGCAATAGGTTTCTACCGATAAGCGACATTATGTCAACTTTTAAGTACTGCATATTGCATCTCATGAATCATTACGGTCGCTCAACCCCTAAACTGCGACTACCCGCGGTCACTATCAGAGCTTCATCACTATTCGCAGCGCCGCATCGACGCGGCGCGCCTCGTCGATGCTGAGGTAACCGACACTTTCGCCCAGCCGGCTGGGGTCGACAGCTGCAGTTTGCTCGGCCAGCACTCGGGTGGCACGACCAGCGATCTCAATTTCGGGTCGGAAGCTCGCCGCGCGGGCCGCTGTCGATGTCGGTGCGACCAGCAGGGTTGATAACCGGAGTTCGTCGGACTGGACGACGACGGCATAGCGTGTGCCGGACTGTTCGTGGCCTCGGATATCGCGTGGGGCGCGAAGTCGGAAGATCTCACCACGCACGCAGTGTCTCCATATCGCGGAGTACCTGTGCCGCTTCTGCCCTATCGGCCCCATCCGCCGCAAGTGCCTCGGCTTCGGCGCGAATTGAGTCGGCGGCCTTTCGCCGTGCGGCGTCGATCAGTGCCGCTCGAACGGCAGCTGATACCGGAGTGCCATCACGCGTCAACACAGCTAACGCATTCGATGTGTCATCGTCGGACCTGAAAGTGATGGTGTCAGCCATACACTCCAGCGTACTACAAATTGTAAGACGCCGGTCTGGGCGCCTGCCCCGCCCGTGGAATACGGCGGAATCGAATATTCGGCTTTACCGGTACCGCATTTCGCAACAGATGAATCAATCGCTCCTCTCCGGCGGCCCCCGAGGCTTGCGATGTGCCGACTACCCGAGGGGTCGGACACTAGCCGGCGGGACCGATGCCCACCGAAACGGCCTCCCGCGCATAGGCTGCGGGCATTTGCGGGGGGTTTTCATCGGTGGATCGAGGCTTAGTCCGACGTGGGTCGCGCGGCGCGCACTGGACGGTTATTGCGAATCAGAACCGTTTCCGGGTTGACACGCTCCTCGACCGGCGGGGCGGCGTGTTCGGCTAGTTGGCGCCGGAATGCGTCAGTCAGTGTGTGGCTGATGGCGAGCAGTCGCACCTGGTCGTCGTCGGAGAGGTCGGCGAATGCTGCCGAGATGGTGCGCTGGTGCTGTTGCCATGCCTGGCTTTGACTGGCCCGGCCGGTTCCGGTGATCGCGATGATGGTGCTGCGTCTGTCGGTGGGATGGGCGTACCGCGCCACTAGTCCGTCCTCGACCAGGGCGTCCACCAGCACGGTGACCCGCCGCCCGGTCACCCCCAGCGCCGCGGCTATGCCCGACATGGTCAATCCGTCGGGGCTGCCTTCTAACGCCGTGAGCACTCGCAGCCGCGCGTAGCTCACCGCGTCATCGGGAACGCTGGCATGCACCCAGCGGATCCACGCCTGCCCCATCGCAGTAAAGCCTTCGGCCAGCGCAATCTGCCGGGCGTTTCGATCGGCTCTTGACATGCATTACTCCGCCGCTACATGATGTACGTGTACAGTATTCACTGTACCTGTACAAGGGTACCACGAGCGGGGTGCATGAAGATAGCCCTTCCGAACGACGACGAAGTCGCTTGTCTCACTGCAGCATTCGATACTCGGTGAGTGATCGAAAGTAGGAGCAATGACCGATATCAGCATCGAGACTCCCCACGGAAGCATCGACGCGGTACTGGAGATTCCAGACGGAGACGGCCCATGGCCCGGAGTCGTGGTCCTTCATGATGCGTTCGGCTTGCGTAAGCCTCACCGCGAGATTACCCGCCAGATCGCCGACCATGGGTTCCTGGCCGTCGCCCCCAACCTTTTCGCCCGCGGTGGGATGGTCCGTTGTATGCGAAGACTCTTCAAGGACCTGATGGCCTACGAGGGTGAGACTTTCGATGACATCGCGGCGGCTCACGAGCTGCTGTCGAGGCGACCCGATTGCACCCGTGCGGTCGGTATCGCGGGCTTTTGTATCAGCGGCGGCTTCGCGCTGGTGGCCTCGACAAAGGGCTTCGGAGCATCGGCGCCGTTCTATCCGCCACCGCTGCGCAGCAAGTACGCCGAAATCGTCGACGGCGGCTGTCCCGTCGTCGCCAGCTTCGGCCAGCGTGATCTAGCCAACCGGGGCAGCGGGAAAGTTCTTGAAGAAGTGTTGACCGAGAAGAACATTCCGCACGATGTGAAGACCTACGCCCATGCGGGGCACAGCTTCGCCGACCGCGCTCCCCTACAGCCGCTGGCACGTATCACCGGATTCGGTGAGAACAAGCAGGCCGCCGCCGACGCTTGGCAGCGGGTGTTCGCCTTCTTTGGGCAACACCTCCGATAACACAACATGCGTGGGATCGGCTCATAACCCTGAAAATGTCGACGCCGCACACCAGTTCCTCGACAAGTACCTGACGTCCGGCATCGGAAGACATCTAGCAATTCGAGCGGGAATACCGAGGATTGGAGTACGGCATGGCAACTGACGCAACGGCTGCGGGGATGATCTCCATCGCGGGGCGAACCGTTCCACGCATGGGCTTTGGTGCCATGCAGTTGCGGTCGGGTGAATCCTCGGCAGCTTTGGCTGTTTTACGTCGGTCGATTGAGCTTGGTGTCCGATTGATCGACACTGCGTGGTACTACGGCAAGGGAGTGGTCAACCAGTACATCGCCGACGCGTTGCGGCCCTATCCGGCGGACCTCGTGCTGGTGACCAAGGCAGGCGCCAGTACGACCCATGACGGCTTTCCGCCTAGGCCGGACTACCGCCCAGAGGAGCTGCGCATGGGCAACGACCGCGACCGGACCGTGCTCGGCCTGGACACCGTCCCGCTTACCCACCTGCGGTGGATGAGCGAGGAGGACACCTACGACGGCGTGACGTTCGACAGCGCGGTCGACACGATGCTGGCCATGCAGTCGGAGGGGCGGATCGAGCACGTCGGGCTTTCGAACGTCACGCTCGACCAACTGCGCCGAGCACACGCGCGTGGCCCCATCGCCAGCGTGTCGAACATGTACAGCTACGGCAACCAAACAGACTCGCCGACCCTGGACTTCTGTACAGACAACGGTATTCCTTACCTTGCGTGGGGCCCGCGCGGCTACGGTGCGACGGCTGCCCCTCCCGCCGATAGAGGGCTGACAGCCGAGCAGGCGCGGCTCGCGTGGCTTCTCGCTCGCTCTCCCGTCATGGTCGTGATCGCCGGCACCAGCAGTGTCAAGCACCTGGAAGAAAACATCGCCGGCGGGGCTTCGTCATGGGGATGAGGCTGCCGTCCATCTCCGCCTTCACGCACCCGTTGTCGACGATCCCCGCCGACCGCAACCAGAGCGAACTCGGCGCCGCGACGGGACTGTTCGACATCCATCGGCTCAGCTCGCATGTCGATGCAAAAGGCTGCCCCAGATGACTTCGTCACTCGGCTCCGGCGACCGGCGGGTCGCGATGGTGGCGGCCAATTTGGCCGCGCGGGCAGATGATGTGGCTCTCGTTCTGGGCGATGCGGTACTGCAAGCGGCCCGGGAGTCCCGCGACACGGTCGGCGAATTCCACCACCGGGTCGCTGACGTGTGCGCCGCGAACGTCCGGTCCATACTTCTGTCGCTGACAGCGAGCAATGAGTTCGATCCCACGCAGGCCGCCGCCGTCGGGGTCGCGCGGGCCCAGGCTGGGCAATCGCTGGCGGCGGCGATCGGCTCCGATCGTTTGGGCTTCCGCCGCTTGTGGGGTCTGCTCGCGAGCGAAGGTCGGTTCACCTCCGAGATCGGCCGGGAGGCACTGAGCAGCCTGACGGTGCAACTACACGGCGTGGAAGACCTCTACACCCGCGCGATGGTTGCCGGCTACCGCCGAGAGCAGACCCGTAAGCTGCTCGGTGAACCGTCGCATCGGTCGGTACTCCTGGATGAACTGCTGCAGGGACAGATACACGATCGATGGGCGATGTGGACTACCGCCAATCAACTGCGACTACCGGTGACGGGGCCGTACGTCATCGTCACCGCGGAGAATCCCGCGGTCGGCGTCGTGGGCCTGCCCGAAATTGAATCGAAGTTGCGCAGCCTCGACGTGTACTCGGCGTGGCAGGAGCTGCCCGACTTGCAGATCGGCATCGTGCACGTGTTCTCCGACCTCCTGCTCCGTCGGGCCCTTGCCTTGATATCGCGGCTGGCGGCCACCGGTATGCGGGTGGGAGTCAGCGACCGCTTCGACGACCTGCGCCACAGTGCGCGCGCCCTTCACGTCGCCAAGGTCACCATGCAGGGCCGCTCGGAACCGTCAGCGTCGGTGGCGGTGTTCGACGGCTCGTTGCTGGCGATCGCTGCCGTGAGTGAACCGGAAGTGATGGCCAGATCGGTCCGCTCCATCATTGAGCGATTCAGTGATCTTCCCGACGACGAGCGGGCCACCTTGTTTCGCACTTTTCGGGTATGGCAACACACCGAGGCGTCAGTGCGGGAGACCGCTGGGCTGCTCTCCTGCCATCCGAATACCGTGCGGCAGAGGCTGCGCCGTATCGAACACCGGACTGCGCGGTCACTGTCGCGCCCCCGCGATGTTGCCGAATTGTGCTTGGTCTTCGAGGTGTATGACCGCCTGATGTGACCAGCGGGGCCGGCCTAGGGCGATCCGCTGGCGTCGATCCAGGCCTGCTCATGGCCGGGCTCGGGAAGCACCCGCCCGCCTTCCACCGTGCCGCTGGCCGGGCTGCTCTGCATGACCACGAGCACACGCGGTGCCGGGATACCCGCGATCCGGCTGACTGCAGCGGCGATCTCAATTGCGAGCCGGGTGGTTTCCTCGGCGGAGTGGCCCTCGCGCACCCAGCCATTCACCAGCACCGGGTCCGCTGGGCGTCCGTCGGTGAACACCGAATCAGCCGCCAGTTCATGGAAGACGACGTTAACGTATGTGCTGGGCACCTGGTTGATGTCGGAATGGATACGCGCGATCTCGGTGGCCAGCGTCATCTTCGTGTCCTTCGACAGTGTGGATTGCGTTGTAGTGCAGGTGTAGACCGGCATCTCACTCCTACCGTCGGTGGAATTTCTGTCAGCCCAGATGAGCGGTCTCGGGCCGGGTCCGCACCACGATGACCGTCGGCCCGTCGACATCCAATGCCGCGGTGAATTCCGTGGCGAGCTTCTCCGTGGTGCCGACATCTACTGTGCGGCAACCGAAACCTGTGGCCAATGAACCAATATCCAGCCCAGGTAGGTCCAGGCCCGGTACGCCTGGTGTCTTTTCCAGCAGGGCAAAGGATTTCAGGATCGAGTACTCGCCGTTGCGCATCACCACGAAGACGATCGGCAGGCGATGCTGCGCTGCCGTCCACAGTGCCTGAACCGAATACTGGAACGAACCGTCGCCGATCGTGGCGACCACCGTACGCTTCACACCGCGGACGCGATCACCCAACGCGACGCCCACTGCCGCCGGGAGTCCCCAACCGATCCCACCGCTAGCCGTTGCGAAGAACGACCCAGGGCGGGTGGTCGGCAGCCATCGAAGTTGCTGCGCCATCGTCGATGTCGACTCGGTGACCAATACCGCGTCGGCGGGCTTGACGGCACTGAGTGCGGCGTACACCGTATCGGGCGCCAACGGACCGGATTCCCGGGTCGTCTCGGTGGCCCGCTGCTGCCGGGCGGGCAACGGCGCCACGGTCCGGGGGCTGTGGTCTGCGACCAACGAAAGCAGTTGCTGCAGAACCAGCTTCGCGTCCCCCATGATGCTGTCCCCCGTCGGTGCCGCGCCCGCCAGCCACGGGTCAGATGTGATCTGCACGAGATCGGTGCCTTCTGGGAGGTACTCCCCAGCCACGTACGGGTAGTAGCGGAAGGCCTGGCCGCCGATCACCACAGCCAGATCATGTCCACGCAGAACTTCGGTGACGCCGGCAATGGTCATCGCGAGTTGTCCGCGGAACAGTCGGTGGTCCTCAGGGAACGACGCGCGGTCCGGCAACGGGCTACCGTAAACCGGAGCCCCGAGTTTCTCGGCGAAGGCGACGCCGTCGTCCCACGCCCCCGCCCGATCGACCTCCGGGCCGAACACCAACACCGGGTTGCTCGCGGCATCAATCCGCGTCGCAAACTCGCGCAGCCGATCCAAATCCGGTGCCGTGCGCTGACTTACCGTTCGCACGACCGCAGGTCCCAGTGCCGGTTTCTCCCAGTCGTCAAGCGGGATCGATAGGAAGACCGGACCGGCCGGCGGTTGCAGCGCTGTCGCGTAGGCGCGCATGAACGCCGCGGGCACATCCTCGGCGCGCGTGGGCTGATATGCCCACTTCACCCATGGCAACGGCAGGAGTGTCTCATCGCGATTGGCGAGGTACGGGTCGCACAGCACCATTTCACGCGTCTGCTGGCCTGCGGTGACGATCAGTGGGGTGTTGGCCTTGTAGGCGGCAACCAGGCTGCCCATACCGTTGCCGGTGCCGGCGCCGGTGTGCAGATTCACCAGCGCGGGCCGTCCCGTCGACTGGGCGAATCCGTCGGCGATGGCCACCACTGAGGCTTCCTGCAGCGCCAGCACATAGGTGAAATCATCGGGAAAATTCGCCAAGAATGTCTGCTCGGTGGATCCGGGGTTACCGAATACCGTGGTCAGCCCCAGAGCACGGAACAGGTCGTAGGTGACGTCGTGTACCGTTCGCGTTCCGCTTGCCATGCCAGAGTCCTCCCGTCAAGTCGCTGCGCGTCACAGCGGCGTCCTGTCACCCTCTCGCCGTCTCGCGCCGGCGTCGATGTCCCCTGCGACACCGTCGGTGATGAGTTGATGTGCGCAGGTACAACCGTCATGGCGTCAGGACTACCGACCCGACCGTCTTACGGCCCTCCAGATCGCGATGGGCCTGCGCCGCGTCGGCCAGTGGATACTGGGCGCTCACCATCACCGTGATGACCCCTGACGCCACCAACTCGAACAATTGTCCGACCCGCCAAACGAATTCGTCGTGTGTGCGGATGAAATCGGGCCGCGACGGCCGGGCCAGGTACACCGAGCCGGCGGCGTTGAGCCGCTGGGGATCCACGGGCGGCACCGGTCCACTCGCCGCACCGAACAGCGCCAGCGTCCCGCGCACAGCCAGACTGGCCAAGCTGCCGTCAAAGGTGGTCCGACCGACGCCGTCATAGACCGCCGCTACTCCCACGCCTTCGGTGATTTCACGCACCTTCGCCCC
>NZ_DASUHS010000273.1:0-70393 GCF_036273375.1 Mycobacterium sp. | reverse complement strand
TCGCGGGCCAGGATCAGCACCGTGACCCACCACGGCAGTTCACCGAGCAGCGAGAGCCCGATCAGCGCCGACCCCACCAGCGTCTTGTCCGCGATCGGATCGACGAACGCGCCGAATTCGGTCGCCATGCCGTAGTTGCGGGCCAGCAGGCCGTCCAGCCGATCGGTGATGCAGGCGGCCGCGAAGATAACGAAAGCCACCACGCGGAAACCGTTTTGGTGGCCGTCTCCGGCGAACAGGGCGAGCAGGAAGATCGGCACCAGCACGAGCCGCAACAGGGTCAGCGTATTGGCGAGGTTGGCGATGTTTGCGCGGCCTACCACCGGACCCGTCTGCGGCTGCCCCGACACCGCAACAGAATAACCGTTGACCAGCGCAGCCGTTCGAGATGTCGATACTGTTACCCGTGACCCAAAGTCCGCAGCGCCATCGGCCGCTGGTTCGGCGCGCGCGAACGTCCGACATTCCGGCCATCAAGCACTTGGTCGACACCTACGCGGGAAAGATCCTGCTGGAGAAGAACCTC
The DNA here is from genome assembly GCF_036273375.1 of Mycobacterium sp. Lineage (GTDB taxonomy): Bacteria > Actinomycetota > Actinomycetes > Mycobacteriales > Mycobacteriaceae > Mycobacterium. The sequence goes on along the minus strand of NZ_DASUHS010000273.1, from coordinate 69,867 downwards.
GTGACGTTGTACGAGGCTGTCCAGGAGTTTTGGGTGGCCGAACACGAGGGCCAGGTGGTCGGATGCGGGGCGCTGCATGTGATGTGGTCGGACCTCGGCGAAGTTCGCACCGTCGCGGTCAGCCCGGCGCTGACCGGCCACGGCATCGGCCACGCGATCGTCGACCGGCTGCTGGAAGTCGCCCGCGAGCTGCAGTTGAAGCGGCTGTTCGTGTTGACGTTCGAAACCGAGTTCTTCGCCAGGCACGGATTCACCGAGATCGAGGGCACGCCGGTCACCGCCGAGGTGTTCGAGGAGATGTGCCGCTCCTACGACATCGGTGTCGCCGAATTCCTGGACCTCAGCTACGTCAAGCCCAACATCCTCGGCAACTCGCGGATGCTGCTGAGGCTCTAGCGGCGATCGCAAGTGCGGCGCAGCCGGACGCAGCGGGTCGCCGCCATCGGACTAGCGGCGATCGCAAGTGCGGCGCAGCGGGTCGCCGCCATCGGACGAGACACGTCCGGCGCTAGTCCTCGGGGTCACCCCCGTCGGCGTCGCTGCCGCCCCGGATCAACGCCAGCGTCCCGGCCAGTTCGTCGGGCTTGATCAGCACCTCGCGCGCCTTGGACCCCTCCGACGGTCCGACGATGCCGCGGGTCTCCATCAGGTCCATCAGCCGGCCGGCCTTGGCGAACCCGACGCGCAGCTTGCGCTGCAGCATGGACGTGGAGCCGAACTGGCTGGACACCACCAGCTCGACGGCCTGCAGGAACACGTCCATGTCGTCGCCGATGTCCGGGTCGACGTCGGTGCGTTCCCCGGTGGGCTTGGCAGTGGTGACGCCCTCGGTGTACTCGGGTTCGGCCTGGTCCTTGCAGGCGGTGACGACGGCGTGGATCTCCTCGTCGGTGATGTAGGCGCCCTGCAACCGGACCGGCTTGTTGGTGCCCATCGGCAAAAACAGGCCGTCGCCCATGCCGATCAGCTTTTCGGCGCCGGCCTGGTCCAGGATGACGCGGCTGTCGGTCAGCGACGACGTGGCGAACGCCAGCCGGGACGGCACGTTGGTCTTGATCAGACCGGTGACCACGTCCACCGACGGGCGCTGAGTGGCCAGCACCAGGTGAATGCCTGCGGCACGGGCCTTTTGGGTGATCCGGACTATCGCGTCCTCGACGTCGCGCGGTGCCGTCATCATCAGGTCGGCGAGCTCGTCGACGATCGCCACCACATATGGGTAGGGCCGGTATTCGCGCTGGCTGCCCAGCGGCGCGGTGATGGCCCCGGAGCGCACCTTCTCGTTGAAGTCGTCGATGTGCCGCACCCGGGACGCCTGCATGTCCTGGTAGCGCTGCTCCATCTCCTCGACCAGCCACGCCAGCGCCGCCGCGGCCTTCTTGGGCTGGGTGATGATCGGGGTGATCAGGTGCGGAATGCCTTCATACGGCGTCAGTTCCACCATCTTCGGGTCGATCAGGATCATCCTGACCTCTTCCGGGGTGGCGCGCGCCAGCAGCGATACCAGCATCGAGTTGACGAAGCTGGACTTACCGGATCCGGTGGAACCGGCCACCAACAGGTGCGGCATCTTGGCCAGGTTGGCCGAGATGAAATCGCCCTCGATGTCCTTGCCGAGCCCGATCACCAGCGGGTGGTGGTCGCGCCGGGTCGAAGGCGCGGTAAGCACGTCGGCCAGCCGCACCATTTCCCGGTCGGTGTTGGGCACCTCGATGCCCACGGCCGACTTGCCGGGGATCGGGGCCAGCATGCGCACGCTCTCGGTAGCCACCGCGTACGCGATGTTCTTCTGCAGCGCGGTGATCTTCTCGACCTTCACGCCCGGTCCCAGCTCGACCTCGTACCGGGTGACCGTCGGCCCGCGGGTGCATCCGGTCACGGCGGCGTCGACCTTGAACTGGGTCAGCACCTCGGTGATGGCGTCGGCCATGACGTTGTTCGCGGCGCTGCGCTTCTTGGGCGGATCGCCCGCCACCAGCAGGCCCAGCGAGGGCAGCGTGTAAGGACCCTCGACGATTCGGTCCAGTTCCACGGTGTCGTGCTTGCCCGCAGACCGTCCGCGCTTGCGGCCCCGCGAGGCCTGCAGGGTGGGCTGGACGGCGGGTTCGGGCATGGTCGGAATGTCGTCCTGCAGCGCGGCCTGGGCATCGTCGTCCGGCGACCACGCCGGCGGCTCATCCTCGGGGACGGAAGACGCGTCGTCGTAGTAGTTGTCGCGGTCCGCTTCGGCGTCGTCGTCGAACTCGTCCGCGTAGTCGTACGGCTGGTCGTCGCCGACCAGCCGGGTACCGAACATGGCACGAACCACGTCGGGCACCTCCCGGATGGTGGTTCCGGTCAGCAGCAGCAGGCCGAACATGAACCCGATGAACAACAACGGCGCGGCGATCCAGGGCGTGAGCCCGTCCGAGAGCGGCCCACCGATGGCGAAGCCGATGAAACCGGCCGCGCGGCGGCGCGCTTCCGGGTCCCCCGGCGAACCGGACCACAGGTGGCGCAGACCAAGGACCGACAGCGTGATCAGGCTGGTGCCCAGGATCAGCCGGGGGCGCACATCCGGGTTGGGCTCGGTGCGCATCAGGGTCACCGCCACCGCGGCGGTGGCGACCGGCAGCGCCAGCACACCCGCGCCGATGAAGGTCCGCAGCAGCGTGTCGACCCACGTGCCGACCGGTCCGGCGGCGTGAAACCACGAGCTCGCGGCGACCACCACGGAAAAGCCCAGCAACAGCAGCGCGATGCCGTCGCGGCGATGCCCCGGATCGATGTCGTGGGCTCGCCCGATGGACCGGGCCGCGCCGCCGGTCCCCCGGGCGGCCATCAACCAGATGGCGCGCATGGCGCGACCGCAGGTCAGCCCCGCCCCGACCAGCGGCGCATGAGTACGCCGCCTGGCGGGCTTGCTGACCTTCTTGCGGGGCGCCGCCGGGCGCGCACCCCGGGAACCGCTGGCGCGCGAAGGGGCCTTTGACCTGCTCGTTCGGCTTCTGGAGCGGGCGGCGGTCTTACTGGGCATGACGGCAAGGGTAGTCGCAACGTCATCATCTACACCACCCGCCACACTGTTAACGGTCCGGCTTGTCAGGCATGGTGCGACTCGGGCGCCAAATCGCGTGAGTAGGGTGACATTCGGTTTGCGAGAAGTCGTGCTCGTCACCACCCCACAGCGTCCAGGAGGCCATCAATGCCCGTTGTCGTCGTCGCCACCATGACTGTCAAACCTGAGTCGGTCGACACCGTCCGCGACATCCTCACGCGGGCGGTCGAAGAAGTGCACGACGAACCGGGCTGCCAGATCTATTCGCTGCACCAATCGGGTGAGACGTTCGTCTTCGTCGAGCAGTGGGCAGACGCCGAGGCGCTCAAGGCGCACAGCACCGCGCCGGCGGTCACCAAGATGTTCACCGCGGCTGGCGAACACCTGGTCGGCGCGCCCGACATCAAGATGCTGCAGCCGGTCCCGGCGGGCGATCCGGCCAAAGGACAGTTGCGGCCCTGATGGCCCACTCGCCGGAAGGGCCCCTGAAGGGCAAGGTCGCCTTCATCACCGGCGCCGCGCGCGGGCAGGGACGCGCGCACGCGGTGCGGCTGGCCGGCGACGGCGCCGACATCATCGCCGTCGATCTGTGCGACCAGATCGCCAGCGTGCCCTACGCGCTGGCCACGGCCGACGACCTGGCCGCCACCGTGAAGCTGGTGGAAGACACCGGCGCCCGCATCGTGGCCGCCCGTGGCGACGTCCGCGACCGCGAATCCTTGGCGGCGGCATTGCAGGCGGGCCTGGACCAGTTCGGCCGCCTGGACATCGTCGTGGCCAACGCCGGGATCGCTCCCATGCAATCCGGTGACGACGGCTGGCACGACGTCATCGACGTCAACCTCACCGGCGTCTACCACACCATCAAGGTCGCGATACCCACGATGGTCAAGCAGGGCACCGGCGGGTCGATCGTGCTGATCAGTTCGAGCGCGGGGCTGGCCGGGGTCGGCAGCCCTGACGCCGGTTCCGTCGGCTACGCCGCCGCCAAGCACGGGGTGGTCGGGCTGATGCGGGTCTACGCGAATCTTCTTGCCGGCCAGATGATCCGGGTCAACTCGATCCATCCGTCCGGCGTCGAGACGCCGATGATCAACAACGAGTTCACCCGGGAGTGGCTGGCCAAGATGGCCGCCGCGACGGACACGCCAGGCGCCATGGGCAACGCCATGCCGGTGGAGGTGCTGGACGCCGAGGATATCGCCAACGCGGTGGCGTGGCTGGTGTCCGATCAGGCACGCTACATCACCGGTGTGACCTTGCCCGTCGACGCGGGATTCCTGAACAAGTAACCGCCATGGCCCGAAACCCGGTTGCGCAAACGGCATTTGGCCCGATGGTGTTGGCCGCCGTCGAGCAGAACGAGCCGCCCGGCCGCCGCCTGGTCGACGACGACTTCGCCGAACTCTTCCTGCCCGCGCCGCTGCGGTGGCTCGTCGGGGCGACCCGGTTCGCGCCGGTTCGCCGGCTGATGATCCGCGGCTCGGAGTTCACCGGTCCGGGATTGTGGGCCAATCTGGCCTGCCGCAAGCGTTTCATCGCCGACAAGCTCACGGAGTCGCTCGACGACGTCAACGCCGTCGTCATCCTCGGAGCGGGCCTGGACACCCGGGCCTACCTGCTGACGCGGCGGGTCCGCATCCCGGTGTTCGAGGTCGATCTGCCGGTGAATGTCGCGAGGAAACTCAAGACGGTCCGCCGGGTGCTCGGCGAGCCGCCGCTGTCGGTTCGGTTGGTGGCGTTGAACCTCGAGCATGACGACCTGCTCACCTCGCTCGCCGAACACGGTTATCGCACCGACTACCGGGTGTTCTTCATCTGCGAAGGCGTCACCCAATACCTCACCGAAGCGACCGTCCGGCGCACGCTGGACGGTCTGCGTGCGACCGCACCCGGTAGCCGTTTGGTGTTCACTTATGTCCGTAGAGATTTCATCGACGGCACCAATCGGTATGGCACCCGCACGCTGTACCGCACCGTGCGCCAGCGGCGGCAACTGTGGCATTTCGGTTTGCAGCCCGACGATGTCGCCGCGTTCCTCGGCGAGTACGGCTGGCGGCTGGTGGAACAAGCCGGTCCCGACGAGCTCGCCCAGCGTTATGTCGAGCCCACCGGCCGTAAACTCAAAGCGTCGCAACTGGAGTGGTCGGCCTACGCCGAGAAGATCTAGCGCGCCCTGATGGTGGCGACCCGCTTCGCCCCGGCTACGCCGGGATCGCGATCGCCACTAGACCTCGATGACGGTCGGCACGATCATCGGCTGCCGGCGGTACGTTTCGCCCACCCACTTGCCGACGGTGCGCCGCACGCCCTGGGCGATGCGGCCCGCATCGGTGATGTTCTCGGCCGCCAGCGCTTCCAGCTCCGCCTCCACCCTGCGCACCGCGGGCTCCAGCGCCTTGGGATCCTCGGAGAATCCGCGCGAATGCAGCTGCGGTGGAACGACCGGACGCCCGGTGCCGCGCGCGACCACCACGGTCACCGCCACGAAACCCGACGACAGAATCAGCCGCTCGCCCAAGGTGATGTCGCCGACGTCACCGTTGATCAGGCCGTCGACGAACATCTTGCCGACCGGCACCGCGCCGGCGATTGCGGCCTTACCCGCGACCAGGTCGACGCTCACCCCGTTCTCGGCCAGCAGGATGGACTCCTCCGGCACTCCGGTGCTGGCCGCAAGCTTGGAGTTGGCGCGCAGCATGCGCCACGTCCCGTGCACGGGCATCACGTGGCGCGGCCGAATCCCGTTGTACAGGAACAACAGTTCTCCCGCGTAGGCGTGCCCCGAAACATGCACGCGGGCTTGGGCATTGGTGACGACACGGGCCCCGATCTTGGCGAGCTCGTCGATGACGCCGTAGACCGCTTCCTCGTTGCCCGGGATCAGCGACGACGCCAACACCACCAGGTCACCCGCGGTCAGCGTGATGCTGCGGTGCTCGCCGCGCGACATCCGCGACAACGCCGACATCGGTTCGCCCTGGGTGCCGGTGGTGATCAGCACCACCCGGTCGGCCGGCATCATCTCGGCGGCGCCGATGTCGATCACGTCCGAATCCGCCACCCGCAGGAATCCGAGTTCCCGGGCGATCCCCATGTTGCGCACCATGGATCGGCCGACGAACGATACCCGCCGACCCAAAGCGACTGCGGCATAAATGATCTGCTGCACCCGGTCCACGTTGGAGGCGAAGCACGCCACGATGACGCGGCCGTCGGCACCGCGGATCAATCGGTGTAGCGTCGGGCCCACTTCGCTTTCCGACGGCCCGACGCCGGGATGCTCGGAATTGGTTGAGTCGCACAGGAACAGGTCCACGCCGGCGTCGCCGAGCCGGGACATGCCGGGCAGGTCGGTCGGGCGGCCGTCCAGAGGAAGCTGGTCGAGCTTGATGTCACCGGTGTGCAGGACCGTCCCCGCACCGGTGTGCACGGCGATCGCCAGCGCGTCGGGAATGGAGTGGTTGACGGCGAAGTACTGGCATTCGAACACGCCGTGACTGCTCTTCTGGCCCTCGGCGACCTCGATGAACACCGGCTTGAGGCGGTGCTCGCGGCACTTCGCGGCGACCAGCGCCAGCGTGAACTTCGAACCGACCACCGGGATGTCGGGGCGCAGCTTGAGCAGGAACGGAATGCCGCCGATGTGGTCCTCGTGGGCGTGCGTGAGCACCAGCGCCTCGATGTCGTCCAGTCGGTCGGAGATGTGACGCAGATCCGGCAGGATCAGATCGACCCCGGGCTCGTCGTGGGTGGGGAACATCACGCCGCAGTCGATGATCAAGAGCCGGCCCAGGTGCTCGAAAACCGTCATGTTACGGCCGATTTCGCTGATGCCACCAAGAGCAGTGACCCGCAACCCTCCCGTGGCCAAGGGGCCTGGCGGGGCGAGGTCTACATCCACTTCTCGGAAACTCCTTGGGTCACCGCAGCACCGAGGCCGCACGCATATCGGCGGTCAGCGCGTCGAGTTGCTCCGGCGTTGCGGGCACTTGCGGCAACCGCGGGTCGCCGACGTCGATGCCCTGCAGACACAGGCCCGCCTTGGACATCGTCACCCCGCCCAGGCGGGCCATCGCGTCGCACAGCGGGGCGACGGTGGCGTTGATCTTGCGGGCCGTGGCGATGTCCCCCGAGCTGAAGGCGGACAACATTTGCCGCAGCTGTCCGGCCGCCACATGAGAAATCACGCTGATGAATCCGGTGGCGCCCATGGCCAGCCACGGCAGGTTCAGCGCATCGTCGCCTGAGTAGTAGGCCAGGCCGGTCTCGGCGATGATCTGGCCACCGCTGTGCAGGTCGGCCTTCGCGTCCTTGATTCCGACGATGTTCGGGTGGGCGGCCAGCGCACGGATGGTCTCAGGCTGGATCGGTATCACCGAACGCGGCGGAATGTCGTAGAGCAGCACCGGCAGTTCGGTCGCGTCGGCGACGGTGGTGAAGTGGGCGATCAGCCCGCTCTGGGGAGGCTTCGAGTAGTACGGCGTGACCACCAGCAGCCCGTGAGCGCCCTCGGCCGCGCAGGCCTTGGCCAGCCGGACGCTGTGGGCGGTGTCATACGTGCCCGCGCCGGCGATGATGCGGGCCCGGTCGCCCACCGCCTCCAGCACGACGCGGAGCAGCTCACGCTTCTCGTCGTCCGTGGTTGTCGGGGACTCGCCGGTGGTTCCGGAAATCACCAGCCCATCACAGCCGGCGTCGATCAGGTGATTGGCCAGCTGTGCGGCCGCGACGGTGTCGACGGAGCCGTCGCGGCGAAACGGTGTGACCATCGCGGTCAGCAAGGTTCCCAACCGTGCTGGGGCGTCGAATCCGACCGTGCTCACGGTGTTCAGGTTACCTGGCGCCGGCAAGGTAATTAGCATCCGCGTAGGTGCGCGCCGCTGCGCGCGGGCGCATCAGGCTTCGGTCGCCAGCGGGCTGGTCGCGACCTCCGTGCCGTCGGCCAGGGTGGAGATCTCGAAGTCGGCGAACACCGCGGGCGCCACACCCGTCAGCTGGCGCAGGCACTCGATGGCGAGCCGGCGAATTTCCACGTCGGCGTGCTCACTGGCGCGCATCGCGATGAAGTGCCGCCAAGCCCGGTAGTTGCCGGTCACGACGATGCGGGTTTCGGTCGCGCTGGGGAGCACGGCGCGGGCGGCCTGGCGGGCCTGCTTGCGACGCAACACCCCTACCTTTTCGCCGGGCTCCCCCGCCATGAACTTCGCTTCCAGCTTGGTCAGCAACTCGGTGTAGGTGGCGCGGCCGGCGTCGGCGGCCGCGGCCAGGATCTGCTGTAGTTCCGGATCGTCTTCCATGCCCGGCGGCACGACGATGTGCGATTCCTTCTCGGGGACGTAGCGCTGCGACAACTGCGAATAGGAGAAGTGCCGATGCCGAATCAGCTCATGGGTGCACGATCGCGAGATGCCGGTGATGTAGAACGACACACTCGCGTGTTCGAGCACCGAGAAGTGGCCGACGTCGATGATGTGCTTGATGTAGCCGGCGTTGGTCGCGGTCTTGGGGTTGGGTTTCGACCAGCTTTGGTAGCAGGCCCGGCCGGCGAACTCGACCAGCGCGGGGCCGCCGTCGGCGTCGGTGCCCCACGGCACATCGGGGGGCGCCAAGAAGTCGGTCTTGGCGATCAGTTGCACGCGCAGCGGCGCGATCTCGGCCACGGCGCTCACCTTAAGGCGTGCCGAGCGGATCTTCGTCTCTGACCCGCACCTTGCCGGAGACCAGCAACGCCAGCAGCGCAATGGACGTCGACGCGGGCTTCAGCTGACCCGCTTGGCCGCCGCGCGCAGCTCGCCGGACAGATCACCGCGGCCGGCGACGCTGAATCCGCCCAGGCCCAGCCACGACGCCATGGACTGAAGTTCACCGGCCAGTGCCGCGGCGACGCGGGGCCTGGGCGCGTCGGGCTCGCCGAATGCGCCGAGGACCCGCAGCGAGTTGGCGGCGCGGTCGGCCTTGAGGTCGACCCGCGCCACCAAGCGTCCGTCCATGAGCAGCGGCCACACGTAGTAGCCGTACCGCCGCTTGGCGGCCGGGGTGTAAATCTCTATGCGGTAATGGAATTCGAATAGTCGCTCGACGCGCGGGCGAAAGAAGATGAGCGGGTCGAACGGGCACAGCAACGCGGTGCCGCGGTCGGTGCGGGGCACCGTGCGGCCCGCCCGCAGATAGGCCGGTGCGGACCAGCCGTTGACGTCGACCGGCTCGATGTCACCGGCGGCCACCAATGCGGCGATCGCCGGCTTGATCTGCTGGGCCGACAGCCGGAAGTAGTCGCGGATGTCGGCCTCGGTGGCCACACCCAGGGCGGCGGCGGCCCGCAGCGCAAGTTCGCGGATCGCCTCGTCGTCGTCGACCTCGCGGGCCAGCACACTCGCCGGCAACACCCGTTCCACCAGGTCGTAGTGACGCGCGAAGCCTACTCGGGTGGCCGTGGTGAGCACCCCGGAGGCGAACAGCGCCTCGGCCACCCACTTGGTGTCGCTGCGCGTCCACCAGGTCCCCTTTTTCCGGCGCGGCTCGGCGGCCAGATGCGCTTCGATCTGCCCGGCCGTACTGGGCCCGAGCTCGGCGACGGCGGCCACGACTTCCTCGACCAGCCGCGGATTGGCCTTGACGATGTGGGTCCCCCAGCGGCCATGTGAGTACTGGCGCATCCGCCAACGCAACAGCGGCCAATCCTCGACGGCCATCAGCGCGGCCTCGTGCGCCCAATACTCGGCCAGCAGCCGCGCTGAACGCGGCCCCCAGGCGGCGCGGTCGAGCACGTCACGGTCGTAGGGACCGAGTCGGCTGAACACCGGGGCGTAGTGAGCACGAACCGCCACCGACACCGAATCCAGTTGCAGCACTTGGATCCTGGAGATCAGTCGCTTGAGGTGCGCCCGGGTGATCTCGCCATTGGACGGGGGGTCGCTAAATCCTTGGGCCGCAACGGCTATCCGCCTGGCTTGGGCGACGGACAGCCTGCGGGTCGACACGGCGCCGAGAATACCGGTCGGGTCCGACGTGCTGCGTTACGACGCTGAGCCCGCGCCGACTTTCTCGTCCGAGCGCACCACGGAATGCGTCTCGGACGCATTCCGCTGTTCTTCATAGGCGGACTCGAGAGTGTCCGGAACCGTTTTCAGGTCGCGGTAAACGCCCATCAGTTGCTCGAGAATCCTGATCCGTTGCCGGCTCGCCTCGTCCACGGCGCGTCGAGCCTCGTCACGATCCCGATCGGCCCTCTCCTTCGCCTCGGCGAGAAGCCGCTCACGCGCCAGCTCGGCGTCATCGCGCAGGCTGGCCAGCTCTGCCTCGAGGTTTTCCTTGGTCTGCTGATACTCGGCTTCCATGGCTTCCCGCTGCGCGGCCATGTCCGACAACATCTGCTCGCGCTTCCGCTGGGTTTCTTCCGCCTCGGCCTCGGCCGCCGCGATCAGCGCATCCGCTTCGGCCCGCGCTTCGGCCTGCATCTCGGCCACCTCGTCGACCGCGCGGCTCAGCATTTTGGCCAACCGCTGCTGCACCGCGTGCGGCGATGGCGAGGTGTCCGTCAGCGCGGCCACTTCCTTGCGCAGCGCGGCCGTTTGATCGCCGGATTCCTGCAGCCGGGCCCGTAGGCTCTCGACGTCGTCAAGCAGCAGCTGCTGCTTGGTGGTCAGCATCTCGATGTGGGCATCAACCGCGGTCGCGTCGTAGCCCATGAACTTTCGAGAGAACGTCTTCACCGGTTCGGTTTTCACTGCCAATCTCCCCTTCTGTCCAAAACGCCTGGTTGGCCCGGTGCGACCGACCCCGAATCCGAGTATGTCAGGTCAGGCCATGCGCGCGAACGGGTGCGCGGCGAGCCGACGGTAGCTGTGGAAGCGATACCGCAGCCCCGAGCGGCTGGCCTGCCACTCCCCCGTTTCACCCACCCAAGTGTCGTCCAGCGTCGGCGCCAGCGCGTCGTCGTCATCGCGTCGCAAATCGATTTCGATCTCGGTTACCTCGCAGCGGGTGGCGTAGGGCAGCGCCAGCAAATAAATTTGTTCGCCGCCGATGACCCACGTCTCCGGGCCGTCCTCGCCGTGGGCAAGGGCTTCTCCCAAGGTCCCGGCCACCCGGGCCCCGCCGGCGACGAAACCGGTGTCGCGGGACAGGACGACATTGCGCCGGCCGGGCAGGGGGCGCACCTTCGCCGGTAACGAATCCCATGTCCGCCGGCCCATGATCACCGGGTGCCCGATGGTCACCTCTTTGAACCGGAAAAGATCTTCCGGCACCTTCCAGGGGATATCGCCACCACGCCCGATGACGCCGGAGGTCGACTGAGCCCACACCAGGCCCACCTCGGTCATACGCGCTACTCCTTGATCCCGGCTTGCAACCCGCCCGAGCCGGCATCGTCGCCGGCGCGCTTCATACAGCGACTGGGGCTTTGATCGCCGGATGGGGGTCGTAGTTCTTTACGACAACGTCGTCGTAGGTGTAATCGAAAATCGAATCCCGTGCGCCCAGAACGAGTTCCGGGTATGGCCGGGGGTCGCGGCTCAGCTGCAGCCGCACCTGCTCGACATGGTTGTCGTAGATGTGGCAGTCCCCGCCCGTCCACACGAACTCGCCGACGGCGAGGCCGGACTGGGCGGCCATCATGTGCGTCAGTAGCGCGTAGCTGGCGATGTTGAACGGCACACCCAGGAACAGGTCGGCGCTGCGCTGGTAGAGCTGGCAGCTCAGCCGCCCGTCGGCCACGTAGAACTGGAAGAACGCGTGACATGGCGGCAGCGCCATCTGCGGGATTTCGCCGACGTTCCACGCCGACACGATGATGCGCCGCGAGTCGGGGTCGGTGCGCAGCAGGTCCAGGGCGGCGCTGATCTGATCGACGTGCTCGCCCGACGGCGTCGGCCAGGACCGCCATTGCACACCGTAGATCGGTCCGAGATCGCCTGTGCTGCTTGCCCATTCGTCCCAGATGGTAACTCCGTGCTCGTGCAGCCAGGCGACGTTGGAGTCGCCGCGCAAGAACCACAGCAATTCGTAGATCACCGACTTGAGGTGCACCTTTTTGGTGGTGAGCAGCGGGAACCCGGCCGACAGGTCATAGCGCAGCTGCTGACCGAACAGGCTGCGGGTCCCGGTGCCGGTGCGGTCGGATTTGGCCGTTCCCTGGTCGAGCACCAAGCGGAGCAAGTTCTCGTAGGGGGTCGGGATCGGCACGCCGCAAGAATACGTCTACGCGCGCGGAGTAGAACGGGTGCCATGCCGAACATCATCGACGTCGTCACCACACCCGATGGCACCTGCGCGGTGCACCTGTTCACCCCCGACGGCCCGGAATCGCAAGTCCCGTGGCCCGGGGTGGTCATGTATCCCGACGCCGGCGGTGTGCGTGACACGTTCGAGCAGATGGCCGCCAAGCTGGCCGGGTTCGGTTACGCCGTGCTGTTACCGGATGTCTACTACCGCACCGCGGACTGGGCGCCGTTCGACATGGCGACCGTCTTCGGCGACAAGAAGGAACGCGGACGCCTGTTCTCGATGATCGGCAGCGTCACCCCGGACCGGATGGCCGCCGACGCCGGCGCGTTCTTCGACTATCTGGCCGCCCGCCCCGAGGTGGCCGGCGAGCGATTCGGGGTGTGCGGCTACTGCATGGGCGGCCGGACGTCGCTCATGGTGGCCGGGCGGGTGCCCGACCGGGTGGCCGCGGCGGCGTCCTTCCACGGCGGCGGGCTGGTGACCGACACCGACGACAGCCCGCATCTGCTCGCCGACCGGATGAGCGCCACGGTGTACGTGGGCGGCGCCAAGGACGATGCGTCGTTCACCGCCGATCACGCCGAACAGCTGGACAAAGCGCTGACGGCGTCCGGTGTCGAGCACACCATCGAGTGGTATTCGGCCGGCCATGGTTTCGCGGTTCCGGACAACGCGCCCTACGACGCCGCCGCTGCCGAGCGGCATTGGGAGGCGATGAAGGAGGTGTTCGCCTCCGCGCTACCGCGTTAACGCGGTCATCAGCAGCGTCGCGGCCACCGAAGCGCCGTCGGTGCGGATCGTTGCGGCCACCGAAGTCGCCCGTGCGCGGGTCTGGTCGGTCAGGACCGCCTTGAGCGCGGTCGACAGCGACTCGGTGGTGGGATCCGGACCGTCATGGGCGGCGCCGATGCCGAGGTCGCGCACCCGGCTCGCCCAGTAGGGCTGATCGGCCCCCTGGGGCACCACCACCTGCGGGGCTCCCGCCCGGCCGGCCGTCGTCGTGGTGCCCGCCCCGCCATGGTGCACGACGGCGGCGACCCGCCCGAACAGTGCCTGGTGGTTGACCTCGCCGACGGTCAAGCAGTCGTCCCGGTCGTCGATCGGGGCCAGGTCGGCCCAGCCGCGGGAAATTACAGCGCGATGGCCCAGCGCGCGGACCGCCTCGATGGCCGTCCGCGCGGCGTCCAGCGAGGCGCGCATCGGCATGCTGCCGAAACCCACATAGACCGGCGGTGCGCCCGCGTCGAGGAATGCCAGCAGGTCGGCAGGCAGCGGGCGTTCGTCGCGCAGCAGCCACGCGCCGGTTTGGATCACGTCGAGCTCAGCGGGCTGCCACGGGTCCAGGATCGGATCCGTCGCCAGCCATGGGCAGTCGGTCAGCGCGTAGTCGCGCAGGTTGTCCAGCGGAGGCAGGCCGATTGCCGCCCGGTGACCGTTGAGCGCCGCGCCGAACAGCTCCTGCATGTGCCGGCCATCCAGTTGCCACAGCACCCGGTTGTCGACCATGCCGGGAGTAAACGGCCCGTTGGCGTACGCCGGCGGCGGGTGGTGCGGCGACGGCAGGATGGTGGGCTGGTAACTGACGTAGACGTAATCGATCCCCAGGCTTTCGGTCGCCGACCGCGCGGCGGCCGCGGCCGGCGGGAAGCCGGCGACCACCAACGCATCACAGCCTTCGGCCGCGGCGGCCACGGTGTCGAATTGCACGGCGATCAGCCCGTCCAAGTGCCGGCGCAGGTCCCTCTCCGACGGCACCGCCCCCGTCTTCATCGCCCGCAGTGATTCGCCGAAGGGCAGCAGCGGCACGCCGGCACGGGCCAGCAGCTCAACGAATTCGGCGTCGGGCGCGCCGGCAGGCACGTGCGGATTCTAGAGCAGTAGCGCGATGCGCTCCTCGTCGAGCGGCCGGAACCCCTGCCGCTCGTAGAAGCGCCAGGCGGCCGTGTTGCTGCGATGGCACGCGCTGTCGATCCGGCCGGCGCCCAGCGCCCGCAGATGCACCGCGAGCGCGGCGAGCGGCTCGACTCCTCCGCGCGAGTCGTACGCCGACAGCAACACTTGCATTCGCCCAGCTCCGAAAGACGTGTGGTCGGCAAACTCTATCCCTCGGCCTGGCGTCCGCATGCGCATGGCCGAGGGCACCGCGAACGTCAGAACGCCGGTAGGTCCACCAGTTCGGCCAGCCGGGCGCGGTGACGGTAGGCGGTGCCGAATGCCAACTGGTCGCTCTTGGCTCGCTTGAGGTACAGGTGCGCGGGATATTCCCAGGTCATACCGATGCCGCCGTGCAGCTGTACGCACTCTTCGGCGGCATGCACGGCGACCTCGCCGCAGAAGGCCTGGGCGATCGCCGCCGCCGTGTCCGCGTCTTGCGCGCCCCGGGCGCAGGTGTCGGCCGCATAGCGCGCCGCGGCGGTCGCCGCGCCGACGTCGGACCACAGATCCGCCAACCGGTGCTTGATCGCCTGATAGGAGCCGATCGTGCGGCCGAACTGCCTGCGTTGCCTGACGTACTCCAGCGTGGTTTCGAAGCACCATTGGGCGACCCCGAGCTGCTCGGACGCCAGCAGGGCCGCTCCAGTCCGGATGGCCTCGCTGACCGGCTCGTCGCCCGCCCCGACCCGGGACGACGGAGATCCCGAAAACGACACGGCGGCAAGGGGTCTGGTCATATCCAGCGCGAGCAGCGGTGAAATCTGCACGCCCGCGGCGTCGCGGGCGACGGTGTGTAGCTCGAGCCCGTCGCGTCCGGCGACCGGCACCACCAGCACATCGGCGGCGTCGGCACCGGCCACGCTGGTGACCGACCCGCTCAGTCCGTCGGCGCCGGCGCTGACCGCCGTAACCGGGTCGCCCGGTGCGCTGGACAGCGAGACCACCAACGCCGCCGTCAACTCGCCCTGGGCAAGCGCCGATACGGTCGCGGTGTCACCGGCCCGCAGCAGCGCGATCGTGGCGAGGACCGCGCTGGACAAAAACGGCACTGGCGCAACGGCCCGCCCGATCTCCTCCATGACCACGGCCGCCTCGCGGGCGCTCGCGCCGGCGCCCCCCAATGATTCCGGAACCAGCAGGCCGGCCACGCCCAATTCGGTCGCCAGCGTGCGCCACACGCCCGAAAAGTCTTGTGGTTGCTCGTCGTACAGCCGCGTCACCGATTCGGGCGGACACCGCTCGGCGAACAGCTGACGGACGCCGGCCCGCAACGCCTCTTCGGTGTCGGAGTACAGCAGGTCGGCGTTGTGCGCGCTCATCGCGGGAGGTCCTTCCAGGCGGCGTCTTTGTCGACACGATGTTCACCCGGCAGGCCGAGGATCCGCTCGGAAATGGTGTTGCGCAGGATTTCTGACGTACCGCCCTCGATCGAATTGCCGCGCGCCCGCAGGTAGCGGTAGCCGGGCCCGCGACCGACCAGGTCGACCGTCTCGGGCCTGCGCATGGTCCAGTCATCGTAGAGCAGCGCTGCTTCGCCGTGCAGCTCGATCTCGAAGCCCGAAATCGCTTGTGCCAGCTTGGCGAACGCCACCTTCATGCCGGCACCTTCGGGGCCGGGCTGACCGGTGGCCGCCTGTTGCCGCAACCGTTCGCCGGCCAGCCTAAGGACCTCCGCCTCAACCCACAGCCGCATCAGTTGGTCGTGCATTGCGGGGTTGCGCAGCGCCGGCTCGTCGCGCCAGGCGGCGGTGACCTTGCCGATATGGCCGCCTTCCCGGGGAACCCCGGCGCGCGACCCGATGGCGACGCGTTCGTTGTTGAGGGTGGTGGTCGCGACCCGCCAGCCACCGCCCTCCGGGCCGAGCCGATTCGCATCGGGCACCCGGACGTCGGTGAGGAACACCTCGTTGAATTCCGCCTCGCCGGTGATCTGGCGCAACGGCCGGATCTCGACACCCGGTTGCGTCATGTCGCAGAGAAAATAGGTCAGACCATGGTGTTTGGGCACGGCCGGATCGGTCCGGGCGACCAGGATGGCCATCTGCGCGTGCTGCGCCTGCGACGTCCACACCTTCTGCCCGTTGATAATCCAGTCGTCACCGTCGCGCACCGCGCGGGTGGCCACCCCCGCGAGGTCCGATCCGGCGCCCGGCTCGCTGAACAGCTGACAGTAGATCTGCTCCCCGGTGAACAACGGGCGCAGGAACCTTCGCTTCTGCTCGTCGGTGCCGAACGCCGCGATGGTCGGCGCCGCCATGCCCATGCCGATGTAGTTCTTGTGGGTGCCGCCCACCGGCGCACCGGCGGCGGCAAGGCGGGCATCGACTCGCTCCTGGGCGGTGCGCGGCAGCTCCAGCCCGCCGAAACCGTGCGGTAGGTGCACCCAGGCCAGGCCCGCATCGTATTGCGCGCCAAGGAAATCCCGTGGGTCGCTGGTTACCGGATCGCGCTCGTCGAGCAGTGCCTGAACCCGCGCGTCCAGGGCACCCGTATCAACGGTGGTCATTGCCCGCCGCCCGGTGCGGACTGGAATCCCTGTGCGGCGCCGAGCAGCAGGCCACCGTCGATCACCATGGTCTCGCCGGTGATCCAGCTCGCCGCGTCGGAAACCAGGAAGGCGACGGCCGCGGCCACGTCGACCGGCTCCCCGATGCGCCCGAGCGCGATCGACGACGCCAACGGGTCCTCGTGGTCCTTCCACAGCGCCTCGGCCAGGCGGGTGCGTACCACACCCGGGCAGATGGCGTTGACCCTGACGCGCGGCGAGAGTTCCAGCGCCAGTTGCTTGGTGACGTGGATCAGCGCGGCCTTGGTGGCGTTGTACATGCCCATCGCCGGCGATTGATGCATGCCGCCGATGGAGGCCGTGTTGACGATCGCTCCGCCGTGCTCACCCATCCACGACTTGACGACAAGTGAGGTCCACAGCAGCGGAGCCCACAGGTTGACGTCGAAGATCTTGGTGAAACGGGCGTGATCCTGGTCGATCAGCGGACCGTAGGCCGGGTTGGTTCCGGCATTGTTGATCAGGATGTCGACGCTGCCGAAGCGCTCCAGCGTGAGCTCGACGCAGCGCAGCGCCGCGTCCTCGTCGACGGCATGGGCGCCCACCCCCAGGGCCTGCTTTCCCACCTGGGCGGCGGCCTCGTCGGCGGCCTCCTGCTTGCGCGCGGTGAGCACCACATTGGCTCCCGCGGCCGCCAACTGCTGGGCTATCGAAAGGCCGATTCCGCGCGACGCGCCGGTGACGATCGCGGTGCGGCCGGTCAGATCTTGTGAGGTCATGGTGTCGGGCCTTCCGTCGCGGTGAGAGCCGCCGTCCAGCAGCGCGGACTTTGTTTGCTGGCGAATTTTATTCGGGATGTTTTGGATATGTGTTGAGGTGGTATGCCAGGCACATGTTATCGAAATTGACACTCATGAAACCTCTGGTTGTCGCCGGTGCTGTCGCTGCGGCCATCGCCGCCGCGCCCGCGGCCGCTGCTGACGTCTACGTCGCCGGACCAGCCGCCAACTCCCCCGCGCCCACGCACGTGACGTTCAAGGACGACCCGGGTGGCGGCGGCTGCGACGCCAACGGAAACTGCGGCTCGGGCGGCCAGTTCAACGGCCCCGGCGGTGGTCCGGGCGGCCAGGGCTGCGTCCCGGGCGTCGGCTGCGGCTCCGGCGGGCAGAACGCGGGCCCGGGTGGCATTCCCGGCGGCACCGGCTGTCTGCCCGGCGTCGGCTGCGGCTCCGGCCACGCGTGATCGCATAATCGCGCGACCCTTCAGCCTCCCGAGAGCCTGGTGATCCAGGCCCGGGAGGTTGCTGGGTCTATGACGTCATCCAGTTCGAACGTGGTGGCCGACCGCAGCGCCTTTCCGTGCTCGTAGGCCGCGGCCACCAGGCGATCGAACAGGCTCTGCCGCTCGGCGGGGTCGTCGATGGCGGCCAACTCCTTGCTGAACCCAAGGCGTACGGCGCCTTCTAGCCCCATGCCGCCAATTTCCCCGGTCGGCCACGCGACGGTGAAGTGGGGGGCGCGGAATGAACCGCCGGCCATCGCCATCGCGCCGAGCCCATAACCCTTGCGCAAGATGATCATTCCCAGCGGCACCGTCAGCCGCGCGCCCAGGACGAACATCCGGCCAAAGCGGCGGACCGCTGCTTGGATCTCCGCGTCGGGCCCGACCATGAAGCCCGGGGTGTCGCACAGCGAGATCACCGGCAACCCGAACGATTCGCATAAAGCCAGGAAGTCGCCGGTCTTGTCGGCGGCCTCGGCGTCGATCGCGCCACCCAGGTGATGGGTGCTGTTGGCGATCAATCCGTACGGCACTCCTTCGACGCGCACCAGCGCGGTGACGATTCCCACGCCGTAGTCTCCCCGCAGCTCAAGCACCGATCCGACATCGACGATCGCCTCGATCGCCCGGTGCACATCGTAGGCGCGTAACCGGTTCTGGGGCACCACATGCCGGGCCAGCCGCGGATCGGGCGCCGCCCAGTCGCTCACGGAGCCCTGAAAGTACGACAGGTATTGCTTGGCCAGTGCGACCGCATGCGTCTCGTCCCGGGCGACCAGGCTGACCACGCCGTTGTGGCGCTGCACGCCGATCGGCCCGATCGCCTCGGCCGGATACACGCCCAGCCCGCCGCCCTCGATCATCGCCGGCCCGCCCATCCCGATGTTGGCGTCCGGTGTTGCGATGATCACGTCGCACACCCCGGCCAGTGCGGCGTTGCCGGCGAAGCACCGGCCCGAGACGACCGATACCAGCGGCACTTTCCCGCTCAGTCCCGCCAGCATCCGGAAGGTCGGGACGTCCAGCCCGGCGGCGCCACCGACGTCGGTGTCCCCCGGCCGGCCTCCGCCGCCCTCGGCGAACAGCACCACCGGCAACCGCTTTCGCCCGGCGAGGTCGAACACGCGGTCGGTCTTGGCGTGGTTGCGCATGCCCTGGGTGCCGGCCAGCACGGTGTAGTCGTAGGACACCACGACGGCCTGCGTCGCGGCCGGCCCGAACCGGTCCGCGCCGATGGTGGCCAGGCCGGCGACCAGGCCGTCGGCCGGCGTGTTGACGATCAGGTCCTCTTCCGAGCGACGGCTGCGCTGCGCCGCGATGGCCAGCGCACCGTATTCGACGAAGCTGTCGGGATCGACGAGGTCGGCGATGTTCTCTCGTGCGGTGCGCCGACCTTGGTTGTGCCGCTTGGCAACCGCGGCCTGGCGACCCTCATCGAGCGTCAGGGAATGCCGGTGCACGACCTCGTCGAGATCGCCACGCGGCCGGTCGAGATCCGTTGCGCCCGAGACGGACTCGCCGTCATCAACGCCCGCCGTGCGGGTGAAGACCAGCAGCGGGTCTCCGGTGCCAACCACCTGGCCGGGCGTCACCAGGATCCGGACGGCCCGCAGCGCGTCCGGCGCGACCAGCACGTGCTGCATCTTCATCGCTTCCAGGACAACCAGCTGGCTGCCCGCGGTGTATTCGGCTCCCTCGGGCGCCACCTCGACCACGGTACCGGGCAGCTGGGCGCGCAGCGCGTCCTCGCCCGGATAGAGCTCGACCGCGGCCACCCGCGGTTCTCGCTGGTGAGACAGCGCGGCTTGGGCCAATTCGGGGAGCTTCTCATCGAGGAATCCGGTGCTCACCCAACCGGACTCGATCCGATCGTCGCTCAGCAGCTCGCGCAGGAATCCGATGTTGGTGTGGACGCCCTCGATGCCGAACTCGGCCAGGGCGGTGCGGGCCTTGCGGACCGCCGCCCGCCACGACGACCCGTGCACATCGACGATGAGTTTGGCCAGCAGCGAATCGTATTGGGGGCTTATCACCAATCCGGCCCGGCCATACGTGTCGACACGCACGCCGGGACCGCTGGGCGGGGAGAAGACCGTGAGCGTGCCCGCCGATCCGACGACGGAGAAGTCGGGCCCGAAGGCCTCCATGTTGACCCGGAGTTGAATGGCGATTCCGTGTCGTGCGGCCGGCTCGCCGATGACTTCCAGGCCGTCGGAGGCGATTCCGGATGCCAGCCCCAGCTGGTAGAAGGATGCGCCGCCGGCGATGGCCAGCTGGACTGCCACCAGGTCGAGCCCGGTGGTTTCCTCGGTGACGGTGTGCTCGACCTGGATTCGTGGGTTGACTTCGAGGAAGACGAACTCCTCGCCGGTGACCAAAAATTCGACCGTGGCCACACCGCGCAGGCCCACGCGGGCGCACAACCGCGCCGCCGCCCGGTGCAGGGCTGGGCGCAGGTCATCCGAAATCCCTTGAGCGGGAGCGATTTCGATAAGCTTCTGGTAGCGCCGCTGGATGCTGCAGTCGCGGTCGCCGACCGCGTGCGCGTGCGTCTGGTGCCCGGCCGGCGCGGCGACGATCTGCACCTCGATGTGACGCGCGTCGGTGAGCAGCGCCTCGGCGAACAGCGCGGGATCGCCGAAGCCCAGCTGCGCCTCGGCGGCGCAGCGCTGGTAGGCGTCATCGATCTGATCGGCGTTGTGCACCTTGCGCATTCCGCGCCCTCCGCCACCGGCGAGGGCCTTGATCATGATGCCGCCACCCTGCTCGGCGAAGAATGCCTTGATGTCCTCGACGCTGTTCGGCCCCTCGGTCGCCGGCAACACCGGTACCCCGGCGGCGATCGCGGCGCCGCGGGCCGACGTCTTGTTGCCGAGCAGCTCGAGCACCCGGGCGTCGGGGCCCACAAACGTGTAGCCGCCCGTCGCGCAGGCGTCGGCGAATTCGGCGTTCTCGCTGAGGAATCCGTATCCGGGATGGATCAGATCCGCCCCGGAGCTTTTCGCCGCAGCCAACACGGCGGACTGGTCCAGGTAGGCACGAGGGCCGCTGCCGGGCAGGCCGATCGCCTCGTCGGCCGCGTGCACATGCGGGCTCTCCGCATCGTCCTCGGCATAAACCGCGATCGTGCGCATGCCCAATTCGATTGCGGTTCGGATGATTCGAAGTGCAATCTCGCCTCGGTTGGCGACCAGTAGGCTCGGGCTCATCGCAGCGGCTCTCCCCACTGGACCTGCTCGCGGAGTCTGGCCTTGAGCAGTTTGCCGCCGGCATTGCGCGGCAGCGCGTGAGCGACCACCGTGACATATTGCGGCACTTTGAAATCGGCCAGCTGGCTTCGGCAGTGGTCGAGCACCGCCGGGACGTCGATTTCGTCGTCGCCGCCGAACAACACCGCCCCCACCTTCTCCCCCATGACGTCGTCGGAAACCCCGAGCACGCAGGCATCGGCCACGTTGGGCGCCGCCAGTAGCACGGCCTCCACCTCGACGCTGGAGACGTTCTCACCACCGCGGTTGATGATGTCCTTGAGCCGGTCGACGATGTGCACCCGGCCGGCATCGTCGACGCGCACCACGTCGCCGGTGTGCAGCCAGCCGTCCACAAAGGTCGTGGCGGTCGCCTCCGGCCGATTCCAGTAGCCGGTGGTCACATTTGCGCCCCGCGCCACCAGTTCCCCCACACCGGGGTCGTCCCCGAACGGGATCACCCCGAGGTCCACCGATGGGACCGCATATCCGACGGAGTCGGCGTGATCCACGGCCTCGCTGTCTGGCAGCACCGTCATCAGTGATGCCGTCTCCGTCATGCCATAGCCGTTGAACACCGTGGCGTGGCCGAACGCGTTCTTCACCGACCGCACCAGCGACGGGGCGATCGGTGCACCGCCGTAGCCCACCCACCGCACGTTCGACACATCGAGCGCGGAAAACCCACTGTGCCGCAACAACAACGAGTAGATTGCCGGCACTGTGACCATGACCGAAACACGCTCGGCGGTCAGCGTGGTGAGCAACGCGTCCAGGTTGAGCGCGGGCATGATCACCGAGGCTCCCCCGAGCCGGGCAGCGGCCAGCAGCTGGGTGTTGCAACCCGTCACGTGGAACAGCGGCACCGAGATGAGCGTGCGCATCGCTTCACCGAGATCCCGCGGCTGTTGCAGACAGCGGATCGCGTTCTCAGTGTTGGTCAGGAATGCCTCGTGCGTGGTCGGCACGCCCTTGGGGTGGCCGGTGGTGCCCGACGTGTAGAACAGGGCTGCCGTGTCGGTGCGGCCGAGTTGCTCGGTGACGTATGGCCGCCCGTCGGGCAGCGCGGCGTCCGGCGCCAGATCCACCTGCGCACCCGAGTCGGACAGGACGAACTCGACCTCGGGTTGCGCCGATCGCGTGTTGACCGCCACCACAACGCCACCGGCCATCACCGCGCCCCAGAACGCCAGCGCCCAGTCGATTCCGGCGGGGTAACGCACCGCGACGCGGTCGCCAGGTTTCAGGCCGCCCGCGCGCAGCCCACCGGCGACCCGCGCCGCACGATCCCAGAGCTGCCGGTATGTCAGCCGCCCGGCGCCCAGCTCGACCAGGGCTTCGGCGTCCGGCCGGGCGTCGACCTGCTCGGCGAGCATGTCCAGCAGGGTGGCGGGCAGCTCGTCAAAGCGCGGAATGCCGTCGCGGCCGCGCGACGCGCCGGTCATCGGGAACGGGTTGCGGTCGCGCGGAATTTCGATTACTGGAGGCATGCCCGGTCCTTACTAATCCGGTGTCCTATCGTGATAGCGGTGACGATCGAGGACTCCGCCATCATGCCCGAGGCGTTCTTCACTGTAGACGGCGATTCCTATGTTCCGGGCCAGATGACGCAAGGCCCGTGGGGCTCGGCGATGGGCGGCCAGATCGTCGGGGGCCTGTTGGGTTGGGGCATAGAGCAATCCGGCATCGATCCGGGCCTGCAGCCCGCCCGCTTCACGGTTGACTTATTGCGCCCGGCCCTGATGGAGCCAGTGCAGATCCAGACCTCGGTGCAGCGCGAGGGCCGCCGCATCAAGCTGGTCGACGGCAGCCTGCTTCAGAACGGCACCGTCGTCGCCCGGGCCAGCGCGCTGTTCCTGCGCCGCGGTGATCATCCCGACGGGCAGGTGTGGTCGTCGCCGGCGCAGATGCCGCCGCTCCCGGCATCCTCGGACGGGTTCGGAGAGGAGATGCCGTTTCTCATCTGGGGGTATGGCGCGACGTTGCAAGGCAGTCCGGGAATCGCCGCCGGCGAATGGGAACAGACCCACTCCCAGAAGTTCGCCTGGGCGCGGCTGTTTCGTCCGATGGTTCACGGGCACCCGCTCACGCCGTTCACCCGCCTGGCCTTCGTCGGTGACATCACCAGTTCGCTCACCCATTGGGGCACCGGTGGCTTGCGCTACATCAACGCCGACTACACCGTCACCGCGAGCCGATTGCCCGACGGCGAGTTCCTCGGTCTGGCCGCCCAGAGCCACTACGGCACGGCCGGCGTCGCCACCGGCGCCGCGACGCTGTTCGACCGGCACGGGCCGATCGGTACGAGTTCCGCACTGGCCGTGGCCCAGCCCGCCGACGCGTTCAGGCCGACCTACGCCTAGGCGGGGCACCCTGGACTCGCGGGCCGTTTCACGGGAGCCTTGCATGGTGAGCGAGCACGTACCGGACAGTCGCCTCGCGCCGGCCGCCGCGTCCTTCCTCGGCTACACGGCGGTGATGCTCGCGCTAGAACGTCGCATGCGGGGCAGTGGTGGGCCGGGGATCATCGCATTTGAGTTGGCCGGCAGTGCATCTCGAGCCGAAGACATCATGACCCGGTGGGGCGCCAACGGTCGGCGGGCTGCGCGCCTGTCGTTGTGGCTCGACTTCGGCTACATGGCTACCTACGGCGTGTTGACGGCGCTACTCGTCGAGCGCGCACGCCGGCGACGTGGCCACCCGGCTGGTTTGCCCGCCGCAGTGCTCGTCGCCGTCGCGGGTGATGCGGTGGAGGGAGTTTCACTGCTGAAAGTCTTGCGCGGGACACGTATCGGCGTGCATGCGCGGCGCGCACAGGTCGCCGCGCTGATCAAGTTCGCGGTCCTCGTCGGGGCACTGGGATACGCCGCCACGGCATCGGGCCGTCGAGAACCGGCCTTCGGCTAGTCCATCAGCTGGGCCGCGACCGTCGCCCCGAGCTCCCAGCACGCTTGCAGCTCGTCCTTGCTGGGCTTGCCCGAAACAATAATGGTCGCTGCGGCTTTGGACCATCCCAGCCCGGTGGTGATGGTGTCGACGGCACGTTCGGCGCCCTCGGTGCCCTCGTTGCCGTGTAGGTACAGCCCGAACGGTCGCCCGCGCGTCGAGTCGAGCAGTTGGTAGTACGCGCAGTCGAACGCGTGCTTGAGGGCACCCGAGATGTAGCCGAGGTTTGCCGGGGTGCCCAGCAGGTAGCCGTCGGCGGCCAGCATCTCGGCCGGCGAGACCGTCAGCGCCGGGCGCCGCAGCAGCTCGACGCCCTCGATGTCGGGGTCGGTCGCGCCGGAGACCACGGCCTCGAACATCTCGTGGGTGTGCGGCGACGGCGTGTGATGCACGATCAGCAGCGTCTTGCTCATCGGCGGCCCTGCAGGCTGACCGCCGTCTTCATGGCCTCGCGGGCGCGGCGGCGATCCCCCGCGTAGTCATACGCGCGGGCCAGTCGGTACCAGCGGCGCCAATCATCGGGGTGGTCCTGGACTTCGGTGCGCACCGTGGCGAACAGTTCGTCGGCCGCGACGCGCTGGATGCGGCCCGACGGCCTGCGCGGCAGTGCACTGGTATCCAGTTCCATTCCGTCGGCCGCGATCAGCCGGGCCAGCTTCTGGTGCGCGAATCCGGCGCGCAGGGTGGCGATCATCGCCCATAGCCCGATCACGGGAAGGATCAACACCGCCAGCCCGAGGCCGATGGCGGCCGCGCGGCCGGAGCCGATCATCGCGACGGCCACGCGCCCCAACAGCACGAAGTAAACCAACAGCGCCACGCACATGAAGGCGACGAGCAGTTGGGTGCGCACCACCCGCGCGGTATCGCTCATTGCAGATTGAGCAGGGCCTCTAGACCCACCGTCAGGCCGGGGTGTTCCTTGATCCGCCGCACGGCCAGCAGCACACCGGGCACGAACGAGGTCCGGTCGATGCTGTCGTGGCGGATGGTCAGCGTCTCCCCCTCGGTGCCGAACAGGATCTCCTGATGGGCGACCAGCCCGGCCAGCCGCACTGAGTGCACCGGGATGCCGTCGACGTCGGCGCCGCGCGCGCCCGGCAGGCTGGTGCTGGTGGCATCGGGGTTGGGCGGCAAGCCTTTTCGCGACTCGGCGATCAACTTCGCGGTGCGGGTCGCGGTGCCCGACGGGGCGTCGGCCTTGTGCGGGTGATGCAGCTCGATCACCTCGGCCGAGTCGAAGAAGGGCGCGGCCTGCTTGGCGAAGTGCATCGACAGCACCGCCCCGATCGCGAAGTTGGGCGCGATCAACACCGACGTGCCGGGGCTGTCGGTGAGCCAATCCTGCACCTGCTGCAGCCGCTCGCCGGTAAAGCCCGTCGTCCCCACGACGGCGTGAATTCCGTTGCCTATGACGAACTTCAGATTGTCCATCACCACGTCGGGGTGGGTGAAGTCGATGACGACCTCGGTGTTGCCCTCGGTCAGTTGGCTCATCGGATCACCGGCGTCCACTTCGGCCGACAGGCTCAGGTCGTCAGTGGCCTGCACACCCGCCACCATGGCCGCACCGACCTTGCCCTTTGCTCCCAGCACTCCTACCCGCATGGTCTTCACCCTAGACCGGGGCGTCGGACGGGCTTTGGATCGGCTTTGTCCCCAGTTGGGCTTTCATCCACAGGCGGGGAGTTTCGCCGTGGCTCGGGTAGATGATCGGCCATAAAATTCGAACATGCATTCGATCGAGTTCCCGGCCGAGGTATCCGCCGCCCTGGCCGCGCAGGACGCCGCCGACGCGGCGCTCCGCGGGCTGAACTTCGATGCGCTGAGCCCCGCCGTCCGGCTGCGCGTGCTCGAACGGATGGAAACCTCGCGCCGGCGACAGATCGCGGTGAGCCATGACGTCATTGCCGGCCTGGCGGCGGAGGATCCCGCCGACATCGGTGGCCCGGTGCACAAAGTGGTGGCCGACTGGCTGCGGATCAGCTGTGCCGAGGCGTGCCGTCGGCTTCGCGACGCCACCGAGTTGTCGTCGCGCTTGACCCTCACCGGCCAGGAGCTGCCGCCGCAGTTGCCGGCCACAGCCGCGGCGTGGCGTGACGGGCTGCTCGACGGTCAGCATCTGCGGGCCATTCAAACGTTCGTCCGCGATCTCCCGCAGTCCATACCCGCTGCGACGGTGGTAAACGCCGAGCGATTCCTGGCCGAGCAGGCGCGGACGTTGCGCCCGGATCAGTTGCAGAGGCTCGCACACCAGTGCGCACTGCGGATCAACCCCGACGGAAAGTTCTCCGACGCCGATCGCGCGCGCCAACGCGGCTTCACCTGGTGCGGTCAACGGCCCGACGGGATGAGCATCGCGAAGCTGATCGCCTCGCCGGAGCTGCGCGCCAACCTGGACGCCTGGCTCTCCCGGTTCGCGGCCCCCGGGATGTGCAATCCCGACGACCAAACGCCGTGCATCGCAGGCGAACCCGACGACGAACGCGCGCGCAGCGATATGCGCAGTCCCGCGCAGCGCCAGCACGACGCACTCAACGCCCTGGTGCGCGGCCAGCTGGGCGACCCGAAACTCGGTCGGCACAACGGGTTGCCGGTCACCGTGATCGTGTCGACCACGCTGCAGGAACTGACGTCGGGCGCCGGGCGCGCAGTGACCGGTGGCGGCACACTGCTACCGATGCGCGATGCGATCCGGATGGCCCGCCACGCCTACCACTATCTCGCCGTGTTCGACGAACATTCGAGCCGCCCACTGTACCTCGGCCGGGCGCGGCGCATTGCCACGCCGGATCAGCGCATCGTGTTGTACGCGCATGACCGCGGCTGCACCCACCCCGGCTGCGACGCGCCGGGCTATTGGTGCGAAGTTCACCATCTCGACGAGTGGGCGGCCGGCGGCCTAACCGATGCTGACAACCTCACCTTCGCCTGCGTCCCACACCACAAACTGGCCGAAAAGGGCTGGCGGACAAGGAGAACTGATAACGGCCATACCGGGTGGATACCGCCGCCTCAGCTAGACCGCGGCGTGCGCACCAACGACTTTCACCACCCCGAGCGCCTCTCGGACGGGGGCGCAGCGCTGTGACCGATCTACTTCTTGAACCGCCCCGCGAACCCGCGCAGCGGCAGGTCGGAGCTGGTGATGAGTCCCGGTGGCGCCGCGACCACCGATTTGATCGAGGCAAGCGCGGGCATGCCGGTGACGGTCATGCCGATCGAGGCGAAGTTGTCAGGGTTGGACAGGTCGACGCCGGGCTTGGGGAAGATCATGTGCTTGTTGTAGATGCAGGGGTCGCCCTGAATCTGAGTGATGTAGCAGCCCTTGATGTTCCAGCTGGGGTCGGTGTGCGGAGTCATCTGCCATTCCAGGTGCGTTTCGACCCGCGGCACGCCGTCGACCATGCCCTGGTACTTGATGTAGTTACCGCCCAGCGAACCTTTGGGCAGCGTGTACCAGCCCAGGTCGACATCCTTGGTGCACGCGCCCAGCTCGTAGCTGAACTTGACCTCGTCGAGCCGCAGGTCGAAGCAGTCCGCCATCATGTACACGCTGTCGGCGAACACCCGGGTGTACTTCTCCAGCTTCCAGGGGATTTCGGGGTCGTCGACCGGCTGGCCATACCCCACCTCGATCCAGGTGTCCTTGGAGTGGTGGCACGACACGTCGACCGATTCGATGGTGGTGACGTTCTCGATGTCGGCGACATCGGCCGAGCACACCACGCCCAGGATCTGGTTCAGCCCTGGGTTCATCCCGGTGCCGTAGAACGTGGCGCCGCCCTTCTCGGCGGCCTCGGCCAACAGTCGGCTGACCGGCTTGCCCGACGGGTGCGGATGGTTCTTGTCTCGGTGCCAACCGGTGATCCAGTCAGCGGTGGTGACGATATTGATGCCCGCCTCAAGCACTTTGACGTAAAGGTCCTCGTCGGGGAACACACCGTGGAACGTCAGCACGTCCGGCTTGGCGGCGATGATCTCCTCGATCGTCGCGGTGAACGCCACCCCGTTGGGCGCCAGCCCGGCGAACTCTCCGGTGTCCTTACCCACCTTCTCCGACGAATAGCAGTGCACGCCAACAAGTTCGATGTCGGGCTGGGCGGCGATCCGCTTGATCATCTCCGAGCCGACGTTGCCGCTCCCGACCTGAAAGACGCGAACCGGTGCTGCACTCATTGCCTCAAGCCTTCCTGCGATGCGAATGCCTCGGGATAGAACTGCTTGGCCCACTTGCGGATTGCGGTGAAGCCTTCGTACTCGTCGGTGGCCAGTGCCAGCGGATCCGAATAGCGCTGGTGTCGCCAGATCTCGATGTCCTGCTCGAACTGGCGGATGACTTCGCGCCCGAATTCGTCGGCCTTGGCGGCGGCGCGGCCCGGGTCTTTGTGCGGCGTCCGGCCGATGTAGACCATGAAGCGCACATCGGAGGTGAACTCGTCGATCGGCGTGATCGCCGAGATGGTGCGGTTGTCGATCATGCCCCAGCTCTTGGTCACCGCAATGCCCAGTCCGCCGTTGATGGCCTGCACGCCGCTGTTGACGCCGTCGATCAACTGGGCGTCGTCGCCCTCGAAGGTGATGGTGAAGTCGACGTAGGACGCCGGCTCGGCGAAGTCGTGGCGGGTGAACACCGGCACGATCGGGGTGTTGTGCACGTACTTGAAGTGCGCGAAGTCCACCCCGTTTTCCAGCACGTATTGCGGTTGCAGTTCCAGGGTCTCGCGGTACAGCCGCTGCTGCGGGTAGTAGTCGTCCGCGCCGCTGCCGTCCTCGAACGCGGCGAACACGTCCGGCGCGTCGAAGTAGGGCTCGCGACGGTCCAGGTCGTGCCAGATGTACACCGACGCGTTGCGCTCGATTACCGGGTAGGTGCGGATGCGGCGGCCACGGTTGGGCCGATCCTGGTACGGGATACAGACATTGCGGCCTTCCTGGCTCCACTGCCACCCGTGGAACGGGCACTGCAGCACCTCGCCGACGACATTGCCGCCATAGCCCAGGTGCGCGCCCAAGTGCTCGCAGTAGGCGTTCATCACCGTGAGCTCGCCGGATTCCGCGCGCCAGGCGACCATCTCCTGGCCGAAGTACTTCATCGTGTGCACGTCGCCGACGCCGATCTCGTCGGACCAGGCGACCTGGAACCAGCCGGTCGGTTTCATTGACAACGGTGGCTTAGCCATCGAGCCCTGCCATGTGAGCTGCCCTCCCTCGCGTACGAATGATAGGCCGCGTCGAGAATAAATCAAAGTACCCTCTATGAAACTCTTCATCCGGCCCGGTGCCAGTGGATAAGATCGGCAAATGACTCGTCAGAGCAGCGCGGCCGGCGTCGCGGGCCGGCGCCCTAATCGGCGGGGCCACGCGACTCGCGAAAGCATGCTCGAGGCCGCGTTGCGATCGCTGGCCTCCGGCGAGCCGGGCTCGGTCTCGGCCAACCGCATTGCCAAGGACATCGGCGCCACCTGGGGCGCGGTGCAGTACCAGTTCGGCGACACCGATGGGTTCTGGGCCGCCGTGCTGCACCGCACCGCCGAACGGCGCGCCGCGACGTTCTCCACGCTGTCGACGCCCATCTCGCCGGACGCCCCGCTGCGCGAGCGGGTCGGCGCCATCATCGATACCCTCTACCGCGGCCTGGCATCCCCGGATTCACGTGCGATCGAAAACCTGCGGGCCGCGTTGCCGCGTGATCCCGACGAGCTCGAGCGGCTCTACCCGCGCACCGCCGCCGAGCTGTTTTCCTGGGGCAAAAGCTGGCTGGAGACCTGCCAGCACGCCTTCGCCGGTCTGGCCGTCGATCCGGATCGGGTCCGCGAGGTCGCCGCCCTGATTCCCGGCGCGATGCGCGGCCTGGTGTCGGAGCGTCAGCTGGGTTCCTATGCCGACCTCGACTTGGCGCGCCGGGGTCTGACCAACGCTCTGGCCGCCTACCTCGAGCAGTCCCGGCCGTAATGGCCGACATCACGATTCGCGAAGCCAGGTCAATCGAGTTCGCCGATGTGGCCGCGATGCACTATCCGGTGTGGCGGCAGTCCTGGTCCGGGGTGCTGCCGGACCAGGTGCTCGACGCGCCCACGTCGCCGAAGACCTGGGCCGTGCTGGTCCATCCCCGAGACCTCACCCGCGAGAAGAACGACTTTCACCTCGACGGGCGCACCATGGAGGGAGCCGGCGACCGGCGGGAAGGTGCCCCATTTGGGTTACCGGCTCAGGCGTCGATGACGACCCGCTCGCCGGCGGCCCGCGAGACACACACCAGCATGCCGTCGTCGCCCGGGGCGGCGCGGCCACGGTGATCCACTTGTCCGGCAAGCACTTTGACCCTGCACGTCCCGCAGAATCCTTGCCGGCACGAGTAGGGGGTGGTCGGGTCCCTGTCGAGCATGACCTCGAGCGCCGTCCGATTAGCCGGTACCGCGAGCACCTGCCGTGATCGCGCGAGCTCCAACTCGAACGGCACCCCATCGACGACGGGCGCCGGGCTGAACCGCTCGTAATGCAGTGGTGCACCGGCATGCTCGTTGCGGGCAATGCGGACGGCCTCCAGCATGGCGCCCGGCCCGCAGACGTAGACAGCGGTCGCGGGTCCTGCTCCGTCCAGCAGCTCCGCCACGGTGGCGAAGCGGCCGTGCTCGTCGTCGGCCCACACCGTCACCCGGCCCGGCCCCAGCGACACGACCTCGTCGAGCAGCGGCATGTACTCGCGGCTGCGACCGGTATAGATTGCGCGCCAATCGATACCGCGCTGCGCGGCCACCTGGAGCATCGGCAGAATGGGTGTCACCCCGATGCCGCCGATGACGAACAACACCTCGTGCTCGGCGGTGCCGAGGTAGAACGCATTGCGCGGACCTTCGAACGACAGCGTGTCGCCCACGTCGAAAGTCTCATGCATTTCGATGGATCCGCCTCCGCCGTCGGCGATCCGGCGAACGGCGATGCGGTAGTCGGTGCGCCGCCCGGGCGCACCGCACAGCGAGTACTGCCGGCGCCGGCCCGAGGGCAACAGGACGTCGATATGGCCGCCCGGCGTCCAGGACGGGAGCAACCCACCGTCAGGGTCGGCCAGGGTCAACGCGACGACGTCCGGCGCGACGATCTCGCGCTTGGTCACCACCGCGATCAGCTTGCGCTGCACCGGCTTCACCCGCGACGGCGACCACCGTGACGCCGTGGCGAAGCCCTCGAACACCGCCCGCACGCCCCACAACAACGATCCGAAGCGGTCGTGGTCGCGCCGTCCGTACAGGTCGGCGGGTCTGCTGGCCCAAATGCTTCCCGGCACCGAATCCGTCCCCTACTTCTGCCGAATGTCCATGCGCGCGAACAGCCGAATGGCGCCCGGGCTGATGCGCCGCATCGCGTAGCCGATCCGCGACTCCGCGGCGATCGGCAACACGGCCGGAGCGGTCTTGACGGACTTGACGATTGCCTTGGCGGTCGCTTCTGGGGTGAAGTTGCGGCGCCGGTAGGCGGCGTCGGCCTTGCCCCGCGCCCGCTCCTGCTGGTCCGCGCTCATCCCCGCGTAGATCGTGTTCTTCGCAATGTTGGTGTTGACGAATCCCGGGCACACCGCCGTGACGCTGATCCCCTCGTCGGCGAAGTCGGCCCGCATCGACTCGCTCAGCGCCAGCACCGCCGCCTTGGTCGTGCTGTAGGCGACCATGGACTTCGACGGTAGGTAAGCCGCCGCGGACGCCACGTTGATGATCGTGCCGCCCTCGCCACGTTCGACCATCTGCGCCCCGAACGCCCTGCTGCCCGAGATGACGCCGTAGACATTGACGCCCATGATGTTCTCCCAGTTCGCCGAGCTCGTCTCCAGGAATCGGCCGGCCATCCCGATGCCGGCGTTGTTCACCAGGATGTCGACCACCCCGTGTTCGTTGCGCACTTGTACCGCAAGCTCGTTCATGGCGGCCTCGTCGCTGACGTCGACCCGGTAGACCGCGGCCTCGGCGCACGCGGCGCGCACGGCATCGGCGGTTTCGGTGGCGGCGGCCAGATCACGATCGACGAGCACGATCTTTCGGGCGCCGTGCCGGGCCAGCTCCACCGCCGTGGCCCTGCCGATTCCGGCTCCGGCACCGGTGACCAGGGCGAGTTTGCCGCGCACCGCACGCCGCTCGCCGCGCACCTCGGTCGCCCCGGCGCCGGGCACGCCGCCGAGGTTGCGGTCGACCCACTCTGCGGTCAACCCGGCGATGACGTCCGGGCGCGACGTCAGCACCCAGTGACCACCCTCGATCTCGATCACCCTGCCGCCGCCCGGAATTGCGCCGGTGAATCGTTGCAGCGCGGGTGTGACGAACATGTCGCGGCGCGGCACCAAAGTCTGGACGGCGACCTTGGTCTCGGGAAGCTGGGGTCCCGGCGCCAGCATCGGCGCCGGCATGTTCTGCCGATACAGGTTGAGCCCGTGGACATAGTCGGTGACCGAGCGCAGGGTGTCGTGGTGCTGGCTGCGCGTGCTCGACCTGCCGATGCGCTCAAGAGCCTCAATCACTTTCACGCCGACGTGCGAGCGAAACGACAGTTCCGGCACGCCCGGGCACAAGAAGAAGCCGATGTAGCCCGACGCGACCAGTTGTCTGATCACCCGGGCCATGGCACGCGGCGTGCGTGCCGACCGCAGGAATGCGCCGGCATAGTTCAGGTGCGGGCCCGAGATCGAGGTGAAGGAAGCGACTTTGCCCATCACCGAGTCGTCGGTGACCGCCGCCCATGCCTGAATCGACCCCCAGTCATGGGCCAGCAGGTGCACCCGATCCACACCCAGGCTGTCGATCACCGCACCGATGTCGGAGACCAGTTGCGCGAAGAGGTATCCGGATCTCTTTGCGGGACAGGTTGATTCACCGGCCCCCCGCACGTCGTAGGCCACCACGTTGTAGGGCTTGCCGGTCAGCTCCTGGGCCACGCCGTCCCAGACATGGTGGTTGTCCGGAAATCCGTGAATCGCCAATATGGTTGGGCGCGCCGGGTCGATGTCGGTGTACCGGTGCACGGCCAGCATGACGCCGTCGCTGGCGGTGATGGTTGATGTGATGGTCATCGGTTCAGTGCGAGGCGCGCGCGGCCGGTGAGATGGCCAGGTAGTCGACGGCCAGCCCCAGTCCACCGAGCTGCGAGGGGTGGAAACCGGGCCGGTAGTAGTTGCCTACCGCCCGGATGAAGCGCATCGGCCCGGGCACCAAACCGCGGCGTGCCGCGGAGAAGTAGTCCCGCCAGCGCGGCTTGGTGCGAGGCGGCAGCTGGGGATCCAGCGAGTACATGAACCGCACGCCGCGGATCCACAGCAGCAGCATGGCGGGCGTCACGACGAGCTGGGCACGCGCCTGCCGCCAGTAACCGGCCTGCAGATGCTTCATGGTGTCGAAGGCCACCGCCTTGTGCTCGACCTCCTCGGCGCCGTGCCAGCGCAGCATGTCCAGCATCACCGGATCGGTGCCGATCTTGTCGTGGGCCGGCGAGTCGAGAATCCACTCCCCCAGGATGGCGGTGTAGTGCTCGATGGCGGAGACGAGCGAAACCTGCTCGAGCAGCCAGCTCTGCTGGCGACGCTGGCTCCAGTTGGGTCGGGGCCCCAGCAGCCTGTCGAACAGCCACTTGATCTGGCCGGTGTAGGGGGTCAGGTCGATGTCGCGCGCGGCGAAGTGCGCGAGCACGTTCGCGTGCGCCTGGGAATGCACGGCCTCCTGGCCGATGAAGCCCTGCACGTCGAGCCGCAGCTGGTCGTCCTTGATCAGCGGCAGCGTCTGCTTGAACACCTCGACGAAGAACTCTTCCCCGGCGGGCAGCAGCAGGTGCAGGACGTTGAGGACGTGGGTGGCAAACGGCTCACCGGGCACGTAGTGGAACGGCAGCTGCGCCCAGTCGAAGTCCACATCGCGGGCCTCGAGAACCAAGCGCTCGTGGTCCAGCGAGGCGTCGTGTGGACCCGCTGCTTGGTTGTCGACGGTCAGCATCGTGCCCCCTACCTCGGCGTTTAGCCCTCGATCACGGTCTTGCGGTGGACGTCGCGCGTCCCAAGTATAAGTACGCGCCGCAGATATGCGAAACCGCCGGTACTGGGTTCTTCCGCGATCGTCCTCAGCCGGCGGCGACGTGCCGGCGTAGCTCGTACTGCCCGGGGTCGGGGTTGGCCAGCATCCGGCGGTGTTCGGCCGGTGTGAGGGGCCACACCTCGGGCACGCCGTCCTTGTTGAGGTACCAGCTGTTACACCCGGTGGTCCACACGGTGTCCGGCATCGCGGCGCGCAGCTTCGCGTTGAAACGCTCGGTCGCCGCGGCCGTCGGCTCGACCGTGTCGAATTCGCGGCGGCGCCAGCGCTCGATCCAGCCCACGATGTGGTCGGCCTGCGATTCGGCCACGGTGGTCAGCGCAAGGTTTCCCACCGGGCTGTGCGGCCCCAGCATCATGAAGAAGTTGGGAAAGCCGGACAGCGCAACGGTTTGGTAGGCCCGGGGCCCGTCGCGCCAGACGTCGTTGGCGCAGATGCCGTCGCGGCCGATCAACTCCATCGGCCGGAAAAACGCGTGCGTGTCGAATCCGGTGGCGAGCACGATGGTGTCCATCTCGTGCAGGACGCCGTCGCCGGTGACGATGCCGCGCCGTTCCACATGGTCGATGCTCGTCGTCACCAGTTCGACGTCGTCGCGCTGCATGGCCCGGTAGAAACCGTTCGACATCACCAGGCGCTTGCAGGCCGGCGTGTAGTCGGGCGTCAGCGACCGCCGCAACTCGGGATCACGGATTTCCCAGAGGCTGGCGCGGCACAGCGCCGCCATGATCTTTCGGCGCAGGCCCGGCTTGGTCAGTCCGACCGCGAAGTAGTCGTACCCGAGGCTGTAGATGCGGTACGCCAACATATCCAGCCACGGCATCTTGCGCCGGGTGATCCCGGTGAAGCCGCTGTAGCGCGGATTCGCCAGGCGCAGCACCCATTGCGCGGTGCGCTGGAACAGCGCGACGTGGCCGGCCATCCCGGCCAGACCGCACACCAGCTGCACGCCCGTCGAGCCGTTGCCGACGATCGCGACGCGGCGCCCCCGCACATCGACGCCGTGATCCCAGCGCGCCGAGTGAAACACGTTGCCGCCGAAGTCATCCAAGCCCGGGATCGAGGGCAGTCGCGGGTGATGCAGCACGCCGGTGGCCGAGATCAAGAAGTCGACCGCCGTTTCTTCGCCGGCGCCGGTGCGCAGTACCCAGCGGCCGTCGTCGAAACGCGCATGGGCGATCTCGGTGCCGAAGCGGATGCGTTCCCGCAACCCGTAACGGTCGGCGACGTCCCGGAAATAGGCCTGGATTTCGCCGCCGGGTGAGAACAGGTGCGACCAGTCGGGATTCCTGGCAAAGCTGTACTGGTAGATGCGCGAGGGAATGTCGCAGACCAGACCCGGGTAGGTGTTTTCCCGCCAGGTGCCGCCCACCTCGTCGGCCTTCTCATAGATGGTCACATCGGTAATACCGCTGCGCAGCAAGGCAATTGCGACACACAGCCCCGACATGCCGGCTCCGACGACGGCTACGGCGGGATCGCGTCGCATCATCGGTACTCCCCGGGGTTTTTTGGCTACTCGGTCTCGGCGCGCTGCTTGAGGCGCTGCAACGTGAGCCGGATGTGCTCGGTGTTGGCGGCCACCCGATCGGTGACGCCGGTGGCCCGGCCGGCGACCTTACGGAACCACCCGGGCCTGCGGTCCCAGGTGCTTTCGGTCACCTCACACCCGCCGTCGGCCGCGACGATGTCGTATTGCCAGCGGGCGACCGGAAAGACCGTGTGGCTCACGTCGAACGCGAAGCGGCGGCCCGGGTCCGCGTCGGTGACGGTGCACTTGGTGCTCCAGCGGCGGCTGCCGCTCTTGTTGTGGCCGGTGAACACCGCGCCGGGGCTCACCGCGTTGCCTTTGCGCCACTGCATCGCCACCGCCTCCTCGGCCAGCTCGGCCAGCGTGCGCAGGTCGGTGATGAGCCGGTACACCACATCCGGCCGGGCGTCGATCTGCACGGTGGCCTGCACGCACGGGTCGGTCATTCGCCGATCATAGCCAGCAAACAGCCAGCCTTTGCGGCTCCCGCGAAGTTTCTTCACACTTGAACATGAACCGGCAACCAAGGGGCGATCATGCGAGTCGGCGTACCGACCGAGACCAAGACCAATGAGTTTCGGGTCGCCATCACCCCCGCCGGCGTCGCCGAGCTGACCCGCCGCGGCCATGACGTCTTTGTGCAGGCCGGCGCCGGAGAAGGGTCGGCGATCACCGATTCGGAATTCAAAGCGGCGGGGGCCCAGCTGACCGATACGGCCGATCAGGTCTGGGCCGACGCGGACCTGCTGCTCAAGGTCAAAGAACCGGTCCCGGCCGAGTATGACCTGTTGCGGCGCAACCAGATCCTGTTCACCTTTCTGCACCTGGCGGCGTCGCGGGCGTGCACCGAGGCGCTGTTGGCATCCGGAACGACGTCGATCGCCTACGAGACGGTCCAGACCGCCGACGGCACACTGCCGCTGCTGGCCCCGATGAGCGAGGTCGCCGGCCGGCTGTCCGCTCAGGTGGGGGCCTATCACCTGATGCGCACCCACGGTGGGCGCGGCGTGCTGATGGGCGGTGTGCCGGGTGTCAAGCCTGCCGACGTCGTGGTGGTGGGCGCGGGGACGGCCGGCTATAACGCGGCCCGGGTCGCCGGCGGCATGGGGGCGTCGGTCACGGTGCTCGACGTCAACATCAACAAGCTTCGGCTGCTCGACGCCGAGTTCGGCGGCCAAGTCCGCACCCGTTACTCGTCGGCCTACGACCTGGAGGGCACCGTCAAGCGCGCCGACCTGGTTATCGGCGCCGTGCTGCTGCCCGGCGCGAAGGCGCCCAATCTGATCTCGAATTCCGTTGTTTCGCAGATGAAATCGGGTGCGGTGTTGGTCGACATCTCGATCGATCAGGGCGGTTGCTTCGAGGACTCCCGGCCCACCACGCATGACGACCCCACCTTCGCGGTGCACGACACCGTGTTCTACTGCGTGGCGAACATGCCCAGCGCGGTGCCCAAGACGTCGACGGTGGCGCTGACCAACGCGACCATGCCGTACGTGCTCGGGCTCGCAGATCGCGGCTGGCAGGCGGCGTGCCGCTCGGATCATGCTCTGGCCAAAGGCCTTTCGACGCACGACGGCGGGCTTCTGTCCGAACAGGTGGCCACCGACCTTGGCCTGCCGTTCACGGACCCGGCGGCCGTTTTGGGCTGACCGGTGCGCGCGGGCTAACTGGTGGCCGCGAGACTGGCGATGATGTCCGCCGCGGGGCCGGCGCACGCGTTCTTGAACGACGTCCCGGCCCACAGTGGCATCCCGTTGGGATCCTCGATGGCGGCGGCCGCTTCCCGAATCGGTGAGGTCATCTGGTTGACCTCGGGGTAGCCCAGCGGCGCGACGTGATCGAGCATGCGGGTGAAGTCGTTTTCCAGACCGCGCGCGTAGCGGCCCGAGAACGCCCGCGTGACAACGGTCGTGGCGAACAGCGGGTTCTTCAGGGCAACGCGGTGTGCGGAATTGGTGCCGGCCTCGTCGGCGAGCAGTAGCGCGGTGCCGACCTGAGCCGCCACTGCTCCCCTGCGCAGCGCGGCCCCCACTTCGTCCGCGGTGCCCAGTCCGCCCGCCGCAATGAGCGGGACGTCATGCGCGTTGCGGATGCGATCGATGAGCTGATGCAGCGACTCGTTGGCGGGTTCCATGTCCGGTGCGAAGGTGCCGCGGTGCCCGCCGGCGGCGGGCCCCTGGACCACCAGGCTGTCCGCGCCGGCCGCTACGGCGATGCCCGCCTCGTAGGCCGACGTCACGGTGACCATCACCAGCAGGCCCAGCGCGCCCAGCCGTCGGATCACGTCGGGCGGCGGCACGCCGAAGGTGAAGGACACCAGCTCGGGCCGAAGGTCGGCCACCACCTCGAGCTTCTGCTCCCACTCGTCGTCGTCACCATGCTGCGGGTGACCGACCTCCACTTGGTAGTGCTCGGCGATTTCTTCGAGTTCGGCCGCGTAGTAGTGCAGGGCCACCCAGTCGGCGACGCTGGGTTGGGGCACAAACAAATTCACCCCGAGCGGGCCGGTGGTGCCCTGGCGCGCCGCGGCGATGTCGTCGGCGAGTTGCTCGGCGCTGCGGTGTCCGCCGGGGACGAAACCGAGCCCGCCCGCGTTGGACACCGCCGCGGCCAACGCGGGCGTCCCGGGTCCGCCGGCCATGGGTGCGCCCACGATGGGCACGGGGATGTCCCAAAAGCCCAGCACCATCTGGCCCAGTACCATTCGGCTAATTTACCATCGCCCGAAGTTGTTGGGGCAGTGACCGTTTGGTGGCATAGGGGCCCAGAACGGCGGCGCCGTAGCGCTGGCCGAGCAGCCGGTGGGCCACCGCGTTGACCTCCTCGACGGTCACCTGATCGATCTGCCGCAGGGTGTGCTCGATGCTGCGGTGTTTGCCGTAGTTGAGTTCGCTGCGACCCAGCCGGCTCATCCGCGAGCTGGAATCTTCCAGGCCGAGCACCAGACCGCCGCGCAGCGATCCCTTGGCGATGCGGCATTCCGACTCGGTGATGCCGTCGCGCGCCACCGATTCGAGCACGTCGCCGGCCACCGCCATCACCTCGGCGAAGCGTTCGGGTTGGCAGGCGGCGTACACGGACAGCGCACCGCTGTCGGCGAAGACATCGACCGTCGAGTACACCGAGTAGGCCAGCCCGCGCAGCTCCCGAACCTGCTGGAACAGCCGAGAGCTCAGGCCGCCGCCCAGGGCGGTGTTGAGCACCGACAGCGCCCAGCGATGCTCCCAGCCACGCCCGGGTGTGCGGACGCCCAACGACATGTGAGCCTGCTCGGCGTCCCGGTTGCCCAGCAGCAGAGCCGGGCGGCCGGTGACCCGTCCGGCGCCCTTGCGGGGCGCGATGGGCTCGCGGCCGCGGACCAGATGCGGCCCGAAGTGCTGGCGTACCAACGCGACCACCTCGTCATGGTCGACGTTGCCGGCCACCGCCACCACCATCCGCTCCGGCGTGTAGCGCCGGACATGAAACGAGTGCAGCTGGTTTCGCGTCATCGACGCCACCGACCGCGCGGTGCCGATGACGGGTCGGCCCACCGGATGGTCACCGAAGAGCGCGCTCAGGAACATGTCGCCGAGCGCGTCCTCGGGGTCGTCGTCGCGCATCGCGATCTCTTCGAGGACGACATCGCGTTCCAGCTCGACATCGTTGGCCGCACAGCACCCGTTGAGCACCACGTCGGCGACCAGGTCGACGGCCAGCGCCAGATCGCTGTCGAGCACGTGCGCGTAGTAGCAGGTGTGTTCCTTGGCGGTGAACGCGTTCAGCTCTCCCCCGACGGCGTCCATCGCCTGCGCGATGTCCACCGCGGTGCGGGTGGGAGTCGACTTGAACAGCAGATGCTCGAGGAAATGCGCGGCCCCGGCCACGGTGGCACCCTCGTCGCGCGAGCCGACGCCGACCCAGACCCCGATCGATGCGGAACGCACCGCGGGCAGGTACTCGGTGACCACCCGCAAGCCACCCGGCAGCATGGTGCGCCGCAGCGCGGCTTGGGGTGCCGATTCCACCTCGGCTCCCTTGCCCCGCCGCAGGGCGCCGGCCCGACCGGGACGCGTCCCGGTCGACGAGTCAGCTGCTCGTCGTTGCGGCATCGGCAGGGGCGGCCGCCGGAGCATCGGCGGGAGCCGCGTTGTCTTCCTCCACCAGCACCAGCGAGATCTTGCCGCGCTTGTCGATGTCGGCGATTTCGACGCGCAGCTTGTCGCCGACGTTCACCACGTCCTCGACCTTGGCGATCCGCTTGCCCTTTCCGAGCTTGGAGATGTGCACCAGGCCGTCACGCCCGGGCAGCAACGACACGAAGGCACCGAAATCCGTTGTCTTGACCACGGTTCCGAGGAACCGTTCGCCGACCGTCGGCAGCTGCGGGTTCGCGATGGCGTTGATCCGGTCGATCGCGGCCTGCGCCGAGGGCCCGTCGGTGGCGCCGACGAACACGGTGCCGTCGTCCTCGATGGAGATCTGCGCGCCGGTCTCCTCGGTGATGCCGTTGATCACCTTGCCCTTGGGCCCGATGACCTCACCGATCTTGTCCACCGGAACCTTGATGGTGGTGACCCGCGGTGCATACGGGCTCATCTCGTCGGGCGCGTCGATCGCCTCGGCCATGACCTCCAAGATGGTCAGCCGCGCATCCTTGGCCTGCCCCAGCGCGCCCGCCAGCACCTGCGACGGAATGCCGTCGAGCTTGGTGTCCAGCTGCAGCCCGGTGACGAAGTCCTTGGTGCCGGCGCACTTGAAGTCCATGTCGCCGAACGCGTCCTCGGCGCCCAGGATGTCGGTCAGGGTGACGAAGCGGCGCTCGGTTTTGCCGTCGACCTCGACGTCATCGGAGACCAGACCCATCGCGATGCCGGCCACCGGAGCCTTCAGCGGCACACCGGCATTCAGTAGCGAGAGAGTGGACGCACAGACCGAACCCATCGACGTGGAGCCGTTGGAGCTCAACGCCTCGGACACCTGACGGATGGCGTACGGGAACTCCTCGACGCCGGGCAGCACCGGAATCAGGGCGCGCTCGGCCAGCGCGCCGTGCCCGATCTCGCGCCGCTTGGGCGAGCCCACGCGGCCGGTCTCACCGGTGGAGTACGGGGGGAAGTTGTAGTGGTGCATATACCGTTTGCTGGTCTCCGGCCCCAGCGAGTCGATCTGCTGAGCCATCTTGACCATGTCGAGCGTGGTCACACCCAGGATCTGGGTCTCACCGCGCTGGAACAGCGCGCTGCCGTGCGCCCGCGGCACCACGGCGACCTCGGCCGAGAGCGCGCGGATGTCGGTGATGCCGCGGCCGTCGATGCGGAAGTGGTCGGTGAGGATGCGCTGCCGCACCAGCTTCTTGGTCAGTGACCGGTACGCGGCGCTGACCTCTTTCTCGCGGCCCTCGTAGGTGTCGGCGAGCCGTGCCAGCACCTCCGCCTTGAGCTCGTCGGTGCGCGCGTCGCGCTCGGCCTTGCCGCCGATGGTCAGCGCCTTGGCCAGCTCGTCGGTGGCCACCGACGCGACCGAGTAGTAGACATCTTCCTGGTAGTCCGGGAACGTCGGGTACTCACCGACAGGCTTGGCGGCGGCCCCGGCCAGCTCCTCCTGCGCGGTGCACAGCACCGCGATGAACGGCTTGGCGGCCTCCAGACCCTCGGCCACAACGGTTTCCGTCGGCGCCTGGGCTCCGCCCTCGACGAGTTCGATGACCTTGTCGGTGGCCTCGGCCTCGACCATCATGATCGCGACGTCAGGGCCATCGGAGCCGTCGACCTTGCGGCCGGCCACCACCATGTCGAACACCGCGCCCTCGAGCTGCTCGACGGTCGGGAACGCGACCCAGGTGCCGTCGATCAGCGCGACCCGCACGCCCCCGATCGGACCCGAGAACGGCAGGCCGCTCAGCTGGGTCGACGCCGACGCCGCGTTGATCGCCAGCACGTCGTACAGGTCATTGGGATCCAGACTCATGACCGTGACCACGACCTGGATTTCGTTGCGCAGCCCGGAGACGAACGAGGGGCGCAGCGGCCGGTCGATGAGCCGGCAGGTCAGGATCGCGTCGGTGGAGGGACGGCCCTCGCGACGGAAGAACGAACCGGGGATGCGACCGGCGGCATACATCCGCTCCTCGACATCGACGGTCAGCGGGAAGAAGTCGAAGTGCTCCTTGGGGCTCTTGCTGGCGGTGGTCGCCGACAACAGCATGTTCTCTTCATCGAGGTACGCGACCACGGCGCCAGCTGCCTGCTGGGCCAACCGGCCGGTCTCGAAACGGATGGTGCGGGTGCCGAAGCTCCCGTTGTCGATGGTGGCGGTCGCCTCGAACACGCCCTCTTCAATTTCAGCGACAGACATGGACGTCCGTACGGCCTCTCTCATTCGGCTGTTTCGCGTCGTCACGCGCAACCTGGAGAGGCCCCGCAGGGTTACTCACCGGCCCGTTGGGCCTGCGATCACCCTGGAGAGCTTCGGAGAAGAGCAGTCTGAATACGGCTACGGCCATCGATCGAAGCGGCCGACCTGCCCCAGATCCGGAGAGCCCGGCAGCCACTACCGAAGACCGCCCGATGCAGACTGGGCTGCTCCCTCGGGGGTGCGTTGTGACACGCTGGAACGGCACACGCGGATCTGCGTGACCGCACCGTTTGCTCGGGCCGAACCGGCCCAGAACGTCCTCACTCTACACGGGCTACCACTGCCCGCCATATTGCTCGGAATTTGCGGGGCGCCAACGCCCCGGTGGGGCTTACGTCAGCGACGCAGGCCCAGCCGCTCGACCAGCGAGCGGTACCGCGCGACATCGATCTGCGCGACGTACTTGAGCAGCCGGCGCCGGCGTCCGACCAGCAGCAGCAGTCCGCGCCGCGAGTGGTGGTCGTGCTTGTGCACCTTCAGGTGCTCGGTCAGGTCGGCGATCCGCTTGGTCAGCAGCGCGACCTGCGCCTCGGGGGAACCGGTGTCGGTGCCATGCAGGCCGTAGTTGCCCAAGATTTCTTTTTTCTGTTCGGCTGTCAGCGCCACGAACTATCTCCATCAATCGGTTCGCGAAAGGTGAATGTTCAGGCGCGGCCACCGCGAACCGCAGCACGCGCCGATGTCGTCCGGCAGTTTAGCAGCCAGAAGCCGGCGGGCTCGAATCGTCGCGGGGCGCTCGCCCGATGGTGGCGACCCGCTACGCCCGGCTAAGCCGCGCTTGCGATCGCCACTAGTTGTGATGGTGGCGACCCGCTACGCCCGGCTACACCGCGCTTGCGATCGCCACTAGTACTAGGTGAGCAGCTGGCGCGCCTTCTCGGTGTCCTTGCCCATCGCGACGACGAGTTCCTTCACGGAGTCGAACTTGTGCTGGCCGCGGATGCGGGCGACGAAATCCAGGGCGACATGCTGGCCATAGAGATCGGCGGTGGTGTCCAGGACGAACGCCTCGACAGTGCGGGTACGCCCGGAGAAGGTCGGATTGGTGCCGACGGACACCGCCGCCTGGTAGCGCTCACCGGGGACGACGGTGCCGGTGGCCGGTCCGTGGCCGAGCACGGTGAACCACGCGGCGTACACGCCGTCGGCCGGGATGGCGGAGTACATCGGGGGCGCCACGTTGGCGGTCGGGTAACCCAACTCGACACCGCGTCCGTGGCCGCGGACCACGACACCTTCGACGCGGTGCGGGCGGCCCAGCGCCTCGGTGGCCGCCACCACGTCGCCGGCGTCCACACACGACCGGATGTAGGTGGACGAGAACGTCACGGTCTCGTTGCTGTGATGCTCGGACAGCAGCGACATCGACTCCACGGCGAACCCGAAGCGGTCGCCGGCGCGCCGCAGGGTCTCGACGTTGCCGGCCGCCTTCTTGCCGAAGGTGAAGTTCTCCCCCACCACGACCTCGACGACGTGCAGGTTCTCCACCAGCAGCTCGTGCACGTAGCGCTCCGGGGTGAGCTTCATGAAATCGGTCGTGAACGGCATCACCAGGAAGACGTCGATGCCCAGCTCTTCGGCCAGTTCGGCGCGCCGCGTCAGCGTCGTCAATTGCGCGGGATGGCTACCGGGGTAGACCACTTCCATCGGATGCGGGTCGAACGTCATCAACACGGTCGGGACGTTGCGGGCGCTCGCCGCCTTCACCGCATGCGCGATCAGCTCGGCGTGGCCGCGATGCACGCCATCGAACACACCGATGGTGAGCACACACCTGCCCCAGTCCGTGGGTATCTCGTCTTGGCCGCGCCACCGCTGCACGCCCGCAAGCCTACGGCGCCCCGTGGTCCGCCGGGAGATCCAGAGGGGGCTAAGCCCCGCCGTGGTGGCGGGGAACACGCCGGATTAGACGTGGGTTGCCTAAACTTTCTGATTGTGAGGGCTG
Organism: Mycobacterium sp.; assembly: GCF_036273375.1. Taxonomy (GTDB): domain Bacteria; phylum Actinomycetota; class Actinomycetes; order Mycobacteriales; family Mycobacteriaceae; genus Mycobacterium. The sequence goes on along the minus strand of NZ_DASUHS010000273.1, from coordinate 25,740 downwards.
ACGAAGAGCGTGGCGGTATCACCGCGGTCGGCCAGGACTACCTCAAGGTCATCTGGAATGCCCAGGAGTGGTCGCTGGAGAAGGTCAGCACCAAGATGCTGGCCGAGAAGATCGGGGTGTCGGCCAGCACGGCCTCGGAGTCCATCCGCAAGCTCGCCGAGCAGGGCCTCGTGGATCACGAGAAGTATGGTGCGGTGACGCTCACAGAGGCGGGCCGCCGGGCGGCGTTGGAGATGGTGCGCCGGCACCGGTTGTTGGAGACCTTCCTGGTCAACGAACTCGGCTACGCCTGGGACGAGGTGCACGACGAAGCCGAGGTGCTCGAGCACGCGGTGTCCGATCGCCTGGTGGCCCGCATCGACGCGAAGCTGGGGTTCCCGCAGCGCGACCCGCACGGTGACCCGATCCCGGCGTCCGACGGGCAGGTGCCCACCCCGCCGGCCCGCCAGCTGTGGGCGTGCGACGACGGTGACACCGGCACGGTGGCGCGCATCTCTGATGCCGACCCCGAGATGCTGCGCTACTTCACCGATGTCGGCATCAACCTCGATTCCCGGCTGCGGGTCCTGACCCGGCGCGAATTCGCCGGCATGATCTCGGTCGCCATCGACTCCGGCGACGGCGCCGAGACGACGGTCGACCTGGGCAGCCCCGCCGCTCGTGCCATCTGGGTGACGGCCTAGCGGCGATCGCAAGCGCGGCGCAGCCGGGCGCAGCGGGTCGCCGCCATCGGCCTAGCGGCGATCGCAAGCGCGGCGCAGCCGGGCGCGCATTCGTTGCGAGATTTCAGCCGAATTTTCGCGTTCAGTGCACGTTCGACGCCGCGGTTGGCCCAACGAACTCAGCTGGACAACAGACCCTTGGCGATGTGGGTGACCTGAACCTCGTTGCTGCCCGCGTAGATCATCAACGACTTGGCGTCGCGGGCCAGCTGCTCCACCCGGTACTCGGCCATGTATCCGTTACCGCCGAACAGCTGTACGGCCTCCATCGCCACCTCGGTGGCCACCTCCGACGAGTACAGCTTGATCGCCGAGGCCTCCGCCAGTGTCAGCGGCTTGCCGGCCTGTTGGCGCTCGATGGTGTGAAAGACCATGTTCTGCACGTTCATTCGGGCGATCTCCATCTTTGCCAGCTTGAGCTGGATCAGTTGGAATTGCCCAATGTTCTTGCCCCACAACGTCCGGCTCTTGGCGTAATCCACGCACAGTCGGTGGCATTCGTCGATGATGCCCAACGCCATCATCGCGATCCCGATCCGCTCGGCTGCGAAGTTGGCGCGGGCGCTGTCGCGGCCGTCGCCGTCGGCGTGCTGTTCGTTCTCGCCGAGCAGCCGGTCCGCGCTCAGCCGCACGTTGTCGAAGAACAGCTCGCCGGTCGGCGAGGACATCATGCCCATCTTCTTGAACGGCTTGCCCTGCGTGAGGCCCGGCATGCCGGCGTCGAGCACGAAGACCAGCACCGGACGGTTGCGCTTGTCGACTCCGGCGTCACCCTCGTCGAGTTTGGCGTACACGACCAGGACGTCCGCGCAGGGTCCGTTGGTGATGAAGGTCTTCTGCCCGTTGAGGATATAGTCCTCGCCGTCGCGCTTGACGTAGGTTTTCATGCCGCCGAACGCGTCCGAGCCCGAGTCCGGCTCCGTGATGGCCCACGCCGCAATCTTTTCCAGCGTCATCAGCTCAGGCAGCCAGCGTTCCTTCTGCGCCAGCGTCCCGCGGCTCATGATGGTCGCCGCGCCCAGGCCGAGGCTCACCGACGCGGTGCTGAGCAACCCGATGCTGACCCGGGCGATTTCGGACACCAACACCGCGATCATCGACCCCTGCGCACCGCCACCGAAACCGACTGAGTCATCCGGCTTTTCGTCGCGTCCTTCGTCGAGCTGCTCGCCATTGCACTTGGCGCGCTCGCGGTCCAGCATCTTCTTGACCGACTCGGCGGCCATGGCGTCGAGGCCGAACTGGCTGAACAGCTTGCGCACGATCGGATACGGCGACATTTCGCCGGTTTCCAATTCGTCCACATGCGGGCGAATCTCTTTGTCGACGAACTTCCGAACGGCGTTCTGGACCATCAGGTCGGTGTCGGACCACTCGATCATGGCGGCTTTAACGCTCTGCGCGCTGGTAGGCGGTGACGACGGCGGCACCGCCCAGCCCGATGTTGTGTTGCAGTGCGGCGCTGACGTTGTCGACCTGACGCTTGTCGGCCGTCCCGCGCAGCTGCCAGGTCAGCTCCGCGCATTGCGCCAGACCGGTCGCCCCCAGCGGGTGTCCCTTGGAGATCAGGCCGCCGGACGGGTTGACCACCCAACGACCACCGTAAGTGGTGTCGTTGTTGTCGATCAGCTTGGGCGCCTCCCCGGGACCGCACAGGCCGAGGGCCTCGTAGAGCAACAGTTCATTGGCCGAGAAGCAGTCGTGCAGCTCGATCACCTGGAAGTCCTGCGGCCCGAGCCCGGACTGGTCGTAAACCTGTTGTGCGGCTTGGACATTCATGTCGTAACCGATGAGGTTTTTCGCGCTGCCGTCGAACGTCGACGCGAAGTCGGTGGTCATGGCCTGGCCGACGATCTCCACCGCTTGGCCGGCCAGCCCGTGGCTTTCGACGAAGCTTTCCGAGGCCAGGATCGCCGCGCCCGAACCGTCCGAGGTCGGCGAGCACTGCAGCTTGGTCAACGGGTCGGAGATCATCCGCGCCGCCAGGATGTCGTCGAGCGTGTAGGACTCCTGGAACTGGGCGAAGGGGTTGTTGACCGAGTGCTTGTGGTTCTTGTAACCGATCTTGGCGAAATGTTCTGCGGTGCTGCCGTATTGCTTCATGTGCTCGCGCCCGGCGGCGCCGAACATCCACGGGGCGACGGGCATCGCGAACTCGTCGATGTCGGCCATCGCCTTGACGTGCTTGGCCATCGGCGATTCGCGGTCCTGTGCGCCGCCGCCCAGCGAGCCGGGCTGCATCTTCTCGAAACCGAGCGCGATCGCGCAGTCGACGATGCCGCCGCGAATGGCCTGCGCCGCCAGGAACAGCGCCGTCGAGCCCGTGGAGCAGTTGTTGTTGACGTTGACGACCGGGATGCCGGTCATGCCCAGCTCGTAGAGCGCCCGCTGCCCCGACGTCGAATCACCGGCGACGTAGCCGACGTAGCCCTGCTGGACCTCGCGGTAGTCGATGCCGGCGTCCTTCAGGGCATTGGTTCCCGATTCCCTGGCCATGTCGGGGTAATCCCAGCCCTCACGGCGGCCCGGCTTCTCGAACCTCGTCATGCCGACGCCGACGACGTAGACCTTGTTGGACGTTTTGGTGGACATTTCAGCCCCTTCCGTAGGCCGCCTAGATACCTCAGTGTGCAACGTAGCCCAACCAACCGTTCGGCCGGGGCCGTTAGAGCGTCGCCGGGCGGATGACCACCACCGACTTGGTGCGCGCGCCCTCGTCGCGCAGCAGCGCCATCACCCGGCCGTCGGGGCCGCAGGCCGCGTAGACGCCGTCGATCCCGGCCGGCTCCAGGGGCCGGCCGTTGCCGGTCGCCTCGGCTTCCTCGGGGGACAGGTCGCGGCGCGGGAAGGTCAACAGGCAGGCCTCGTCCAGGCTGTAGCTGAGCCGCGGGCGCTCCGCCAGGTCGTCGAGTGGGTACGCCTGATCGAGCCCGAAGCGCCCGACGCGGGTGCGCCGCAACGCCGTCAGGTGCCCGCCCACCCCCAGGACGGCGCCGACATCGCGGGCCAGGGCACGGATGTAGGTTCCCGACGAGCAGTCGACCTCGACATCCAAGTCGACGACGTCGCGGCCTTCGGGCCCGGGCCGGATGTCGCACACCTCGAACCGGTCGATGCGCACCGGCCGGGCCTTGAGCTCGACGGTCTGACCCTCGCGGGCCAGCCGGTAGGCGCGCTTGCCGTCGATCTTGATAGCGCTGACCGTCGACGGCACCTGTTCGATGTCGCCACGCAGGCCGCCCACGGCGGATTCGATCGCCTCGCTCGTCAGGTGCCGCGCCGAGACGCTGTGCACCAGTTCGCCCTCGGCATCGTCGGTGGATGTGCTCTGGCCCAGCCGGATGGTGGCGGTGTACGCCTTGGCGGTCGCGGTCAACAGACCGAGGATCTTGGTGGCGCGCGCGACGCCGATCACCAGCACGCCGGTGGCCATGGGGTCCAACGTCCCCGCGTGCCCCACCCTGCGGGTGGAAAAGATCCAGCGGCAGCGGCCGACCACGTCATGACTGGTCATCCCGGGCGGCTTATCGACGACGACTATTCCAGGCCCGCTGGGGTTTTCGCTCATAGCACGATGGCGGTGAGCACCAGTCCGCGCTCGACCGACCACCGGCCCCGCAGCGCGGTCAGCGGCGGCCCGTCGAGGGCCTGCCCGTCGATCAGGATCTTGGAGACGAACACCCCGGTGGTTCCCGCGTCGGGCGGGTCGAGGTCGAACACGACATGCGCATCGTCGAAACCCAGCCATCGCTTGGTCATCGGGAACCAGGCCTTGTACGTTGCCTCTTTGGCGCAGAACAGGATTCGATCCCAATGCAGGCCCTCGGGTAGCGACGCCATCTCGTGTCGCTCCTCCGGCAGGCTGACCGCGTTCAGCACGCCGTCGGGCAGCACGTCGTGCGGTTCGGCGTCGATGCCCACCGAGCGCACCGCCTCGGTGCGGCCCACCACCGCACCCCGATAGCCCGCGCAGTGGGTGAGGCTGCCCACCACGCCGTCGGGCCAGCGGGGTTCTCCCTTCTCGCCCTTGAGGATCGGCACCGGCGGCAGGCCGAGCTCGCCCAGCGCGATCCGGGCGCAGTGCCGGACGGTGACGAACTCGTTGCGTCGCTTGGCCACCGACCTGGCGATCAGCGGCTCCTCTTCGGGCAGCGGCGCGAGATCGGGCGGGTCGGAATACGCCTCCGAGTAGGCCAGGCCGTTGGCCACCGACAGCACCGCGGAAAGGAGCATGTCTCCCGTCATCGTGATTGCCGCTGCTGCAACCGTTCCCGGAACTTCGCGGCCTGTTGCCGCATCTCGGGAGTGATCTCGAAGTGGCCACCGAAGTCGTTGAGGTCGCCCGGGGCGTATTGCGGATCCGGCAGTACCTGACGCAGCCAGCTGGGTGGCTTGCGGCGCCGCCACTCCCGCGGATAGCCCACCGACACCTCCTCGAAGCGCACGTCGTCATACCAGGTGGTCCGCGGGATGTGCAGGTGGCCGTAGACCGAACAGACGGCGTTGTAGCGGGTGTGCCAGTCGGCGGTCTTGGTGGTTCCGCACCACAGCGAGAACTCCGGGTAGAACAGCGCGTCGCAGGGGTCGCGGACCAGCGGGAAGTGATTCACCAGGACGGTCGGTGTCATCCAGTCCAGCTCTTCGAGGCGGGCACGGGTGATCTCGAGACGCTCGCGGCACCACGCCTCGCGGGTGGCGTACGGCTCCGGGGAGAGCAGGAACTCGTCGGTGGCCACCACGTTCCGCTCGCGCGCGATGGTCAGGCCTTCGGCTTTGCTCGTCGCCCCTTCGGGCAAGAAGCTGTAGTCGTAGAGCAGGAACATCGGCACGATCGTGGCCGGGCCACCGCGCTCGGTCCAGACCGGGAACGGGTGCTCGGGCGTGACCACACCCATCTCGTCGCACATGTTGACCAGGTACTCGTAGCGCGCCTTGCCGAAGATCTGCACGGGGTCGCGGGTGGTGGTCCACAGCTCGTGGTTGCCCGGCACCCAGATCACCTTGGCGAAGCGCCGTCGCAGCAGGTCAAGCGCCCAACGAATCTCGTCGGTGCGTTCGGCGACATCGCCGGCGACGATCAGCCAGTCGTCCGGATGGGACGGATGCAGCGATTCGGTGACCGGCTTGTTGCCGAGGTGACCGGTGTGCAGGTCGGACACCGCCCACAGTGTCGGTTGCCCACCGTTGGTCGATTCCCGCCCTGATGTATGCCCAGCCACGATTAACCACCCTAACGACCCGAACGGGGCAAGCCCGTGTCGCGGGCGTCATTTCGGCTGGCGAGTGGGCGAGCTAGAACAAGTTCAGGTTTGCCTGTGACGTCGCGCGCGGGACTTGTACACTCCCCCAAAGGACCGCCGAGGCCTCAGGGGGTGTGGTGTTCGCCAATGTTCGTCTGATGGGGGCGCTGGGTGCGCTGCTCACAGCGGCCATCGGGGGCACGGTGGGTTTGTTGACCGCCCCGGCCGGGTCGGGCGTCGGCGACCGATCCGTCGAGCTGAGGTCGACCGCCCAGCCGCTGGAAACCACCATGAAGAGCCCGATCGTGGCGACCACCGATCCGCGTCCGTTCGACGCGTGCGAGGACATTCCGTTCGATGTCATCCAGCGGCTCGGGCTGGGCTTCACGCCGCCCGAACACGAAGACGGGCTGCGCTGCCATTTCGACGCCGGGAACTATCAGGTGGCCGTCGAGCCGATCATCTGGCGCACCTACGAGCAGTCGCTGCCCGCCGACGCCGTCGAGACGACGATCGCGGGCCACCGCGCCGCGCAGTACTGGGTGCTCAAGCCGACCTACCACAACAGCTATTGGTTCTACTCCTGCATGGTCGTGTTCAAGACCAGCTACGGGGTGCTGCAGCAGGCGCTGTACTACTCGACCGTCTACTCCAATCCCGAGGTTGATTGCATGCAAACCAATCTGCAGCGCGCCAACGACCTCGCGCCGTATTACAAGTTCTGATTTCACACCCGCAGCCGGTCACCCACGCCGGGCTCTCCCAGCTCCTGCTGCCGGTCGGCTCGGCGGAGCTGTCAGCCGACGGCGGCGCGGACCCGGTCGGCGACCGCGGCTAGCGCCGCTTGGCCATGAACGGGGTCGTGCACCGGCGCCGCCAACGGCGCCTGCACCGGCAGCTCAACCCAGCTCTTGCAGCCGCCATATTCCGCAGTCCGGATCATGCGCACCGGCTCGGCGAGCGGGATCACCGACACCACCAGCACGGCCAATTTGTGCTTGGGACGAAAGTCGAGCCGGTCGGCGCGCACCGAGTCGGCGGTCCAGATGTGCAGGTCCTCGATGACCGAAAGGCCGTCCGGGCGCTCAACCGGCACCGCCGCAACAACTTTCGCGGAGGCCCGGATCACCAGCTGTTCGTCGGTGCTGTCGGCGGCCGCGGGTGCCAGCAAGTCTTGATGCTCGGCGCGCACGCGCTCGGCGTGGCTGTGCGCGACCGTCGGGAAAAGAAGAAATTCGCGGGCGGCCAGTTCGAATCGCTTCTCCCCGATGCCGCCCTTGCGCAGCAACACCCGCTGGCGGCCGTCCAGCAGCGCATGCACCGCGGCGCTCCACTCCTTAAGCGCGGGAATTGTCGTAGCGATCGTCATTTCGCACCCGCCATCCGCGCCACCACCTCGGGCCGACGCAACGGCGGAACCGTCTTGGGCGGCTGGCGCCGCGGCGGCAGCTGCCCCAGCAACCGCGTCGTCGTCTCGGTGACCTCGGCAACCGCCGCCTCGAACGCATCGATATTAGCGGCCGAGGGGTGGGTGATGCCGCTGACCTTGCGCACATATTGCCGGGCCGCCGCCGCGATTTCCTCGGGGGTGGCCGCAGGCTGCAGACCGCGCAATTCGGTGATATTTCGGCACATCTTTTCCACGATAAGCGCTGCTCGGCGCCGCCGCTTCCCGGCGGCTCCGCCGGCGGCGAGGCGGCCGCCCGGCCGTGCAGGGCGAATGGCTACGGTGATGTGATGACCGACGAGATCCTGCTGATCGACACCGACGAACGAGTGCGCACCCTGACCCTCAACCGGCCCCAGTCGCGCAACGCGCTGTCTTCGGCATTGCGGGACCGCTTCTTCGGCGCATTGGCCGACGCCGAAACCGACGACGACGTCGACGTCATCATCGTCACCGGCGCCGACCCGGTGTTCTGCGCGGGACTGGATCTCAAGGAACTGGGTGGCTCGTCGGCGCTTCCGGACATCTCGCCGCGGTGGCCGGCGCTGACCAAGCCGGTGATCGGCGCGATCAACGGCGCCGCGGTGACCGGCGGGCTGGAGTTGGCGTTGTACTGCGACATCCTGATCGCCTCGGAAAACGCGCGGTTCGCCGACACGCACGCACGGGTGGGCCTGCTGCCCACCTGGGGCCTGAGCGTGCGGTTGCCGCAGAAGGTGGGAGTCGGGCTGGCCCGGCGGATGAGCATGACCGGGGACTACCTGTCCGCCGGCGATGCGCTGCGGGCCGGCCTGGTGACCGAGGTGGTGCCGCACGCCCAGCTGCTTCGCGCCGCCCGGGCGGTGGCGGCGTCGATCGTCGGAAACAATCAGGACGCGGTGCGGGCGCTGCTGGCGTCCTACCATCGCATCGACGACGCGCAGACCAGCGCCGGGCTGTGGCAGGAGGCGACGGCGGCCCGGCAGTTCCGGACCAGCGGCGACGACATCGCAGCCAACCGCGAGGCCGTGCTGCAACGCGGGCGCTCGCAGGTGCGCTGACTTCACGATTTGTGCCGGTCCGCCCCCGCCGCTCCGGCGCACGCAATACGATCAGCGGATGCATGCGGTCGTCGGTGTCACCGTGAGGACGCTCGGCGGCCTGGCCCTGGCGGCCGCGTCGGCGATCGCGGTGTCCGCGCCGGAGGCGGGCGCGCTGCCGCCGCCGGGATTTCCCAACCTCGACACGTTCACCGCCGTGCCGGCCGACGGCTATCTCGGCACAGGCGCGCCGGGAACCTCGCCGCGGGTCAGTTTCTCCGCCGGCTCCGCCTTGGTCTGTGACTTCTACGGCGGGCCGCCGCCCGTGCCGCAACCGTCACAGGACATCAAGTGCAAGGGCGACATGCTGGGGATGGACGATGTCCCCGTGCCCGGCGGCCGTCCGCGACCCGGCGACTGCCTCGTGGGTTCGGTGGACTTCAAGGGACCCGGCTACCAGTTGAGCCGCATGTCCTACGGCGGATGCGACGGCAACCCACCCCCGCTGCCTGCTGGCGCCAAGGCGCTGGGGTCGGGCCAGAAGTTGACCTACCTCAACGTCACGTGCGCGGTTGGAGCCGACGACCTCCTCGCCTGCCTGGACACCACCAGCGGCGACCACGGATTCGTCGTGCAGCGCTCGGGAAGCTGGGCGTTCTAAATCGGATGGTGGCGACCCGCTGCGCCCCGCTCCGCCGCGCTTGCGATCGCCACTAAATCAGGCCGTTCTAGTCGAGGGCGGTGCGCAGCGACGCCACCGCGTCGTCGATCGAGCCGCTAGTCGAGTAGCCGGCCGCCAGCCGGTGCCCCCCGCCACCAAACCCGGACGCGACCGACGCCAAATCCACCGCGGCCTTGGCCCGCATCGACACCGACCACTGCTGCGGCGCGATCTCCTTGAACACCGCGGCCACCTCCGCCTGCTGCGTGGTCCGCACGATGTCGACGATGCTCTCGACTTCCTCTGGGCGTGAACCGACCCAATCCTGGTGATCGACAACGGCATACACCAGTCCCCGGCCGCCCGCGGCGTCGGGCAGCAGCTGGGCCGACGCCAGCACCCGCGACAGCAAAGGCAGCCATCCGAAGGGGTGACTGTCCATCAGCGTGCGGCTGATCGCGGCGTTATCGACGCCGCCGTCGACCAGCCGGGCGGCCAGCCGAAGGGCGCGCCCACTGGCCCAGCGGAACGAGCCGGTGTCGGTCGTCAACCCGGCGTAGATGCAGTGCGCAACGTCGGAATCGATGGACTTGCCCCAGGCGTCGAGAATGTCGGCGATCATCATCGTGGTCGAATCAGCCGACACGTCAATGAAATTGGCGGTGCCGAACACATCATTGGAGGCGTGGTGGTCGATGACCAACACCTCGTCGGCCGCTACGGCCAAGTCGCTCAACGCGCCCAGCCGCTTTGCGCTCGGAACGTCAACGGTGACAACCAAATCGGCGTCGCGGCGCATCGCATCCGGACTGACCAGCAGCCGGCAGCCGGGCAGCGACGCCAACGACTCGGGCAGCCCCGCTGGCTCGGCGAAACTGACCTCGACCTGTTTGCCGCACTTGTCCAGCACCAGCCCCAGCGCCAGCCCGGCGCCGATGGTGTCGGCGTCGGGATGCACGTGTGCGATCACCGCGACGGTGTCGGCGTCCGACAGCAGTTCCACCGCACCCGCGGCGTCGATGCGCGCCCCCACCCTGGCGCCGCCCAGCTCAGTATTCGTGTTCGTCGTCGTCACCGATACTCCCGTCGAAGCCGGGCTCCGCGCCCGATCCGCTATCCCGGTATGGATCGGCCTCCCCAGCCGGCTTGGCGCCCGAACGAACCCGCGCCAGATCAGCATCCGCAGCGCGTGCGCGCGCCAGCAACTCGTCCATCCGCTGCACGTTGTCCAATGTCGTGTCGCGGGTGAACGTCAGCGTGGGCGTGAAGCGCACGCCGGTGCCGGCCCCGACCATCGTGCGCAGCGCGCCCTTGGCCCGTTCCAGGGCAGCCGCGGCGGCCCCGTAATCCGGCTCGTCGTCCAGCGTGCGTCCCATCACCGTGTAGAACACCGTCGCATCGTGCAGATCGGCGGTCACCTTCGCGTCGACGATGGTGACCCCATCCAGCCCGGGATCCTTGATCTCGAACTCGATCGCCGAGGCGACGATCGTGTTGATCCGCTTGGCCAAACGGCGCGCCCGGGCCGGGTCGGCCATCAGGTGCGCTCCTTCTGGACCAACTCGTAGGACTCGATGATGTCGCCTTCTTTGAGGTCGGAGTACCCCAGCGTCATACCGCACTCGAAGCCCTCGCGGACCTCGGTCACGTCGTCCTTCTCCCGTCGCAGCGAGGTGATCGAGAGGTTGTCGGTGACCACGATGTTGTCCCGCAGCAACCGCGCCTTGGCGTTGCGGCGCACGATGCCGCTGCTGATCATGCAGCCGGCGATGATGCCGACCTTGGAGGATCGGAAGATCGCCCGGATCTCGGCGCGACCCAGCTGGCTCTCCTCGTAGATCGGCTTGAGCATGCCGCGCAGGGCCTTCTCGATCTCGTCGATGGCCTGGTAGATCACCGAGTAGTAGCGGATCTCCACGCCTTCGCGGTTGGCCAGCTCCGTCGCCTTGCCCTCGGCACGCACGTTGAAGCCGATGATCACCGCGTCGGAGGCGGACGCCAGGTTGACGTTGGTCTCGGTGATGCCACCGACACCGCGGTCGATGACGCGCAGCTCCACCTCGTCGTCGATCTGGATTCCCATCAGCGCCTCTTCCAGCGCCTCGACCGTACCGGCGTTATCGCCCTTGAGGATCAAGTTGAGCTGCGACGTCTCCTTCAACGCGGCATCCAGATCGTCCAAGCTGATCCGCTTACGCGAACGCGCCGCCAGCGCGTTGCGCTTGCGCGCGCTGCGCTTGTCGGCGATCTGGCGCGCGATGCGGTCCTCGTCGACCACCAGCAGGTTGTCACCGGCGCCGGGCACCGACGTGAAGCCGATGACCTGCACCGGCCGCGACGGCAGCGCCTCATGGACGTCCTCGCCGTGCTCGTCGACCATGCGGCGAACCCGGCCGTAGGCGTCGCCGGCGACGATCGAGTCACCGACGCGCAGCGTGCCGCGCTGGATCAGCACGGTGGCCACCGGTCCGCGACCGCGGTCCAGGTGCGCCTCGATCGCCACACCCTGGGCTTCCATATCGGGGTTGGCCCGCAGGTCCAGGGCGGCGTCGGCGGTCAACAGCACCGCCTCTTCCAGCGCCTCGATGTTGGTGCCCTGCTTGGCCGAGATGTCGACGAACATCGTGTCGCCACCGAAATCCTCTGCCACCAAACCATATTCGGTGAGCTGGCCGCGGATCTTGGCCGGGTCGGCGCCTTCCTTGTCGATCTTGTTGACCGCCACCACGATCGGCACATCGGCCGCCTGCGCGTGGTTGATCGCCTCCACCGTCTGCGGCATGACGCCGTCGTCGGCGGCGACTACCAGGATCGCGATGTCTGTGGCCTTGGCACCACGGGCACGCATCGCCGTGAACGCCTCGTGACCCGGGGTGTCGATGAACGTGATCGGCCGCTCGGTGCCGTCGAAGTCGACGGACACCTGGTAAGCACCGATGTGCTGGGTGATGCCACCCGCCTCCGCCTCGCGAACGCTGGCATTCCGGATGGTGTCCAGCAGTCGGGTTTTACCGTGGTCGACGTGACCCATCACGGTCACCACCGGCGGCCGGGTCTGCAGGTCTTCCTCGCCACCCTCGTCCTCGCCGTAGCTCAGGTCGAAGGACTCCAGCAGCTCGCGGTCCTCGTCCTCGGGGCTGACGACCTGGACAACGTAATTCATCTCGCTGCCCAGCAGCTCGAGCGTCTCGTCGCCGACCGATTGCGTGGCGGTGACCATCTCGCCGAGGTTGAACAGCGCCTGCACCAGCGAGGCCGGGTTGGCGTTGATCTTGTCGGCGAAGTCGCTCAGCGACGCGCCGCGAGCCAGCCGGATGGTCTCGCCGTTACCGTGCGGCAACCGCACACCGCCGACGACGGGCGCCTGCATATTCTCGTATTCGGCGCGTTTCGCCCGCTTCGACTTGCGGCCCCGTCGCGGCGCACCGCCGGGACGGCCGAAAGCTCCGGCGGCACCGCCGCGCTGGCCGGGACGGCCACCGCCGCCACCGCCACCCGGACGGCCACGGAAACCGCCGCCGCCGCCTCCGGGCGGGGCACCGACTCCGCCGCCACCGCCGCCGCGGTAGTTGCCGCCGCCGCCTCCGTCACGACCGCCCGGACCACCGGGACGGCCACCGCCGGGACGCGGGGCGCCGGGCCGAGCCGGGCGGCCCGGCCCACCGGCACCGGCGGGTCGGGGCGGCATGTTGCCCGGGGAAGCGCCGCCGGGCCGCGGGGCGCCCGGCCGGGGAGCTCCCGGACGGGGCGCCTGCGGGCGCGGGATGGGCCGGTCGACGGGTTGCGCCGACGAGAACGGGTTGTTGCCCACGCGCGGGGCGCGGGGCTTGGGCATTGGGCCCGGACGTGGGCCCGGCGTCATACCGGGGTGCGGCGCCTGGCCGGGTGGCTGCCCGGGCGCTGGCGGTTTCGGCTGTCCCGGAGACGGCGCGGACGGCCGTGTGGGAGCCGGGCCCGGGCGGGCCGGGGCCTCGGCGGGCGCTGCGGCGGAGGCCGGTGGGGCGGCGGCCTTGGCGGGCGTCGCCGTCGCTTCGCCGTTGCCGCCCGCGCTGCCGATGGCGGTGTCGAGGGCCTTGTCGAGCGATTTGTCGGGGGCCTTGGCGGCGGGCACCTTGGCCGCGGCTTTCGCGGGGGCCTTCTCGGCGGCCTTGCCGCCTCCGAAGGACTCGCGCAGCCGGCGAGCCACCGGGGCTTCCACCGTCGACGATGCGGATTTAACGAATTCGCCCTGATCATTCAGCCGGGCGAGAACTTCCTTGCTGGTTACACCGAGTTCCTTAGCCAACTCGTGTACGCGGGCCTTACCTGCCACTACATCTCCTGTCTATGAGGCGACAGTCGTGGGGCCGCGCCTCGGGAATTAGCTGTAACGCATAGGAATGCGAGTCATCGGGACTTCACGGTGTGCTCATGTTCTTTGCTACCTGTTCTGTTGCCGGGCGATCGGGCGCACAGAGGAACTCTATGTGCTCGACCACCGCGGATGTATCCGGTGAACCGGTGATGCGCAGCGCTTTGGTGAAAGCCCGCCGCCGGATTGCCTGTTGTGCGCACTGCGGCCCGGGATGCAGCCATGCACCCCGCCCCGGCAGGCTATTGCCCGTGTCAACGATCACGGCGAAGTCGCCGTTCCCGTTCGGCACAGCCACCACTCGAAGCAGCTTGACGGCCAGCTCTCGCTTCCGGCACCCGACACATGTCCGTACGGGTCCACCCGCATGACAGTGCGACCTTCTGGTTTCGGGAGCCGAAAGTTCACGCTGGATCACGGCTAAGTCTAGCGTCACCGAATCGATGGTCAGAACCACCCGAGGGTGCGCAGGTGCGGCCCCGCCGGCCCGCTAGCGGTCGTGAGCCATTCCGTGGGTGGCACCGTGTTCGGACTGGCTCTCCGAATGCCCCCCGGGACCGCCGGGCGAGTCCCCGCGGATGTCGATGCGCCACCCGGTGAGCCGGGCCGCCAGGCGCGCGTTCTGGCCCTCCTTGCCGATGGCCAGCGACAACTGAAAGTCGGGTACCACCACACGGGCGGCGCGGGCCGCCTGGTCGATGATCGAGACCGACACCACCTTCGCCGGCGACAGCGCATTGGCGACGAAGCGCGCGGGGTCGTCGTCGTAGTCGATGATGTCGATTTTCTCGCCGGAGAGCTCGCTCATCACGTTGCGGACCCGCTGCCCCATCGGACCGATGCAGGCCCCTTTGGCGTTCAGCCCGGGAAGGTTGGACTTCACCGCGATCTTGGAACGATGGCCGGCCTCCCGGGCCACGGCGACGATCTCCACCGATTCGTCGGCAATCTCGGGGACTTCCAGCGAGAACAACTTGCGGACCAGGTTCGGGTGGGTTCTCGACAGGGTGATCAGCGGCTCCCGGGCCCCGCGGGTCACCCCGATCACGTAGCACCGCACGCGGTTGCCGTGCTCGTAGCTTTCGCCGGGAACCTGCTCGGCCGCCGGGATCACGCCCTCGGAGGCCTTCGTCTCCGTGCCCATCCGGACCACGACCAGGCCGCGCGCGTTGGCCCGGCTGTCACGCTGGATGACGCCCGCGACGATCTCCCCCTCGCGGGTGGAGAATTCGCCGTAGGTCCGCTCGTTTTCCGCGTCGCGGAAGCGCTGCAGCATGACCTGGCGGGCGGTGGTGGCGGCGATGCGCCCGAAACCCTCAGGGGTGTCGTCCCATTCACTGATGACGTTGCCGTCTTCGTCGGTCTCCCGGGCGATCACCCCGACGACTCCCGTCTTGCGGTCGATTTCGATCCGCGCGTCGTTCTGGTGGCCTTCGGTGTGCCGGTAGGCGGTGAGCAGCGCCGACTTGATCGTCTCGAGCAGCTCGTTGACCGAGATGCCCCGATCCACCTCGATCGCGTGCAGTGCGCCCATGTCGATGTTCATGCTCCGGTCTCCGTCCTCCGGGCCTGACCCATACCCGCCAGTTCCAGCTCCGCTTGGTTAGGAGGCGAAAACTCCACCTGGACAACAGCTTTCGCAATGCCATCGAATGGGATCTCGCGCACCGCCCAGTCCCGGCCGGCGCGGACGACCAGCGCGACCGCGCCGTCGGTTGTCGCACCGACCCGGCCGGTCACCTTCGATCCGTCCGACAGGACGACGTCGACCTTGCGGCCGCGGGCCCGACGGAAGTGCTTCGCGCTGGTCAGCGGGCGGTCCACGCCGGGCGAGGAGACCTCGAGCACGTAGTGGTCGCAAGCGGTATCCAGGCCGTCGAGCAACGCCGATGCCGAGCGGGACAGCGTGGCCGCCGTGTCCAGATCGAGGCCGTTGTCGCCGTCGGCGATCACCATGATTCGCGGTGGGCGGGTCCGGGCGTCGATGACCACGTCTTCGATCTCGAAGCCGGCGCGCGCAAACTCTCCACCGAGTAGCTCGATCACCTGCGTCTGCGACGGTAGCCCGGTGGTCACGGCGAGCTCCTCATCTTGAGTTGTCCGGTCATCTGGCGGATGTCGGCGCCCCGATGGGTTCGAAGGCGGCTTCCGGTGTCCCGGCGGAGGAACATCCGTGCCGACCGTTGCCGTCAGTGGCTGCCCTCTGCGAGAACCAGCTATCCACGATACGCCAGGAATCGCGGTTGACGGCGTGATCGCGTCCTGGCATCTTGCCCGCCATCGCCCCGATGGCAGGATGTCCTTGTGGCTAGCGCAGTTCCGTTCGTCAACAGGCGAGATGTCCTCGTCGGTGGTGCGGCCTTGGCTGCGCTCGGGGCGGTGGTGAGTGCCTGTGGCAAGCCCGCGCCCAAGCCCCCGCCCGTCGAGCAACTGCTCGGGCCGCT
The DNA here is from genome assembly GCF_036273375.1 of Mycobacterium sp. Lineage (GTDB taxonomy): Bacteria > Actinomycetota > Actinomycetes > Mycobacteriales > Mycobacteriaceae > Mycobacterium. Next base: position 9,856 of record NZ_DASUHS010000273.1, on the reverse strand, counting down.
CGATCAGGCCCGGCACGACAGCGCGCTGGCGGGTGCCGCCGCCGCGGCCGTCGGGAACCCGCCGCAGGTCGCCGCCGCGCTGGGGGTGGTGGCCAGCCAGCGCGCCGCGCATGCCCGCGCGCTGTCGGCGGAGATCTCGCGCGCGACCGGCAAGCTCGCCACGTCGTCCTCAAGCGAAAGCCCCAGCCCGAGCCAGGCCGAACCGGCCGGCCCGCCACCGCCCCCGCCGCCGGTGTCCGACGTGATCAACGCGTTGCGCGCCTCGGCCGACAGCGCGAGTCGATTGGTGGGCACCGAACCCGGCTACCGGGCCGGGCTGCTCGCCTCGATCGCCGCTTCTTGCACGGCGTCGTACACGGTTGCGCTGGTGCCGGGGGGGCCGTCGATATGACCTCCGGTAAGGACGCCGACAACACGGCGCTATGCGACGCGCTGGCCATCGAGCATTCGACGATCTACGGCTATGGCATCGTGTCCGCGCTGTCGCCGCCCAGTGTGAACGACATGGTGGTGGAGGCGCTCGCGCAGCACCGCCAGCGCCGCGACGACGTCATCGCGATCCTGAACGCCCGCAAGGTGACCGCTCCGATCGCCGCGGCCGGCTACCAGCTGCCGATGGTGGTCGGCGGTCCGGCCGATGCCGCGCGGCTGGCCGCACGGATGGAGAACGACGGCGCGGGCGCGTGGCGTGTGGTCGCCGAGCACGCGGAGACTGGCGCGGATCGCGCGTTCGCCTCGACGGCCCTGGTTCAGAGCGCGGTCATGGCAGCCCGGTGGAGCCGCGTGCTGGGCGCCTGGCCCATCACGACGAGCTTCCCCGGCGGCAACGACTAGCCCTTGAGGGCCGCCGCGATGTCGGTGGGCAGCGACGGCCCCGTCGCCAGTTCGCGGGTGTGGCCGCCGAAGCGGTCGCGCAGCTCCACCACGCCGTCGGCCCAGCCCCGCCCCACCACGACGATCCACGGCACGCCGAGCAGTTCGGCGTCTTTGAACTTCACGCCGGGTGAGGCCGGGCGGTCATCGAGCAGCACCTCGATGCCCAACCGGTCCAGCTCGGCGGCCAGGTTGGTGGCTCCGGTGCGGGCCTCCGCGTCTTTGTTGGCGATCACCAGATGGACGTCGAACGGCGCGACCGCCGACGGCCAGCGCAGGCCCAGCTCGTCGTGGTGCTGCTCGGCGATGACGGCCACCATCCGCGACACCCCGAGGCCATAGGAGCCCATGGTCAGGCGCACTGGCTTGCCGTCCTCACCGAGCACATCGACGGTGAAGGCGTCGGTGTATTTGCGGCCGAGCTGAAAGATGTGGGCGATCTCGATACCGCGCGCCGAGACCAGCGGGCCCGCGCCATCCGGCGAGGGATCACCGTCGCGCACCTCGGCGGCCTCGATGGTGCCGTCGGCGGTGAAGTCCCGGCCGGCGACCAGTCCGACGACGTGCCGCCCGGTTTCGTCGGCCCCGGTGATCCAGCTGGTGCCGTCCACTACCCGCGGATCGACTAGGTAGCGAACACCGTTGCCTTGCAATGCTTTTGGTCCGATATACCCCTTCACCAGGAAGGGGTACTTGGCGAAGTCGGCGTCGTCGAGCAGCGCGTATTCGGCCGGTTCCAGCGCCGCGCCCAGCCTTTTGTCGTCGACCTCACGGTCCCCCGGGACCCCGATAGCCAGTAGCTCCCACTCCCCGCCGGGCTGCCGGACCTTGAGCATGACGTTCTTCAACGTGTCGGCCGCGGTGACGGGGCGGCCCAGGTCCGCCTGGTTGGCCCAGTCCACCAGGGTGGCGATGGTCGGGGTGTCGCCGGTGTCGTGGACCACCGCCTCGGGTAGCCCGGCCACTACTTCCGCGGGCCGCGCCTCCGGGCGGGCGGTGACGACGGCCTCGACATTGGCCGCATACCCGGACTCCAGGCACCGCACGAAGGTGTCCTCACCGACCGCGCTTTCGGCCAAGAACTCCTCCGAGGCGCTGCCGCCCATGGCGCCCGACACGGCGGAGACGATGACGTAGCGCACCTCCAGGCGCGAGAAGATGCGCTGATAAGCCTCACGATGCGCGTGGTAGGCGGCCTTGAGTCCGGCGTCGTCGATGTCGAACGAATAGGAGTCCTTCATCAGGAATTCGCGGACCCGCAGGATGCCGGCCCGCGGCCGCGCCTCGTCACGATATTTGTTCTGGATCTGATACAGCAGGACCGGAAAGTCTTTGTAGGAGCTGTATTCGCCCTTGACGGTCAGGGTGAACAGCTCTTCGTGGGTGGGGCCCAGCAGGTAGTCATTGCCGCGGCGGTCCTGCAGCCGGAACACCGAGTCGCCGTATTCGGTCCACCGGTTCGTCGTCTCATACGGTGCGCGCGGCAGCAGGGCGGGGAACAAGATCTCTTGCCCGCCAATGGCATTCATCTCCTCGCGGACGATCCGCTCGATCCGGCGCAGCACCCGCAATCCCAGCGGCAGCCAGCTGTACAGTCCGGGCGCGACGGGCCGGATGTAGCCTGCCCGGATCAAAAGCTTGTGGCTGGCGACTTCGGCGTCGGCGGGATCGTCGCGCAAGGTGCGCAAAAACAACTGGGACATCCGGGTAATCACAGCGGGCCAGCCTAGCGGTGACTGCGAGCGCAACGAAGTTGGGCGTGGCAGGCCACCGCCATCGAACCCAGCGTGCTGCGAAGGGCACCCGTGCGGGGTGAGCTACAGCTCCCCGGCGTCGATGGCTTCCTTGACCTCTTGCGCGTGGGCAACCTGGTCGGGGGTGTAGCCGATGAACAGTGCCGCGCCGCCGACGATGACGGCCACGCCGGCTATCCACAACAGGCCGTAGGTGTAGCCGTGGTCCAGCGCGGACAACTGCACGTCGTTCATGAATTTCACCGGGCCGGTGGTGCCGCCCAGATACAGGGTCCGCGAAGTGATCACCGCCTGGATCACGGCCAGCACCAGCGGCCCACCCAGGCTCTGCAGCATCAGCGCGATCGCCGACACCGGACCAATCTGATCGAAACCCACGCCGGCGATCGCCGACAGAGTCAGCGGCACACCGACGATGCCAATGCCGATGCCGCCGATGACGATCGGCATCACCAGGTTGGGGAAGTAGCCCACGCCGCGGTGCATGAATGCCGAGCCGTACAGCATCGCGCCCAGCAGCAGACAGCCGCCGCCGATCGTCAACACCCGGGGCGAGAACCGTGACACCAACTGCGAGGAGACGCCCAAGCCGATGCCCACCCCGATCACGAACGGAATGAAGCCAACACCTGCGCGCAGCGCGCTATAGCCCAAGATGTCCTGCACGTACAGACCGATGCAGACCGTCAGGCTGAACATGAGTCCGCCGGCCAGCAAGACCGCGGCAAAGGTGACCAATCGGTTGCGGTCGCGGAACAGGTCGAACGGGACGACGGGATTCTCGGCGGTGCGCTCCACGATGATGAAGGCGAGTGCGGCACCCATGGCCACCACGCCCGAGCCGACGGTGGTGATCGACAGCCAGCCCTTTTCCGGCCCCATCGAGAAGGCGAACACGGCGGCGGTGCATGTCAACGTGGCCAGCATGGCCCCGGTCGCGTCGAGCTTCATGCGCTCGCGGTTGGTCTCGCGCAACGCGGTGCGGGCCAGGTACATCATCACCAGGCCGATCGGCACGTTCACCAGGAACGCCAGCCGCCACGACACCTCGGTGAGCGCCCCGCCGACCACCAGGCCCATCACCGAACCGACCGCCGTCATCGCGGCGAACACCGCCGTCGCGAAGTTACGCGCCGGGCCTTTGGGGAAGGTGGTCGCCACCAGCGCCAGACCTGTCGGCGAGGCGATGGCGGAACCTACCCCCTGCGAGAGCCGCGCGATGACCATGGTCGCCTCGTCCCAGGCGACCGCGCACAGCACTGAGGAAATGGTGAACAGCGCGACACCGACGATGAAGGTGCGCTTGCGCCCAATGGTGTCGCCGAGACGACCGCCCAGCAGCATCAAGCCACCGAAGGTCAGCACATAGGCGGTGATCACCCAGCTACGGCCGGCGTCGGACAAGCTGAGGTCGTTTTGAATCTTGGGGAGCGCGACGATGGCGACGGTGCTGTCCATGGTCGCGAGCAGCTGCATACCACCGATGGCGATGACTGCCGCGATGAAACGTCGTGAGGGCAGCCACGCCGGGTAGTACTTGCTGACCCGTTTTGGGGCGGTCTCCGCCGGGAGCGCAGCGCTCGCCGGGGCCGGACGATCGGGGCGCGCCGAGGCCAGTTTTTGCACCGCGCGCTCTGCATCGCTGAGAGCCGTCATAAAGGGTTACCTTACAGTAATCTTAAGAATCGTTTAAAGCCCGAAGGCCGCGACAGCACCGATCACGATGATCGCGGGAGGTCGGATACCCTCGGCGCGGATCTTCTCGGGCGTGTCGGCCAGGGTAGCCCGCAAAGTATGTTGAGCGGCGGTCGTTCCATGCTGAACCACCAACACCGGAGTATCCGCAGGTCGTCCGCCTCTGAGCAGGGCATCGGCGAAAAGTTCGATGCGTTCGACCGCCATCAGCAAAACGATCGTGCCTGACATCGCGCCCAGTGCATCCCAATTCACTAACGATTCGGGATGGCCGGGCGGCAGATGGCCGCTGACCACCACAAACTCGTGATTTATCGCCCGATGAGTGACGGGAACGCCCGCCAAAGCGGGCACTCCTATGGCACTTGTCACACCTGGCACCACCGTCACCGGAATTCCGGCCTCGACGCACGCCAGCACTTCTTCGTAACCGCGGGCGAACACGAAGGGATCGCCGCCTTTGAGGCGCACCACGAAGCTGCCGGCGCGGGCCCGTTCGATCATGATGTCGTTGATGGCGTCCTGGGCCATGGCCCGCCCGTACGGGATCTTGGCGGCATCGATGACTTCGACGTGTGGGGGCAGCTCGGCGAGGAGTTCCGGTGGCGCGAGACGGTCGGCGACCACGACGTCGGCCTGGGCCAGCAGACGCCGGCCGCGCACGGTGATCAGTTCGGGGTCACCGGGCCCGCCGCCGACGAGCGCGACGCCGCCCTTGACGACGTCCGAACTCACCGGGCTGTCGGGCGTGATGAGCCCGGTCTGCAGCGCCTCGCGGATGGCCGAGCGGATCGCAGCCGACCGGCGGTGGTCGCCTCCGGCCAGGACTCCGACGGACAGCCCGGCGTAGTCGAAAGACGCTGGGGTTACTGCGGTCCCCTCGACGGCGATGTCGGCCCGGACGCAGAAGATGCGGCGGCTTTCGGCCTCGGCGACCACCGCTTCGTTCACTTGCGCGTCGTCGGTGGCCGCGATCGCGTACCAGGCTCCGTCGAGGTCACCGTCGCGGTATTCGCGCAGTGCCAGGGTGATTCCCGTCATCGCCTCGACGGACCTGGTGGCGCTGCGGGAGATGACGTGAACGTCGGCGCCGCTGGCGATAAGCAAGGGCAGCCGGCGCTGGGCAACGGTGCCGCCGCCGACTACGACGACCTTTTTGCCGGTCAGCCGCAGCCCAACGAGGTAGGCGCTCTCGATCACCCGGCAAGCCTAGTGGCGATCGCGAGCGCGGCGGAGCCGGGCGCTGGCGTGTGCGACGAAGCGCGCCACCGCCTCCGGCGCGGCGGCCGGATGGGTGTGCAGATATGACGCGTGCACACCGGCGTGCACGACGCCGTCGCGCACCCGACCGCCCTGCCGGCCGGCGTCGTGGGCGCGGTACATCCAGGCGGGTTGATAGTCGTCGGTGAATGTGACTGTGGTCCGGTGGAATTCATGTCCCACCGCACGCTGGCCGGCGGTGTACAACGACGAGTCCGCGACGGCCACGGCATCGCGATACGCCAGGGCCAGACGCGACGTGAATTGCGCCTGCCCCGCCAGCACACCGCACATCGGATGGCCGTCGAGCTCGGAGACCAGATAGATCAGCCCGGCGCACTCGGCGTGTATCGGCGCCCCGGCGGCGGCCAGTTCGTTGATCTGCCGGCGCACGACGTCATTGGCCGAGAGCTCCGCGGTGAACTGTTCGGGAAAACCGCCGGGGAGCAACACCGCGTCGGTGCCGTCGGGCAACACATCGACGAGCGGATCGAATTCGACGACCTCGGCGCCGGCGGCCCTCAGCAACTCCGCGTGTTCGGTGTAGCCGAAACTGAATGCCTTCCCGGCCGCCACCGCGACGCTCGCGTGCGCCTCGGACGTCTCCCCCACCGCCGCCGCGGGATCCCACGGCGGCTTGGTGACCCGGCCTCCGGCGACCGCGGCGATGGCCGACAAATCGACGTGGCGAGCGACCAGTGCGGTCATCGCATCCACCGCCAACCGAGCCCGCTGCCCGTACTCCACCGCAGTGACCAGACCCAAATACCTTGTCGGCAACTCTAATTCGGCCACCCGCGGGACGGCGCCAAGCACCGGGACACCGGCCTGCTCGCAGGCCTGCCGCAGCACCTGCTCATGCCGGGCCGATCCGACTCGATTCAGGATCACACCAGCGACACGGGTCGCGGTGTCGTACGTCGAAAAGCCGTGCAGCAGGGCGGCGATGCTCTGGCTCTGCCCGCGCGCGGCCACGACCAGGACGACAGGCGCGCCCAGCAGGCCGGCGACGTGGGCCGTCGATCCCGACGCGGGAGTCGCGGCGGGGGGCTCGATCCGTCCGTCGAACAGCCCCATCACCCCTTCGACCACGGCGATGTCCGCGCCACTTGCGCCGTGGGCGTACAGCGGGCCAATCAGATCCTCCCCCACCAGGACCGGGTCGAGGTTGCGTCCTGGCCGGCCGGCGGCCAGGCCGTGGTAGCCGGGATCGATGAAGTCCGGGCCGACCTTGAACGGCGCCACGGTGTGGCCCGCAAGCCGCAGGGCACCGATCAAACCCGTTGCCACCGTGGTCTTTCCGGTGCCGGACGCAGGAGCGGCGATGACGACAGCGGGAACACTCACCACTCGATGCCCTTCTGTCCCTTACGCCCGGCGTCCATCGGATGCTTGACCTTGGCCATCTCGGTCACCAGGTCGGCCGCGTCGATCAGGCGCCGCGGCGCGTCGCGTCCGGTGATGACCACGTGCTGATGACCGGGCCGCGACGCTAGCAGCTCCACCACCTCGTCGACGTCCACCCAACCCCACTTGAGCGGATAGGTGAACTCGTCCAGGACGTAGAAGTCGTGACGCTGATCGGCGAGCCGGCGCGCGATCTCCGTCCAGCCGTCGGCCGCCGCCGCCGCGTGATCGACGTCGCTGCCCGCCTTGCGGGTCCAGGACCAGCCCGCACCCATCTTGTGCCATTCGACGGGACCGCCGATCTGGTGCTGATCGTGCAGCTGGCCCAGCCGGGCGAAGACGGCCTCCTCGCCCACCTTCCACTTGGCGCTCTTGACGAACTGGAACACCGCCACGGACAGCCCGGCATTCCAGGCCCGCAACGCCATTCCGAACGCCGCCGTGGACTTTCCCTTGCCCGTGCCGGTGTGCACGGCCAGCACGGGCGTGTGACGGCGCGCCCGCGTGGTCAGGCCGTCATCGGGAACTTGCAGTGGAGCGCCTTGTGGCATCAGCGCTTGTCCTTTCCGCTCAGGCCGCGTCGCGCACCGCACGCGTCAAGGAATCCGCGTGCAACTGCTCGAGCCGGATGACCGGCGCGCCGAGTTGGCGGGCCAGTTGCTCGGCCAGGGCCAGCCGCACAAAAGACGTTTCACAGTCGACGACCACCGCGGCGGTACCTTCGGCGACCAACCGGGCCGCCGCGGTTCGGGTGCGGCCCAACGGATCCGGGCCGGCGGTGGCCCGGCCGTCGGTCAGCACCACCACCAGCGAACGCCGCGCCCGGTCACGCGCCTTCTCCCGGACGATCAGTTCGCGCGCGGCCAGCAGGCCTTCGGCCAGTGGGGTCTTGCCGCCGGTGTCGAACCGGGCCAGTCGCCGCCCGGCGATGTGCGCCGACGAGGTCGGCGGCAACAACAGCCGTGCTTGCTGTTCGCGGAAGGTGATTACGGCGACCTTGTCGCGACGCTGATACGCGTCGCGCAGCAGGGACAGCGTGGCGCCGTTGACCGCCGCCATGCGATCGCGCGCGGCCATCGAACCCGACGCGTCCACGACGAAGATCACTAAGTTGCCTTCGCGTCCCTCGCGCATGGCGCGGCGCACATCGTCGGGCTGCGGCCGCAGCGGTCCGGCACCGCCGCGCTCGGCGGCCGAAAGCAGGGTGGCGAACAGATGCAATCCGTGCCCCGCGCAACTCGCGTCGTCCGTATCGGCGGCGGCGATGACGCTTCCGCTGGCGTTTCGGGCCCGCGACCGTCGTCCGGGGGCCCCCTCCCCAACACCCGGAACCCGTAGCGCGCGGGTGCGAAAGGTTTTCGACGGCGGCGCGCTGGGCATGCTCTTCGGTCGCTGCGGCTTGGCGTTGTCCGGCGAGTTCCGTTGGGGTGCATCCTGTTCCGACTGATTGGACTGTCCGCCGCCGGGTGGATCGGGATCTGGGTCCGAATCGGAACCGGCTCGCGCCAGGGCCTCGTTCAGCTGGTCGCGGTCGATGCCCGGATCGTCGAATGGATCGCGGCGGCGCCGATGCGGCAACGCCAGTTCGGCCGCCACCCGGATGTCCTCTTCCTCAACGGTGTGCGCGCCGCGCCAAGCCGCGTGCGCGACGGCGGTGCGGGCCACGACCAGATCGGCGCGCATGCCGTCGACGTCGAACGCCGCGCACAGCCCCGCGATGCGCCGTAATTCGTTGTCGGGCAACACCACATCATCGATGAGCGCACGCGCCGTAGCGATCCGCCGGGCCAGCTCGGCATCGGCGTGGGCAAAACGCTCGGCGAAACCGTCCGGGTCGGCCTCGTACGCCATCCGCTGCCGGATGACCTGCACCCGCACGTCGACGTCACGCGACGCGTGGACGTCCACGGTGAGCCCGAACCGGTCCAGCAGCTGTGGACGCAGTTCGCCCTCTTCGGGATTCATGGTGCCGATCAACACGAACCGGGACTCGTGCGAATGCGAGATGCCGTCGCGTTCGATGTGCACCCGCCCCATAGCCGCGGCATCGAGCAGCACATCGACCAGGTGATCGTGCAGCAGGTTGACCTCATCGACATAGAGCACGCCGCCGTGCGCGCGAGCGAGCAGGCCCGGCGAGAAGGCGTGCTCGCCGTCGCGCAGCACCCGCTGCAGGTCCAGCGAGCCGATCACCCGGTCTTCGGTTGCCCCGAGCGGCATTTCGACCAGGCCGGCATCGCTGCCGGTAGCCTCGGACAGCAACGCCGCAAGGCCACGCACGGCTGTCGACTTGGCGGTGCCCTTCTCGCCGCGGATGAGCGCGCCACCGATCTCCGGGCGCACGGCGCACAGCAGCAGGGCCAGGCGCAGCCGGTCGTGGCCGACGATCGCGCTGAACGGATAGGGCTTCACGGCTTCACCGCCAAGCCCGAGCCGGGCCGTAGCATGGGCACGTGCGGGACGCCGTCGTCGATGAAATCGTCGCCGTCGCGGACGAATCCGTGCTGGGCGTACATGTCCGCCAGATAGGCCTGCGCATTGATCCGGCACGGGTAGTCACCCACCTCGGCCAGCGCCGCACGCAGCAGCCGGGTGGTGTGACCCTGACCGCGCGCATTGCGCTTGGTGCACAGCCGCCCGATCCGGAACACCTTCTCACCCCCGGCGTGCTCCTCCATCAGCCGCAGCGTCGAGATCACCTCGCCGGCGGGCGTTTCCAGCCAGAAGTGCCGGGTTTCGGCGAGCAGGTCACGCCCGTCCAGCTCCGGATACGGGATCGCCTGTTCGACAACGAACACCTCAACCCGTAGCTTGAGCAGCTCGTAAAGGGTTTGGGCGTCAAGGTCTTTGGCCCAGATGCGTCGCAA